>CAMPHU010000316.1 GCA_946886065.1 uncultured Massilia sp. | reverse complement strand
TGGATGGTGGCCATTTACTGTATTATTCGCTGGAAGTTTTGACCGGGCGTCCCCTCCCAGCGCGAGTCGGCGAATTCGCACAGCGCGCCGGGGTCGGCCTGCTGCTCATGCTGATGGCGCTCGCCGTCTTCAATGACCTGGTGCGGCTGTTCTAGCAGCGACCTAGCGCGCGCTTGAATGCACCGGCAAAAGAATATGTATCGTTGTCCAAATGACTGACCCTTTGATCCAGCCAATGAAATCACAACCAGATCGTTTTGCCCTGCCGTTCATCCGTCGCAGCCTGATCGGCGCAGCCGTGCTGGCCCTGTGCGCCGGGAATGCGCTGGCCGTCAACCCGTTCGTCGTCAAGGACATCCGGGTCGAAGGCATCCAGCGCACGGAAGCGGGCACCGTGTTCAGCTACCTGCCGGTGCGCGTGGGCGAGACCTTCGACGACGGCAAGGCGACCGCGGCGATCAAGGCCCTGTATGCGACCGGCTTCTTCAAGGACATCCGCCTGGAAGAGGAAAACGGCGTGCTGGTGGTGCTGGTCGAGGAGCGCCCGGCGATCTCCACCGTGGACTTCACCGGCACCAAGGAATTCGAAAAGGACATGCTGGTCAAGGCGCTGAAGGAAATCGGCGTCGGCGAGACCAAGATCTTCGACAAGGCCTCGGTGGACCGCGCGGAGCAGGAGCTCAAGCGCCAGTACCTGTCGCACGGCCTGTACGGCGTCAAGATCACCACCACCGTCACCCCGATCGAGCGCAACCGCGTGACGATCATGTTCAACGTCGACGAAGGCGACGTCGCCAAGATCAAGGGCATCAACATCGTCGGCAACAAGTCCTTCTCGGACAAGCAACTGCGCGAACTGCTGCAGCTCTCGACCTCGGGCTGGTTCACCTGGTACTCCAAGGCCGACCAGTACTCCAAGCAGAAGCTGACCGGCGACCTGGAGACCATCAAGTCCTGGTACCTGAACCACGGCTACCTGGAAGCCAACGTGGAATCGACCCAGGTGTCGATCACCCCGGACAAGAAGGACATCTACCTCACCATCAACATCACCGAGGGCGAGAAGTACACCGTCAAGAGCGTGAAGCTGGACGGCGAGATGTTCGGCCGCGAGGCGGAGCTGGAAAAGCTGATCATCCTCCAGCCGGGCAAGACCTATTCGGGCGAGGCCCAGGAAGCCACCAACAAGCTGATCGCGGACCGCCTCGGCACCTTCGGCTACGCCTTCGCCAACGTGACCGCGAATCCGGAGATCGACCGCGCGAAGCGCGAAGTGGCCTTTACCTTCTTCGTCGACCCGGGCAAGCGCGCCTATGTGCGCCACATGAACATCTCGGGCAATACCGTGACCCGCGACGAAGTGATCCGCCGCGAGTTCCGCCAGTTCGAAAGCTCGTGGTACGACGCCAACCGCGTCAAGCTCTCGCGCGACCGCGTCGACCGCCTCGGCTACTTCAAGGAAGTGAAGGTCGAGACGCCGGAGTCGCCGGGCACCTCGGACCAGGTGGACGTCAACATCGTGGTCGAGGAAAAGCCGACCGGTAACTTCATGATCGGCGGTGCGTTCTCGCAGGCCGAGAAGTTCACCTTCACGGCCTCGATCTCGCAGGCCAACTTCGCGGGCTCGGGCAATACCGTGGGCCTGGAACTGAACACCAGCAAGTACAACCGCACGATCGCGTTCTCGCAGACCAACCCGTACTTCACGGACGACGGCATCTCGCGCGCCTTCCAGCTCTACCTGCGCACCTCGCGTCCGCCGGCGCTGAACGTCGGTTCCTTCACCGTGCGCCAGACCGGCGGCAACCTGACCTTCGGCGTGCCGTTCTCGGAATCGGATACCGTCTACTTCGGCGCGGGCCTGGAACGCACCCAGATCGAGACCGACGGCACCTCGCCGGTCCTGTACCGTACCTTCGTGTCGCAGAACGGCGGCCCGGCGGACGGCATCGGCAAGGCCACCACCAATGCGATTCCGCTGACCGTGGCATGGGGCCGCGACACCCGCGACAGCGCGGTGACCCCGACCCGCGGCCGCTACCAGCGCGCCAACCTCGAGATCGACGCCCTCGGCGACGCCAAGTATTACCGCATGGTGTACGAGCACCAGTGGTATCGTCCGCTCACCCGCTGGATGACCCTGGCCCTGCGCGGCGAGTTCGACTACGGCAAGGGCATCGGCGGCAACAACTACCCGGTCTTCAAGAACTTCTACGCCGGCGGCATCGGTTCGGTGCGCGGCTACGAGAGCTCGTCGCTGGGCGTGGTCGACCCGACCTTCTACGACGCGATCGGCGGCTCCAAGCGCGTGATCGGCAATGCGGAACTGCAGTTCCCGTTCCCGGGCAGCGGCACCGACCGCAGCCTGCGCTGGTTCACCTTCCTCGACGGCGGCCAGGTGTTCCAGGAAGAAGCGAAGATCCGCCCATCGGAATTCCGCTACTCGGCCGGTATCGGCCTGTCCTGGATTTCCCCGGTGGGTCCGCTCAAGTTGAGTTATGCTAAGCCTTTGAACGCCCTCCCGGGCGACCGCCTGGAACGCTTCCAGTTCCAGATGGGCACCGGTTTCTGACCGAGCGGCGCAAGGGCGTACCGAAAACCAGGATTGCGAGAGACTTATGCTGAAAAATCTGATTGCCTCGCTGCCACGCGGCCTGCTGGTGGCCGCGCTGTGCGCCGCGCCGCTGGCGCAGGCGCAGGCGCAGGCCCAGGCCCAGGCTCCTTCCGGCCGCATCGGCTTCGTGTTCACCGAGCGCCTGATGACGGAATCGAAGATGGCCAAGGCCGCCGACGCCAAGCTGGCCGCCGAGTTCTCCAGCCGCCAGAAGGCGGTCGAGGAGGCGGCGGAGCGCTTCACCGCGGCGCGCAAGAAGTTCGAGAACGAGGCCAATTCGCTCGGCGAGGGCGAACGCAACCGCCGCACGCGCGACCTGATCAACATGGAAGCCGACTGGAAGCGGATGCACAACCTGTTCCAGGAAGACCTCATGCAGCGCAAGAACGAAGAGCGCGCCGCGATCGCCCAGAAGGCCTACAAGCTGCTGGAGCAGGTGGCGGCCGAGGAAAGGCTGGACGCCGTGCTGGCCGAGGCGGCCTGGGTGAGCCCGCGCATCGACATCACGGACAAGATCCTGAAGCTGCTCGACTCTTCGAAGTGATGCGCGCGCATTGACTGACATTTTGTTTCACTAATACAGGAAAGACCGAGATGGGCATTCGACTAGGCGATTTGGTCGAGCGCTTCGGCGGACAACTGGCGGGCGACCCGAACCTCGAGGTTCAAGCGATCGCTCCCCTGGACAGCGCCGGCGCTTCGCACATCAGCTTCCTCAGCAACAGCAAGCTGCGCGCCCTGGCCGCGCAGAGCCAGGCGGCGGCCCTGATCCTGTCGCCGCTGGACGACCCGACCGTGGCCGCGACCTATGAAGGCGCGCGCATCGTCACCACCAACCCCTACGCCTACTTCGCCCGCACTGCGCAGTACTTCGTCTCGCTGAGCGAGGACGTGCCGGCGGCAGGCGTGCACCCGAGCGCCGTCGTGGCCGACAGCGCCGTGGTCGATCCCACGGCCCACATCGGCGCCAACGTGACGATCGGGGAGCACGCCGTGATCGGCGCCCACGCGGTGATCGATGCCGGCTGCTACATCGGGCGCGAGGCGAGCGTGGGCGAGGGCACGCACTTCTTCGCCAACGTGAGCTTCCATGCGCGCTGCCGCATCGGCGCGCGCGGCATCATTCACTCGGGCGCCGTGATCGGCACCGACGGCTTCGGCTTCGCGGTCGAGGGCGGCGTCTACATCAAGATCCCGCAGACCGGGCGCGTGCTGATCGGCGACGACGTCGACATCGGCGCCAACACCTGCATCGACCGCGGCGCGCTGGCCGACACCGTCATCGAAGACGGCGTCAAGCTCGACAACCAGATCCAGATCGGCCACAACTGCCACATCGGCGCGCACACCGCGATGGCGGGCTGCGTGGGCGTGGCCGGCAGCGCCAGGATCGGCAAGCATTGCACCTTCGGCGGCGCGGCCATGGTGCTGGGCCACCTGGAAATCGCGGACAACGTCCATATCTCCTCGGGCAGCATGGTGTCGCGCTCGGTGCTCGAACCGGGCCAGTACACCGGCTTCTATCCGCTGGCCAAGAACGCCGAATGGGAGCGTTCCGCCGCCATCGTGCGCAACCTGGGCGCGATGCGCGAGAAAATCCGTTCGCTTGAAAAGACAATCAAAACACTGACAGAACAAAAATGACGACTGAATCCAAAATCCTCGACATCACCCAGATCAAGGAATACCTGCCGCACCGCTATCCGCTGCTGCTGGTTGACCGCGTCGTGGACTACGAACTGGGCAAGACCATCACCGCCATCAAGAACGTGACCGTCAACGAGGAATTCTTCAACGGCCACTTCCCGCACAAGCCGGTGATGCCGGGCGTGCTGATGGTCGAGGCGCTGGCCCAGACCGCCGCGATCCTGTCCTTCATGACCATGGGCGTCAAGCCGGACGAGAACTCGGTGGTCTACTTCGTCGGCATCGACGGCGTGCGCTTCAAGCGCCCGGTCGAGCCGGGCGACCAGCTCAAGATGGACGTCGAGATCCTGCGCACCTCGCGCGGCATCTGGAAGTACAAGGCGGTGGCCAGCGTCGACGGCAAGGTCGCGGTCGAGGCGGAACTGATGTGCAC
>CAMPHU010000315.1 GCA_946886065.1 uncultured Massilia sp. | reverse complement strand
GCCTCGTCCAGGTTGCCCAGGCGGTAGTGCACCCAGCCCATGCTGTCCATGATGAAGGGATCGCCCGGCGCCATTTCCATGGCCTTGGCGATCAGGCCATAGGCTTCCTGCAGGCGCACGTTGCGCTCGGCCAGCGAATAGCCGAGGGCGTTGTAGGCGTGGTGGTTGTCCGGCGCCTGCGCCATCACTTCGCGCAGCTGCTTTTCCATCACGTCCACGCGGCCCATCTTCTCGGCCAGCAGCGCGAAGTCGTACAGCAGGTCGGGATTCTTCGGATAGCGCTTGGCGGCCGCTTCCATCAGCGTGTAGGCCTCCAGGGTGCGGCCGGCGTCGCGCAGCAGCTGCGACTCGGCCACGGCCACCTGGGCGGCCTGGGCCGCATCCTCGGTCTTGAGGCTGCCGAGCAAGCGGCGCGCGCTGGTCAGGTCGCCCTGCTTGCCGATCACATGGGCGCGGCGCAGCTTGGTGCTGAACAGGGTCTGCGGGTCGGTGCCGTCCGGCACCTTGTCGAGCCACTGGAGGGCGCCGGCCAGGTCGCCCCGCTCCTCCGCCAGCTGCGACAGGATCAGCAGCGCACGCGACGGGTCGCGCTCGTCGTCGGGATTGCGGCCCAGCACTTCGACGAAGCGGGTGAAATAGCTTTCCGCGCCGGCCGCGTCGTTCATCTGGGTGGCCAGGATGCCGAGCGCGTACAGGTGGGCCACGTTGTCGGGCTGGTCCTTCAGCAAGACCTCGAATTCCTGGCGCGCAGCCGGATAGTCCTTGCGGTTGACCAGGATGCGCGCACGGGCCGCGCGCACGTCGCGCGCCTTCGGGTTGTTCTTCAGGAACTGGTCCAGCAGCGCCATCACCTGGTCTTCGTCCTCGATGGTCTGGGCCAGCATCAGGGCCGCGATCTCGGAATCGGGCTTGGCCACGAGCGCGGCGCGCGCTTCCTGCTGGGCCGCGGGCTTGTCGCCGCGGCTCAAGGCCATCTGCGCACGCACGATGCGCGCTTCCATGGTGTTGCCGTAGGGCGCGATCAGGCGTTCCAGCATGGCGCCGGCGGCGTCCTTGTCCTTGGCGCGGCTCAGCAGTTGTTGCATTTGGAACATCAACAGCCCGCGCCGCGCGGGCGTCGCCTCGCGCAGGCGTTGTTCGAAGATCGGCTCGATATCGGCGATGTTCTCGGAGCTGACGGCCATGCCGACGAAATACTGGGTGGCTTCCTCGGATTCCGGATCCAGGTCGTGCCACAGGCGCACCGCGGCCAGGGTGTCGTCGGCCTGCTTGGCGGCCACCGCCATTTCCGCGGCGCGGCGCGCCAGGCGCGGGTCGCGGGTCTGCTGGGCCAGGCTCAGCATCGTCAGGTAAGGGCCCTGCCATTCGCCGGTACGGAATTCGAACTCGGCCTTCATCAGCTGGTAAAGCATGGTGCTGCTGAGCTCGACCTTAGGCAGGCGCGCTTCCAGTTCGGCGCGCGCCTTGGCCAGGGCTTCTTCCTCGTCCAGCGCAAGATCTTCCGCCTGCTCCTGGGCGAGGGGGACCGTTTCCTCCTGGGCAGGCGCCGCCGGCTGCTGTTGCGGCGCGACAGCACACGCCGTCAGGAGGCCGGACAGGGTTACAATGACGAAAGCGTTTTTCAAAGCAAGTCCACGGTCTGAGATGATGTCTGATTCTACGCTCAAGCCGGCTCCGCCACCGGGGCTCCATCGGCTCGCCGCTCTCGGGACCTCGCAAAACCTGCTGCGCGTTGCACTGTCGGCCTGCGTTGCTCGCTGTACTCTCGTACAGCTGCGCTACTCGGCCAACATTGTTGCCGCTCGCGACGGTTTTCGAGCTTCCTCTACTGCACAGACTTTACACGAATCCCCTCCCCCATGCCCGAATTGCCAGAAGTAGAAGTCACCCGGCGCGGTGTCGCTCCCCATATCGAAGGCCGCGTCGTCGAGCAGGCGGTGTTCCGCCGCGAGGGCCTGCGCTGGCCCTTCCCGCCGGGCCTGTCGGAACTGCTGGCCGGACGCCGCATCACGCACACCGACCGCCGCGGCAAATACCTGCTGATCGGCTTCGAGCACGGCACCCTGATCGTGCACCTGGGCATGTCCGGCCATCTGCGCGTGCTGCCTCCGGGAATCGAGCCGCGCAAGCACGACCACTTCGACCTGGTGGTGAATGGCCCGGAAGGCCGCCAGGTGCTGCGCCTGCACGACCCGCGCCGCTTCGGCGCAGTGCTCTGGCACGGCAAGGAACAGGGGCCGCTGGACGAGCACGAACTGCTGCGCGGACTGGGCGTGGAACCGCTGGGCGAAGGATTTTCCGGCGCCCTGCTGCATCGCGAGACGCGCCGCCGCAAGGCGCCGATCAAGCAGGTGCTGCTGGCCGGCGACATCGTGGTCGGGGTCGGCAACATCTACGCCTGCGAAAGCCTGTTCCGCGCCGGGATCAACCCGAAGACGCCCGCTTCGCGCATCAGCCGGGCGCGCTACGACAAGCTGGCCGAGGCCATCAAGGAGATCCTGGCCGCCGCCATCGTGCAGGGCGGCTCCACCCTGCGTGACTTTATTGCGGTAAACGGTCAATCTGGATATTTCCAGCAGACATATTTCGTCTATGATCGTGCTGGAGTGCCTTGCCGCAACTGCGGGGCGCCGGTTCGCCAGATCAAGCAAGGCCAGCGTTCGACTTTCTATTGCGCGCAGTGCCAGCGCTAGGCAAGCATTTCGCAGTGAAGTATTACTAAGCAGGCAACAGATGCAGGATTTTCAACAGTATGGAGCGTGGCGCGCGCTCGTGGCGTCCGCGCTGGAGAGCTACGGCGCGGCGCTGCAGGATGCGGCGCTGATCGACGGCGCCGGCGAGCAGCAGCTGGCCCGCGCGCTGGCGCGCCTGCGCGACGACCGGCTCTCGGTCGCCTTCGTGGCCGAATTCTCGCGCGGTAAAACCGAGCTGATCAACGCCCTCTTCTTCTCCGATTATGGCCAGCGCATCCTGCCGTCCAGCGCCGGGCGCACCACCATGTGCCCGACCGAGCTGCTGTGGGATCCGGCCCTGCCGCCCTGCATCCGCCTGCTGCCGATCGAGACCCGCGCCCAGCAGCTGTCGACCAGCGACTTCCGCGAGGACGCCGGCGCCTGGACCCTGCTGCCGCTGGAACTCGATGCGCCGGAGCGCATGATCGAGGCCTTCCGCCAGGTCAGCCAGACCCGCCAGGTTCCGCCCGCGGAAGCCGAACGCTACGGCCTGTACGACCCGGCCGAGCCAAACCTGGCCGCCGGCCTGGCCCAGGACGGCACGGTCGAGATCCCGCAATGGCGCCACGCCATCATCAACCTGCCCCATCCGCTGCTCAAGCAGGGGCTGGTGATCCTCGACACGCCGGGCCTGAACGCCATCGGCACCGAGCCGGAACTGACCCTGAACCTGATCCCGAACGCGCACGCGGTGCTGTTCATCCTGGCCGCCGAAACCGGCGTGACCAAGAGCGACATCGACGTCTGGCGCACCCACATCGGCGCGGGGCCGGGCCGCCTGGCGGTGCTGAACAAGATCGACGCCATGTGGGACGAGCTGAAATCCAGCGAGGACAACGAGGCCGAGATCGCGCGCCAGCAGCGCGGCGTGGCCCAGCTGCTGGGCCTGGAAACGGCGCGCGTGTATCCGGTGTCGGCGCAGAAGGCCCTGGTCGGCAAGATCAACGGCGACATGGCCCTGTTCGAGAAGAGCCGCCTGGGCGCGCTGGAAGCGGCGCTGTTCCACGACCTGATCCCGGCGCGCAAGGAGATCATCGGACGCCAGCTGCGCGCCGACCTCGACGCCCTGCTGGCCGGCCAGCAGGCGCTGGCCGGCGCACGCCTGCGCGACCTGGTCGAGCAGCAGCACGAGCTGGAAAGCCTGCGCGGCAAGAACCAGGGCGTGATCGCGCACATGGTGCGCCGGGTCGAGGCGGAAAAGAAGGAATTCGACGCCAGCCTGTTCAAGCTGCAGGGCACGCGCGCGGTGTTCGCGCGCCTGTCGACGGAGCTGTACACGACCCTGGGCATGGACGTGGTGCAGGAGCAGACCGATTCCGTGCGCGCGGCGATGCAGGCGGCGCGCTTCGCCACCGGCATGCGCGCCCCGGTGCGCACCTATTTCGAGCTGCTGCGCGCCAGCCTGGACGCCTCGCAGGCCAAGGTCGGCGAGATCGGCGCGATGATGGAGACCATGTACCGCAAGTTCTCGGCCGAGCATGGCCTGTCGCTGAACCTGCCGATGAGCCTTTCGCTGGCGCGCTACCGCGACGAGATCGACCAGATCGAAGCCTTGTTCGACAAGCAGTTCGGCACCGCCACCCTGCTGTTCAGCAGCCGCGCGGCGCTGCTGGAACGCTTCTTCGATTCGATCGCCTCGCGCGTGCGGCGCGCCTTCCGCGCCGCCAACCTGGATGCGGAAAACTGGCTGAAGGTGATCATGGCGCCGCTGGAAGCGCAGATCCGCCAGCACCGCGACCAGCTGCGCCACCGCCAGGCCTCGATCCAGCGCATCCACGACGCCACCGACAGCCTGGAGCAGAAGATCGCCGCCTTCGAGGCCAGCCAGGCCGAGCTGGAGCGCACCCGCGCCTGCCTGGCCGACATGGCCGGGCGCGTGAACGCCAGCCTGGATGCCGATGCGCCGGCACGGAGGGCGGCGGCGTGAGGGATGGGAACATGAAACACCTCGAGGAGCTCGCCGACCCGGGCTTTTCCCAGGCGGTGATCGGCTGGCAGCGCGCGCACGGCCGCCA
>CAMPHU010000314.1 GCA_946886065.1 uncultured Massilia sp. | reverse complement strand
TCGCCAAGGTGCTGTCGATCGCCGGCGTGCGCCAGGAAGGCTTCCGCGCCGAGAAGTTCGTCGAGATCCTCGAATCGCTGCCGCGCACCGAAGCCCTGGAAGCCGAGCCGGAATGGCTGGCCCAGGTGTGCAGCTCGGTGGTGTCGCTGTACAAGCAGCCGCGCCCGAAGGTCTTCGCGCGCCGCGACGTCTACCGCCGCCACCTGAACGTGCTGGTCTACCTGCCGCGCGAGCGCTACAGCGCCGCCGTGGGCTCCAGCCTGGCCCAGGCCCTGCAGGACAGCTCGGGCGCGCGCGAAGTGCGCGTGCAGCCGCTGATCGCGGACGGCCCGCTGGCCCGCGTCTACCTGATCGCCCACGCCGCCCGCTACCCGCTGGACCTGGAAACCGATATCCAGCAGCCGCTGCTGAATGTGCTGGACGGCTGGCATGATCGCTTCTCCGTCCTGACCAACGGCATGGACGACAGCGCCCAGCGCAGCACCCTGCGCAAGCTCGGCGCCAACCTGCCGGTCAGCTTCGTCACCGCGACCGCGCCGGAAACCGCCTTCCGCGACCTGCAGGCCGTGCTCAAGAACGGCCACGCCGGCCGCGTGACCGTGCGCATCGAAACCGGCGGCGGCAATGGCGAAGACGCCTCGATCCGCCTGTACTCGAGCGACAACGTGCCTTCGCTGTCGCGCATCCTGCCGGCGCTGCAGAACGCCGGCATCGCCGTCGACCGCGAGCAGACCTGGTCGATCAAGACCGCCGACGGCGCGCGCCACAACGTGACCGCGCTGGCCGTGGACGACGAAAGCGGCGCCAAGCTGATCAAGCCGGGCATCGTGGAAGTGGCAGAAGAGCTGTTCACCGCGCTGTTCAACAACGAAGCCGAAGACGGCCGCATGAACGGCCTGACCATCGAAGGCGGCCTGTCGCTGCGCGAAGTGCAGCTGGTGCGCGCCTACATCAGCTACTGGCGCCAGCTGGGCTCCAAGTTCTCGGTGCGCTACATGGCCGAAACCCTGCGCACCCAGCCGTCCCTGGTGAAGGAATTCGTCACCGGCTTCCTGCTGCGCTTCGATCCGAAGCTGGGCGAGTCCGAGCGCGCGACCGGCACCGCCAAGCTGGCCGCCCTGAAGGCCGGCCTGTCGGCGGTCAACCACGCCGACACCGAAGAAATCATGGCTGCCCTGGTCGACCTGTGCATGGCGACCGTGCGCACCAACTACTTCCAGAACGACGGCGAAAAGCTGATTTTCAAGGTCGACACCAGCAACCTGGCGCTGGCCCCGGAACCGCGTCCGTACCGCGAGATCTACGTGTTCTCGCGCCGTTTCGAGGGCGTGCACCTGCGCGGCGGCCCGGTCGCCCGCGGCGGCCTGCGCTGGTCGGACCGCATGGAAGACTACCGCACCGAGGTGCTGGGCCTGGTGAAGGCGCAGATGGTCAAGAACGCGGTCATCGTGCCGGCCGGCTCCAAGGGCGGCTTCGTGTGCAAGCAGATGCCGAAGGACGCACCGCGTGACGTGGTGGCGGCCGAGGGCGAAGCAGTCTACCGCCTGTTCATCGCCAGCCTGCTGGAAGTGACCGACAACCGCGTGCGCGGCGCCATCGTGCCGCCGGAGAATACCGTGCGCTTCGACCAGGACGACCCCTACCTGGTGGTGGCGGCCGACAAGGGCACCGCGACCTTCTCCGACATCGCCAACAGCATCGCCGTCCAGCGCGGCTTCTGGCTGGGCGACGCCTTCGCGTCGGGCGGCTCGAACGGCTACGACCACAAGAAGATGGGCATCACCGCCAAGGGCGCGTTCGAAGCGGTCAAGCGCCACTTCTACGAACTGGGCCACGATATGAACACCACCCCGATCACCATGGTCGGCGTGGGCGACATGTCGGGCGACGTGTTCGGCAATGGCGTGCTGCTGTCGCGCCAGCTGAAGCTGGTGGCCGCCTTCGACCACCGCCACATCTTCCTGGATCCGGCACCGGACGTCGAAGTCTCGTTCAAGGAACGCCAGCGCATGTTCGCGCTGCCGCGCTCCTCGTGGGAAGACTACGACAAGGGCCTGATCTCGAAGGGCGGCGGCGTGTTCCCGCGCTCGGCCCGTTCGATCGAACTCTCGCCGGAGATCCGTGCTGTCCTCGACATCGAGGAAACCTCGCTGTCGCCTGAAGAGCTGATGCACCGCATCCTGAAGGCCCCGGTCGACCTGTTCTACAACGGCGGCATCGGCACCTACATCAAGGCCTCGAACGAGACCCACGCCCAGGTGAAGGACCGCGCCAACGACCGCATCCGCGTCAGCGGCAACGAACTGCGCTGCAAGGTGGTGGCCGAAGGCGGCAACCTGGGCGCGACCCAGGCCGGCCGCATCGAGTTCGCACTCAGCGGCGGCCGCATCTTCACCGATGCGATCGACAACTCGGCCGGCGTGGACTGCTCGGACCACGAGGTGAACATCAAGATCTGGCTGGACACCGAAGTCAACGCAGGCAAGCTGCCGGAAGCGGACCGTAACCGCGTCCTGAACGAAATGACCGGCGCCGTGGAAGACCTGGTCCTGCGCGACAACACGCTGCAGACCCACCTGCTGACCCGCGAAGCGCAAGCCCAGGCCAGCGCCTCGGTGGTGGACGGCTACGCCGCCCTGATCACCAACCTGGAATCGGAAGGCGCCGTCAACCGCGAGCTGGAGCAGCTGCCGAGCGACGCCGAGCTGCAGCGCCGCAAGGCACTGGGCCTGGGCCTGACCGCCCCGGAACTGGCGGTGGTGGTGGCGAACGTGAAGAACCGCTTTAAGCGCACCCTGTCGGCGCTGGACCTGACTTCCGAGTCGTGGGCCGATTCGCTGCTGCGTCCTTACTTCCCGGCGCAGCTGGTCGCCACCCGCGACCCGCTGGACCACCCGCTGGCCAATGCCATCCTGGCGACCGTGCTGGCCAACGAGGCGGTCAACCGCTGCGGTCCGCTGATGCTGCGCGACCTGGCCGCCGAGCACCGCGTCGACGAAACCGAAGTGGTGAAGGCCTGGGCCCGCGCCTGGTCCTCGCTGCACCTGGCGCCGGTGTTCGACGCCCTGGACGCCGATGCGCTGAACGTGCCGCGTGACGTCTCGATGGCGGTCGACAGCCGCACCCGCGGCCTGATGCGCGCCGTGATCGAAGGCGTGCTGTCCCTGCCGGCGGGCGCCGACGGCATGTCGGAACTGTCGTCGCTGTTCGGCCAGGCCGACCAGCTGCGCAGCCTGACCCCGCAGCGTTCGGAAGCCGACGGCCATACCGGCCTGCCGGCCCCGTTCACCGCGGCATGGAAGGCGGTCGAGACCATCGAGTCGCTGGCGACCTTCCTGTTCGCGGCCGTGTCGGTGCAGCGTCCGGGCGGCATGAGCCTGGCCCAGTTCCTGCAGGTCGGCATGGCGCTGCGCCAGCAGGCCGGTATCGACACGCTGGAGCGCGGCCTCAAGCTGCCGGCGCAGAGCAAGTCGCAGGAACAGCTGCGCAACTACGCGATGCAGTCGCTGCGCCGCGCCCAGCAGCGCCTGCTGCTGCAGGTGATCGAGCGTGCCGGCAAGAGCGGCGATGCGCTGGCGGCCGTGGGCGAAGTGACCCGCGAGCACGGCCTGACCGGCTACGCCCAGCCGCTCGACCTGGAGCAGGCGATGCTGGACGTGTGGGCGCTGTCGGAAGGCTCGAGCCCCGAGCGCCTGGCTGCCTGAGCGATGAGCACCGCGGGCATCCCTGCGCTGCCGGAAGCGGTGCGCGCCCTGGCCGAAGCGGACTTCGGCACGGTCGCGCAGCGCTTTTCGGAAGCGGGTTTCCGGGTCGGCCTGCCGGCGCCCGGCATCCTCACGGTGAAGGGCGCCGCGCCTGATGCGGCGCGCCCCGGCGTGCTGGTGTCGGTCGGCGTGCATGGCGACGAGACCGGGCCGATCGAAATGACGGCCTACGTCATCGAAGCGCTGTCGCGCGCGCCGCAAGAGCTGGCGGTGGACCTGATGCTGTGCGTCGGGAACATCGACGCGATCGCGGCGGGCAAGCGCTTCATCGACGCGGACCTCAACCGCATGTTCCGTGCGGAGCGCGGTTCGCTGGCCGGCACGGCGGAAGCGGTGCGGGCCGACGTGCTGATCGCCGCGACCGTCGCCTTCTTCGAAGGGGCGGGGCCGCAGCGCTGGCACCTGGACCTGCATACCGCGATCCGTCCCTCGCACTATCCGATGTTCGCGATCGTGCCGGAACTGATCGCGGACGGTCCGCGCAAGGCGCTGATCGAGTGGCTGGGGGAGGCCGGGATCGAGGCTGTCATCATGAATCCGAAGTCCGCCGGCACCTACAGCTACTACAGCTCGGAGCACCACGGCGCGGCCGGCAGCACGGTCGAGCTGGGACGGGTGGGCACGCTGGGCAGCAACGATCTGTCGCAGTTCGCCGATGCGTCCGCGGCGCTGGCACGCCTGCTGCGCGGGCAGCCCGCGGGTCCGACCGAACGCTCGCCGCGCGTGTTCAAGCAGGTGCAGGAAGTGGTCAAGCTGTCGGACAAGTTCAGCATGAACGTCGGGCGCGAGACCTGGAATTTCACCGCGCTGAACAAAGGCGAGGTGATTGCGGTCGATGGCGATACCGTGTACACCGTGAAGCATGAGCAGGAACTGGTCGTGTTTCCCAATCCGGACGTGCGGGTAGGGCTGCGCGCCGGATTGATGGTGGTGCAGGTGGACTGACCGAAGCCGCAACGCTTACAAAGCCACGCAATAAGCAACGTCATCCCCGCCTTCGCGCACTGCTGTCCGGGATAATTTGGAAGGAAATCG
>CAMPHU010000313.1 GCA_946886065.1 uncultured Massilia sp. | reverse complement strand
CATCCTGGACGGCTTCGACAAGCACTACCGCCTGTTCCGCCAGGCCAGCCAGCAGGCCAAGCGCCTGTTTGAAAAAGCCGACTGGAAAACCGCCCAGCAAGCCGCGCGCGAGCGCATCGGTTTCTACGACCAGCGCGTGCAGGAATGCGTGCACGCCCTCGAGGACGACTACGCCCCCGAAGACCTGACCGACCGCGTCTGGCGCGAGATCAAGCTGCACTACATCGGCCTGCTCGCCGGCCACAAGCAGCCGGAACTGGCCGAGACCTTCTTCAACTCGGTCAGCTGCCAGATCCTGCACCGCACCTACTACCACAACGATTACATCTTCGTGCGCCCGGTGGTCTCGACCGAGTACATCGACACCGAAGAGCCGCAGCCCACCTACCGCGTCTACTATCCGGCGGCGGACGGCCCGCGTTTCGCGCTCAGGCGCATCGTCACCAATTTCCAGCTCGACGTCCCTTTCGCCGACCTCGACCGCGACATCCGGCTGGTCGAAGAGCGCATGAACGCCGCCTTTTGCCTCGGCAAGCGCGAACCGAACCAGCAGTTCCAGGTGCTCTCCAGCCTGTTCTTCCGCAACAAGGGCGCCTATATCGTCGGCCGCGCCATCAACGGCGCGCGCGAGTACCCCTTCGTGATCCCGGTGCTGCACAACCGCAAGGGACAGCTGGTGCTGGACACCGTGCTGACCGACCAGGAACAGATCGTCATCCTGTTCTCGTTCACGCGCGCCTATTTTTTGGTGGACATGGAAGTGCCATCCGCCTACGTGACCTTCCTGCGCGCCTGCATGCCCCGCAAGGCCAGGAGCGAGATCTACACCATCCTCGGCCTGCAAAAGCAGGGCAAAGCCCTGTTCTACCGCGACTTCCTGCAGCACCTGAAGCACAGCTCGGACTATTTCCGCATCGCCCCCGGCATCCGCGGCCTGGTGATGCTGGTGTTCGAGCTGCCGTCCTTCCCCTATGTGTTCAAGGTGATCAAGGACTTCTATCCGCCGCCGAAGGAGACCACGCGCGCCCAGGTCAAGGAAAAATACCTGCTGGTGAAGTACCACGACCGCGTGGGCCGCATGGCCGACACCCTCGAATACTCGAACGTGGCCTTCCCGCTGGCGCGCTTTTCCGAAGAGCTCATCGGCGAACTGCAGAAGTACGCGCCCTCGCTGGTCGAGATCGAGGGCGAATGCATCGTCATCCGCCACCTCTACATCGAGCGCCGCATGGTGCCGCTGAATATCTTCCTGTCCGAGGCCCAGGAGCAGGGCAAGCCGGAACTGGTCGAACACGGTATCGTCGAATACGGCAATGCCATCAAGGACCTGGTCGCCGCGAACATCTTCCCGGGCGACATGCTGTACAAGAACTTCGGCGTCACCCGTCACGGCCGGGTGGTGTTCTACGACTACGACGAGATCGAGTACCTCACCGACTGCAATTTCCGCGACATCCCGGCCGCGCGCAACGAAGAGGACGAGATGGCCTCGGAACCCTGGTACCCGATCGGCAGGCACGACGTGTTTCCGGAACAGTTTGGCCGCTTCCTCCTTGGAAATCCGGCCATTCGCCACCATTTCATGCAACATCACGCGGATCTTTTGACCCGCGACTATTGGCAATCCCACAAGGACCGCATCCTGGAAGGCGTCGTCGACGACGTATTCCCTTACCCGCAGCAGATCCGTTTCTGTCACCAAGCAACCCCCACCGTGGCCCCTGCGCCACCCTATTTGGAGAACCTACACAATGAATGATCCAGTCGTTATCGTTGGCGCCGCCCGTACCCCGATGGGCGCCTTCCAGGGCGATTTTTCCTCGAAAACGGCGAGCGACCTCGGCGCGGTGGCGATCAAGGCCGCGGTGGAGCGCGCCGGCGTGGCCCCTGGCGCCGTGGAACACGTCTATTTCGGCAACTGCCTGATGGCGGGCCAGGGCCAGGCCCCGGCGCGCCAGGCCCTGATCAAAGGCGGCCTGCCAATGTCGACCGGCGCCGTGACCCTGTCCAAGATGTGCGGCTCGGCCATGCAGGCCGCGATCTTCGCCCATGACCAGCTGGTTGCCGGCAGCGCCGACATCGTCGTCGCGGGCGGCATGGAATCGATGACCAACGCCCCCTACCTGATCCCGAAGGCGCGCGGCGGCTACCGCATCGGCCATGCGCCGATGTTCGACCACATGATGCTCGACGGCCTGGAAGACGCCTACTCGCGCAACGAGAAGACCGGCGAAGGCCGTTCGATGGGCACCTTCGCCGAAGAGTGCGTGGCCACCTACCAGTTCACCCGCGAAGAGCAGGACAACTTCGCGATCGAATCGGTCAAGCGCGCGCAAGCCGCCAACAACGAAGGCTGGTTCGCCTGGGAAGTGGCGCCGGTCTCCGTCGCCACCCGCACCGGCGAGCTGGTGATCGAAAAGGATGAAGGCCCGATGAAGGCCAAGGTCGACAAGATCCCGTCGCTGAAACCCGCTTTCAAGAAGGACGGCACCGTGACCGCCGCTTCGTCCTCGTCGATCAACGACGGCGCCGCGGCCCTGGTGATGATGCGCGAATCGAAGGCCAAGGAACTGGGCCTGACCCCGATCGCCCGCGTGATCGGCCACGCCACCCACGCCCAGGAACCGAACCTGTTCACCACCGCCCCGATCGGCGCGATGCAGAAGCTGTTCAAGAAGACCGGCTGGAAGGCGAGCGACGTTGACCTGTTCGAGATCAACGAAGCCTTCGCCGCGGTGCCGATGGCCGCCATGCGCGACCTCGACATCCCGCACAGCAAGGTCAACATCCACGGCGGCGCCTGCGCCCTGGGCCACCCGATCGGCGCCTCGGGCGCGCGCATCATCGTCACCCTGCTGGGCGCGCTGAAGCGCACCGGCGGCAAGCGCGGCGTGGCTTCGCTGTGCATCGGCGGCGGCGAAGCGACCGCGATGGCGGTCGAGCTGGTGTAATGGGCGATGCCGGCGGCGCTGCCGCCGGCATCTTCAAACAACGATCGCTTTATTCAGGGGGTCTTCCATGCCCACCGTATTGATCCTCGGCGCCTCGCGCGGCATCGGCCGCGAGATGGTGCGCCAGTACAAGCAGGACGGCTGGCGCGTGATCGCCACCGCCCGCAAGCAGGAAGACTGCGACGCGCTCGTGCGGCTGGGCGCCGAAGCCCACCCGCTCGACGTCACCAATGCCGATTCCATTGCCGCCCTCGGCTGGCGGCTCGACGACGAGAAGCTCGATACCGCCTGGCTGGTGGCCGGCGTCTACGGCCCGGTCCATTCGGGCTTTCCGACCCAGCAGGAATTCGACAGCGTCATGCACACCAACGTGCTGGCGGCGATGCGCCTGATCCCGATCGTGGCGCCGCTGCTGAGCGCCGCCCGGGGCAAGCTGGCCGTGCTGTCCTCGAAGATGGGCTCGATCGGCGCGCGCCACAGCACCGAAGGCACGCTCTACCGCGCCAGCAAGGCCGCGCTCAATTCCGTGCTGGCCGACGCGGCCATCACCTGGGGACCGCAGGGCGTGACCTGCCTGTCCTTCCACCCGGGCTGGGTGCAGACCGACATGGGCGGCGAAGGCGCCCCGCTCACCCCCGAGGAAAGCGTGCGCGACCTGCGCGCCACGCTGGCCAAGGTGGACGCCGCTTCCAACGGCGCCTTCCTGGACCACGACGGGACTCCGATTCCGTGGTAGTCACATAACAACGCCATCACAACGAACGAGACACCATGATTCTGAACGAAGAACACCAGATGATCCGCGACGCCCTGCGCAGCTATGCGCAGGAGCGCCTGGCCCCCAACGCCGCCCGCTGGGACCGCGAGCATTACTTCCCCAAGGACGAACTGAAGGAACTGGCCCAGCTGGGCGCCTTCGGCGTGGCGGTGCCGGAACAGTACGGCGGCGCCGGCCTGGACTACGTGGCGCTGGCGCTGGTGCTGGAAGAAATCGCGGCCGGCGACGGCGGCACCTCGACCATCATCTCGGTGAACAACTGCCCGGTTTGCAGCATCGCCATGATGTATGCGAACGAAGAGCAAAAAGCACGCTTCCTGCGCCCGCTGGCGCAGGGCGAGATGCTGGGAGCCTTCGCGCTGACCGAGCCGCACACCGGCAGCGACGCGGCCGCGCTGCGCACCACCGCGGTCCGCGACGGCAACGAGTACGTCATCAACGGCACCAAGCAGTTCATCACCAGCGGCAAGCACGGCGATGTGGCGATCGTCATGGCGGTCACCGATAAGGCAGCCGGCAAGAAGGGCATCAGCGCCTTCTGGGTGCCGACCAATACCCCGGGCTACACCGTGGCCGGCATCGAGCACAAGATGGGCCAGCATTCCTCGGACACGGCGCAGATCGTGTTCGAGAACTGCCGTGTTCCGGCTGAAAACCTGATCGGCGAGGAAGGCATGGGCTACAAGATCGCCCTGTCCGGCCTGGAGGGCGGCCGCATCGGCATCGCCTCGCAGTCGGTCGGCATGGCGCGCGCGGCATATGAAGCGGCGCTGGCGTATGCGAAGGAGCGCGAGAGCTTCGGCAAGCCGATCTTCGAGCACCAGTCGGTGCAGTTCCGCCTGGCCGAGATGGCGATGAAGATCGAGGCCGCGCGCCAGCTGATCCTGCACGCCGCCTCGATGAAGGACGCGGGCCTGCCTTGCCTGAAGGAAGCCGCGATGGCCAAGCTGTTCGCTTCCGAGATGGCCGAGCGCGTGGTGTCGGATGCGATGCAGGTGTTCGGCGGCTACGGCTACGTGGCGGACTTCCCGGTCGAGCGCATCTACCGCGACGTGCGCGTGTGCCAGATCTACGAAGGCACCAGCGAC
>CAMPHU010000312.1 GCA_946886065.1 uncultured Massilia sp. | reverse complement strand
GGGCGCACTTCCCACGCCTTCTATTACCCGCCCTGCAATGCCGGCTACGCGCCGCTGGCGGGCGAACTGCCGCCCCTGATCGTGATCGGCCACGGCGGCCCGACCGGCATGGCCGCCTCCACGCTCAAGCTGGCTACCCAGTTCTGGACCAGCCGCGGCTTCGCCGTGCTGGACGTGAACTACGGCGGCAGCACGGGCTTCGGCCGCGCCTACCGCGACCTGCTCAAGGGCCAATGGGGCGTGGTCGACGTCGAGGATTGCGTGGCCGGCGCGCGCTACCTGGCGGACCAGGGCCTGGTCGACCCGGAGCGCCTGCTGGTACGCGGCAGCAGCGCGGGCGGCCTGACGGTGCTCAGCGCCCTCGCCTTCCACGACGTGTTCAAGGCCGGCGCCTGCTACTACGGCGTGTCCGACCTCAAGGGCCTGGACGCGGACTCGCACAAGTTCGAGTCGCACTACAACCAGTACCTGATCGCCCCGCCCGAGCGCGCGGACGCCGTCTATCGCGAGCGCTCGCCGATCCACCACACCGACAAGCTGCGCCACCCGATGATCTTCTTCCAGGGCCTGGACGACAAGGTGGTGCCGCCGCAGCAGTCCGAAAGCATGGTCGACGCGCTGCGCGCGCGCCGCCTGCCGGTGGCCTACCTGACGCTCGAGGGCGAAGGCCACGGCTTCAGGAAGGCCGAAAGCGTGATCTGCACCCTGGAAGCGGAACTGGCCTTCTACCTGAGCGTGTTCGGCGTGCCTCTTCCCGCCGGCCTGCCTCCGGTGGCGATCGAGAACCTCGGAGACGCATGACGGCGGACGACCTGCGCGAGCTGCTGGCGGACAGCGAAGCCGAAGAGTTCCTGATCCTGGCGCTGCTGGCGCTGGCCGGCGAGCCGATGGGCCGCCAGCGCATCCTGGAACACATGATGGCGGCCGGCGCCACGCTGCCGCCGGAACAATGGGCCGTGGAGCTGGGACGCCTGCGCGAACGGCGACTGGTCGTGGACGCGGGCGAACGCGGCGTGGCGATCGCCCCCGACGCCGCCTGGGCGGTGCTCGACCGCGCGCTCGACAACGGCATGTTTGCGCGCGCCTCCGCCGCCTACGTCCAGGCCACGCCGGTCCGGCGCGACTGGCAGGGACACATCATGCTGCGCAGCTACCGCCAGGGCCTGGCTCTCCTGCGCATCGCCCTGCTCACCGGCGAGGATAGCGAGGCCGTCGCGCCGGTGCTGGACGCCTGCCTGCGCTGCCACGAAGCCAACTACCTGCATCCGCTGGTCGAGGTCTGCGCGCGCCCCGTCTTCCATCCGGAGATTGTCGCGCGCATCCACCGCGGCGTGCGCGACGGCGTGCTGGCGGTGCTGGTCACGCATTGCCAGCGCGAACCGCTGGCGGCGCAGGCCATCCGCGCCGCCGCCGAACGCCAGGCGGCCGACGGCGAACCGTCGATCGCCCTGCGCCTGGCGCTGGCCGAACACTTCATCCTGTGCGGCCGGCTGGACGATGCCCTCGCTTTGCTGGCCGAGGTAGCCGATTCGCCGGCCCTGTTCCTGCGCAGCGTGATCGCCCTGCTGCGCGACGATCTCGACGCCGGATTGGCCGGCGCAGAAGCGGCGCTCAAGCTGCTGCGCCGCGAAACCGGCAAGCGCAAGGCGACCTTCACGGGCCTGGGCGCCCACCTCTACCTGGCAAGCCTGATGCGCAGCAGCCTGCCCGCGCACCAGAAGCAGCTCGACGCCTGGCTCGAGCTCATCACGCGCGCGGTCCAGCGCCCCGACAACGCGGTCCTGTTCCAGCTCAGCATGCTGCGCGAGATCCGCCGCGGCACCGTCGATGCCGAGGTCCTGGCCTCGCGT
Organism: uncultured Massilia sp.; assembly: GCA_946886065.1. Next base: position 3,014 of record CAMPHU010000312.1, on the reverse strand, counting down.
AACTGGGAAATGCTGATGGAACCCTTCCTGTTCCGCGCCCTGATGCACCACTGGCTCGGCCTGCAGCAGCTGGCCGGCAAGCGCGCCCAGCTTGAGGAGATGCTGGAACAGTCCGAACAGGCCGGCTTCGACTTCGTCTCCGCCCAGCTGGCGGGCCTGCTGGGCCAGCTCGGCTACGTGGGCCACGAACAGCGCGCCGGCGAACTGCGCCGCCAACACCGCTTCAGCGACATGGCGCACTGGTTCGAGCGCGAGGAAGCCTGGGAGCGCCAGCTCAACGCGCTGATCAACCTGCAGCCGGCCGTGAACGCCGAAGTAGTGCGCGAGTCGCGCCTGGTGTGGATGATCCGCTACGACCCGCACCTGGGCGTGCAGGAAATCGAACCGCGCGAGCAGAAGCGCGACGCGCAGGGCGGCTGGACGCGCGGACGCGCGGTCGGCCTCAAGCGCCTGGCGGAGGAAGGCCAGGAGCTGGACTTCCTCACCGCCCAGGACTTGCAAGCGGTAAACGCCATCGCCGGCCGCCGCTACTACGGCAGCAGCAGCGTGCGCTTCGAGCTGGAGCTGGGCAAGGCGCTGGCGGTGCTGGTCGGGCACCCGCTGCTGTTCTGGATGGATTCGCCGGGCACGCGGGTGGAGCTGCTGCCCGGCGAACCGGAGCTGCTCGTGAAGGCGCGCGCCGGCACCGTCCTGATCGCCCTGCAGCCGCCGCTGGAGGACCAGGACGGCGACGTGATCGTTACCCGCGAGACGCCGACCCGCCTGCGCCTGGTGCACGTGAAGGAAGAGCACCGCCGCATCGCCGCCATCCTCGGCGAAGGCCTGGAAGTGCCGCTGGCGGCGGAACGGCGCGTGCTGCGCGCGATCAGCGCCATCTCGGCCATCGTCACCGTGCAGTCCGACATCGGCGCCAGCGCCAGCGACATCGAGCAGGTCGCGGCCGATCCGCGCCTGCACGTGCTCCTGCGCCCCTATCAACAAGGCATGCGCATGCAGGTGCTGGTGCGCCCGCTGCCGGACGCCGGCGCCTATTACGCGCCGGGCGAGGGTGCGGAAAACGTGATCGCCGACGTGGCGGGCGTGCGCACGGAGGCGAAGCGCAACCTGAACGCCGAGCGCGAGGCCGAGCGCCAGCTGATTGGCGCCTGCCAGGCGCTGGAACAGGCGGAGCTGGACCACGGCGAATGGCTGCTGGGCCAGCCCTTGCTGTGCCTGGAGCTGGTCGACCAGCTGCGCGCCCTCGATCCCGCGCAGGTCGTGGTGGGCTGGCCGGAAGGCGAGAAATTCCGCGTTTCCAAGAAGGCCACGACCAAGTCGGTGCGCATCCAGATCCGGCGCGACCGCGACTGGTTCGCGGCCAGCGGCGAAGTGGTAATCGACGAGCAGCGCGTGATGGACTTGCGCGCCCTGCTGGAACGCCTGCGCGAAGGCGGCAGCCGCTTCGTGGCCCTGGGCGACAACGAATACCTGGCCCTGAGCGACGAGCTGCACCGGCGCCTGACGGAATTGTTCTCGTATGGCGAACTGCACGGCGACGGCGTGCGCCTGCATGCGCTGGCCAGCTTCTCGCTGGAAGAACTGGCGCGCGAAGCCGGCCGCGCCGACACCGACGAGGCCTGGCGCGCCCACCTGGCGCGCATCGCTGAGACCGAGGCGTATACGCCTCCCCTTCCTTCGACCCTGCAGGCCGAGCTGCGCGACTACCAGCGCGAAGGCTTCGAATGGCTGGGACGCCTGGCCCACTGGGGCGTGGGCGCCTGCCTGGCCGACGACATGGGCCTGGGCAAGACCCTGCAAGCCCTGGCCCTGCTGCTGACGCGCGCGCCGAACGGTCCGGCCCTGGTGGTGGCCCCGACCTCGGTCTGCCTGAACTGGATCGCCGAGGCCCAGCGCTTCGCGCCGACCCTGAACCTGAAGCTGTTCGGACCGGGCGACCGTGGCGCGATGGTGGAGGAAGCCGGCCCCTTCGACGTGATCGTCAGCAGCTACGGCCTGCTGCAGCTGGAAGCGCCGCTGTTTACGGGCCGCCGCTGGCACAGCATCGTGCTGGACGAGGCCCAGGCGGTAAAGAACATGCACACCAAGCGCTCGCAGGCGGTGATGGCCTTGCAGGGCGACTTCCGCATGGCGGCCACCGGCACGCCGCTGGAAAACCACCTGGGCGAGCTGTGGAACCTGTTCCGCTTCATCAATCCGGGCCTGCTGGGCAGCGCCGACCAGTTCCAGCTGCGCTTCGCCGGACCGATCGAGAAAGCCCAAGATAAACGCGCCGAAGCGGGCGCCCGTGCGCGCCTGCGCCGGCTGACCGCGCCCTTCCTCCTGCGCCGTACCAAGGCGCAGGTGCTGACCGAGCTGCCGCCGCGCACCGAGATCGTGCTGCCGGTGGAGCTGACCGCGGAAGAAACCTCGCTCTACGAATCGCTGCGCCGCGAGGCACTCGACACCCTGGCCGCGCTGGAAGCCCCCGAGAGCCAGAAGTCGATCGCGATCCTGGCGGAGATGATGCGGCTGCGGCGCGCGGTCTGCAATCCGGAGCTGGTGGCGCCGGGCGCGGGCATCGCCAGCAGCAAGCTGGCCGCGTTTGCCCGCCTGACGGACGACCTGCTGGAGAACCGCCACAAGGTGCTGGTGTTCAGCCAGTTCGTCGACCACCTCACCCTGATCCGCCAGTACCTGGACAAGAAGGGCATCCCCTACCAGTACCTGGACGGCTCGACGCCGATCCAGGAGCGCAAGCGCCGCGTCGACGCCTTCCAGGCCGGCGAAGGCGAGCTGTTTTTGATCAGCCTGAAGGCGGGCGGGGTCGGCATCAACCTGACGGCGGCGGACTATGTGATCCACATGGACCCGTGGTGGAATCCGGCGGTGGAAGACCAGGCCTCGGACCGCGCGCATCGCATGGGACAGCAGCGGCCGGTGACGATCTACCGCCTGGTGGGGCGCGGCACCATCGAGGAAGGCATCGTCGAACTGCACCACCACAAGCGCGACCTGGCCGACAGCCTGCTCGAAGG
>CAMPHU010000311.1 GCA_946886065.1 uncultured Massilia sp. | reverse complement strand
ACGAGCAGAACGCATCGACCTCGACCGTCCGCCTGGCCGGTTCGTCGGGCGCCAACCCGTTCGCCTGTATCGCTGCCGGCATCGCCTGCCTGTGGGGCCCGGCGCACGGCGGCGCGAACGAAGCCGCACTGACCATGCTGAAGGAAATCGGCTCGGTCGAGAACATCCCGGCCTTCATCGAGAAGGTCAAGGACAAGAATTCGGGCGTGAAGCTGATGGGCTTCGGTCACCGCGTGTACAAGAACTTCGACCCGCGCGCCAAGCTGATGCGCGAAACCTGCCACGAAGTGCTGAACGAACTGGGCCTGCAGGACGACCCGCTGTTCAAGCTGGCGATGGAACTGGAACGCATCGCGCTGGAAGACGAATACTTCGTGTCGCGCAAGCTGTACCCGAACGTCGACTTCTACTCGGGCATCGTGCAGTCGGCACTGGGCATCCCGGTCTCGCTGTTCACCGGTATCTTCGCGATGGCCCGTACCATCGGCTGGATCGCCCAGTGGAACGAGATGATCGCCGACCCGGAACAGAAGATCGGCCGTCCGCGCCAGCTGTTCGTCGGTTCGCCGGTGCGTGACGTGCCGACGATCGACAAGCGTTAATCGGACTGCCCCGTGCAGGGGCTGCGTCTTCAGGAAGCGGGCTGCGGCCCGCTTTTTTATTGGGCGGTTTGCGTAGAAACCTGGCTCCGGCCTTCGGCGTGCATTGGTTTCCGTCATGACCGCAGCCGCAGGTGGTCAACAGGTTACAATAGCCTCATGGTAACTTGTGGTTGTAAATAAGACACGACAAATTGTCTTAATGTGTCTCAACCGTTGACGATCTCGTCACAAAAGCTATACTCCTCATATGACTTACGCACGCCGCTCCATGACCCGCCACGCCTTCTGCCTTATTGGCAGCGGCGCGGCAGCGCCCGTCATGCGAGCCGTGCACTCCTCCCGTAATCTCGCCTGGCTTTCCTGGGCTCGGTGAGGAAACAGGGCAGGCCCAGCCTGCCAATCGCCTTCCTCCCGAGCGACCTCCATCACATCGTCGTCGGCGCCTAGAACGCCGGTGGCGCCCTTTTGTCGATGGCCGCCAGAGAGCGGCCGCTATTTGGAGAACAACATGAAACCGTCCATTACTATCTCGTGGCTTGACCTGGAACGCCTGGAACGCGTGCTCGACCGCCTGCCTGCCGCACAGGCCAACGCGCGCGATGCGCTGCTCAATGAACTCGGCCGTGCCGAGATGGTCGAACCCTGGGACATGCCGCCCGACGTCGTCACCATGAATTCGCGCGTGCGCTTCAGCTTCGACGGCAGCGAGGAAGAGGTCACGCTGACCCTGACCTACCCGAAAGACATGACCGACAGCGGCGAGCAGCTGTCCGTGCTCACGCCGGTCGGTACCGCCTTGCTGGGCCTGAAGGTCGGCGCCAGCATTGCCTGGAAGCGTCCCGACGGCGGCCAGGTCCGGATCACCGTGCGCGGCATCGAGTACCAGCCCGAGCGGGCCGGCGAACTGCACCGCTAAAAGAGACACTTGCCCCGTGCCCGCGCCACCAGCACGAAGGGCAGGGCGATGTAGCCGCTGAGGAAGAATGTCGGCTGCCGCTTCAGGCCGTCGCCATGGAGGCAGTAGGGCACCTTGGCTTCGCGGAACTGTCGCTCGAAGGCCGTCCGGGCATCGCCGCCGAAGATGGCTGCCGGCTTGTCTGACGGCGATCCGGCGGTCTCGGCGAGGGCGGCCCGCAAGGCTTCTTCCAGCGCCGGCGGGCGCGCCGCCGCGCGTATCTCGGCTGCGGTGGGCGGCGCCGGCGGCACAGGCGCAGGCAAGGGTGCGTCGGCGCGTGCTTGTCCCGCCAGAACCAGCAAGCCCAGGATCATGACCGGTAGTCGCTTCATTGCAGTCGAGAAAGTAATGGTGTTGACAAATGTACACCGTCAATCTCGACGGCAGGGCATTTGCACAATTTGTTACATTTCAATGTGTACAATGCTCGCGGTCTTATCCCAACCGTATAAAGGACATCCATGAAGCGCTTCCTCACCGCCTGTTTCCTGTTCCTGAGTCTGTCCGGCATTGCCCAGGCCGAGACCAAGCCCGAGCTGACTCGCCAGGTCAATGCCTTCGTCGACGAATGGCACGAGGACGCGGCCAATGCGCGCATGGCCTACTTCGACAAAATGGCCAAGGACGGCGTGTATATCGGCACCGACCGTACTGAGCTGTGGAAGCGCGACGAGTTCAAGGCCTGGGCCAAGAAATACTTCGACCGCAAGTCCGCGTGGAGCTTCAAGGCCACGCGCCGCAATGTGTACGCGTCGGCGGACGCTGCGATCATCTGGTTCGACGAGCTGCTCGATACCCCGAACATGGGCCCCTGCATGGCCAGCGGCGTGATCCGCAAGACGAAGACGGGTTTCGAGATCCTGCATTACCAGCTGTCGATGGCGGTGCCCAACGAAGTCAATGGCCAGGTCAAGAAGCTGATCGACGACAGCGCGAAGAAAGCGAAGTCCTGATCCGGCGTCCGTGCCAAGCCAGCCGGCTTCCGGATTTCGTCAGCAATTGAACAAATAAGTACCGTGAGCAAACCCTATATCGGACGCTTCGCCCCGTCGCCCACCGGTCCGCTGCACGCGGGCTCGCTGGTGGCGGCGGTGGCCAGCTACCTCGACGCGCGCTATCACGCTGGCGCCTGGCTGGTGCGTATCGAAGACATCGACGAGGGCCGCAGCATGCCCGGCGCGGCGGAAGGCATCCTGGCCCTGCTCGACGCGCTGGGCATGCACGCCGATGGCGAGATCGTCTGGCAGAGCCGGCGCAAGGATCTCTATGCGGCGGCGGCCGAACGCATCGTCGCCCATACCTATCCCTGCGGCTGCAACCGGCGCGAGATCGCCGATTCGCGCCTGGGCTTCGCGCCGGACGGCGCCGCGATCTATCCCGGCACCTGCCGCCTTGGCCTGGCCGAAGGCCGCGGCATGCGCAGCCTGCGCTTGCGCATGCCGGACGCCGGCATGGACGAGGTGAGCTTCACCGACCGCTTCGCCGGCCTGGTCACCCAGCACCTGGCGCGCGACTCGGGCGACTTCGTGCTCAAGCGCGCCGACGGTTATTGGGCCTACCAGCTGGCCGTGGTGGTCGACGACGCCGAGCAGGGCGTCACCGACGTGGTGCGCGGCGCGGACCTGCTCGATTCCACGCCACGCCAGATCTTCCTGCAGCGCGTGCTGGGCGTCCCGACGCCGCGCTACCTGCACGTGCCGGTGGTGCGTAACGCCAACGGCGAGAAACTCTCCAAGCAGACGGGCGCCCTGGCCGTGACGGCTGGCGACGAGGCGAGCGCCGTCGCCGCGCTGCTGGAGACAGCGCGTTTCCTCGAACTCGGCATCGAGCAGGCAGAGTCGCTCGAGGCCTTCTGGCGCGCGGCGGTCCCTGCCTGGGGCCGCTTACTCGCGCGTCATCCGGGCGCAGAACTCAGCTAGGCGCGTTCGGCTTGCTGGCCGATGCGCCGCCGCGCCATCATGCCCACGCCCAGCAGCCCGACTCCCAGCATCGCCCAGGAACCCGGTTCGGGGATCGGGGCCGCCACCATGAAGCCGCGGATCTCGCCGCCCGGATATTGGCTGGTGTGGATATTCAGGTAGGCCGTGTTGTCGCCCAGCGCATCGAGCAGGGCCGCACTCGCTCCCGCCGCCGTGCCGCCGAAAGCGGACAGGAAGTTGGGGTCGTATACGGCCGCATCCATCAGGTCGAAGGTTTGGCTGTAATTGCCCGCGGTTACGCCTGAAGGAAAGCCGAACAGCGGAATCGCGACCCCGGCCGTACCTGCCAGGCTCTCGGCGGTGCAGCAGTGGATGTGGGCCGCCACCGTGCCGGTCGTCAGGTCGGTAAAGGGAATGTCGGCGCGCAACATCGTGCCGTCGAGCTGGAAGCTGCCGATGCTGTAGCCGGGGGATGCGTTCGGCGGCGATTCGCCCGGTCCGCTCGAGACCGCGCGGTAATACTGGATCTCCTGGGCGAGGACGCCGGGCGTTGCCGCCATGGTGGCCGCGACCAGCGCAAGTGCTGTTAAAACTTTTCTCATGGTATACCTCCTGATTAGGAAAGAAACCAACCCAGCACTCCCCGCAAGGAGCGCCTGTGAAAAAAGTAGCACAGCGATGCCGTCTCGGCCACACGGTACTGAAGGGCAAAGGGGATCTGGCACACTTTCCGGACATGGAAAGTGTGTGGGGAAATCGAAGGAGAAGCGGGGGCGCGCTATTGGGGATTACGCATGATGGTGATTTCGCCGTCCGCTTCGAGGAAAGCACATTTCATCTCCGAGCGCGGGCAGTCGTGTTCGCGCAACGCTTCCTCGATGTCGCTGTCCGACAGGCGGCAATTGCGCATCACTTTTTCGAAGAACACACCATCGCGGCCGATCAGTACGGCATCGCCGTCCACCAGCGTGGAAATCTTGTCGCTGCGCGAGGTGGCGATCCCCACCAGGGCATTGATCGCGACCAGGGTCGCGGCGCAGATCAGGCCGCCAACCAGCGAGTTGTCGCCCCCCGACAGCGAGTTCGACACCGCTTCGGACAGCAGCATCACGACGAGCAGATCGAAAGGGGTGAACTGGCCCACCGTCCGGCGTCCCGAGAGACGCACCATGATCAGCAGGAGCAAGTAGACCGCCAGTCCGCGGACGATGAATTCCCACCAAGGAAGTTCCATATCAAACATATGACCTCCAGCGTATGAACCGTTGAGCCAATTGTAATGAATTTGCCAACAAGGCGAGTTCAAGCGTGCGAGATGAGGCCGGACAAGTACTGCGCCTCGTCAAGACCGTACAGTCGGCGCTGGTACAACGAGACGGAGACGCGATGAGGCGGAAACCGAAGGCGGCATGCGGTGCGCTGCTTTTCATGGCGG
>CAMPHU010000310.1 GCA_946886065.1 uncultured Massilia sp. | reverse complement strand
AGGGTGAAGGGCGCGCCGACGAAGCCGAGGACGGGGACGTCGATGCGGGAGACCAGGAGGCGGATCTGGTCGAGGATCCAGCTCATCTCGACGCGGGGGTCGTAGCGCCGGAGCCGCACGACGTCCTGCGGCGTCTCGAGGGGAGTCCAGGGGCGGGGTTTGAAGCGGGGCGAATCGGGTTGGGAGCTCATGTGCTGCTTGTGAATGGGATTGGCCGCTATCTTAAGGGATTTCCCGTCACGCCGTACTAAACGGTCGTGGCTGCACGGGGGCGGTTCACCCGAGCTCCAAGGTCACCAGCCGCACTTCCACCCGGCCCGCGTCGATCAACAGCTCGCCCACCGAAATCGGCAAGGAAAACCGCCTCGGGCCCGCACTCCCCGGATTCACATACAGCACCCCATGCTTCTCCAGGCAAGCCGGCTTGTGCGTATGCCCCGCCACCACGACGCGCACGCCGTCCGCCGCAGGATCGCCCTCGAGCTCCTTGAGATCGTGAATCATGAAGATGCCGACGCCGCCCAGGTCGAGGCGCACCGTGTGCGGCAAGGCCTGTGCCCAGACGCCGCGGTCGTTATTCCCGCGCACCGCAATCAAAGGCGCAATCCCGGCAAGCTGGTCGATGGTATCGGACGCGACGATGTCGCCCGCGTGAAGGATATGGGCGCTGCCCCGCAGGAAGTCGAGAGCCTGCGGGCGCAGCAGCCCGTGCGTGTCGGAGATCAGCCCGACCCGCATGCGCCTTACAGCCCGCGCCTGCTGCCGGCCATCTTGGCCGTGGTGTAGACCGAGTACAGCGCCGCCACGCCCACCAGCACATAGACCACGCGGGTCGCCGGGCTGCCCGGCCCGAACAGGGTGGCGACCATGTCGACATCGAACAGGCCGACCATGCCCCAGTTCAGGCCGCCGATGATCAGGAGCGCCATCGCCAGGTAGTCCAGCGCGGACATCGCGGAGCGGGTATGCGGACGCATGGACACGCGGCGTTCGCCGGTCGTCCGCCGGTCCATCGTTGGTGCGTTCATTGTTGCCATCACAGCCTCCTTAATTTAAGGAAATGTTTAGCCAGGGTCTCTCCCCCTGACCATGACAGCAAATACTAGCGCAAGTTCTTGCGCCCCCTCGCACGCGTCCGGATCAGCCTTTCCAGGTGCGCTGCAGGCCGGTATCGGCGTGGATCCAGCCGCCCTTGGGGCCGGAGCGGTAGTAATAGCCGACCCCGCCCTGGCGGAAACTGCGAATCAGGCCGCCAAGCACTTCCTCGTTGAGGGCGGCGACGCGGATGTCGGCCGCCTTGCCCAGCATGTGCAGCGACTTGCGCGCGGCCGGGACGCCCTCTTCGATCAGGCGCTTGTTCGAGGCCTCGGTGCGGTAGCCCGACAGAATCTCGAGGGGCTGCATCAGGCCGTAGCGGGCGATGAAGGCCTGGGTGCCCCACAGCATTTCGAGCAGCTTGGGATCGATGGGCGCGGTTTCGCGGCCGTTGACGTCGCGCAGCAGGTGGCATAGTTCCTGGTAGGCCGAATCGATCACCTCGCCGTCCTTCCAGTACAGCACCTTGGCGCGCTCGCCGCTGGCGGGTCGCACGACCGACAGGGTGCGCGGCTTGACCCAGAAGTCCAGGTCCAGCAGCTGCGCGTCGAACAGGTCCGGCGGCGGCGCCATCCCGGTGCTCGATGGTGCGGCGGCAGCGAGGGGAGCGGCACCCACGGCGCCGAGGGCGCACAAGCCGGCGCCCTGTTTCAGGAAATCTCTACGTGAAGCCATAACGAACTCATCAATGCGAGACGCGTACTATAGCCGAAGGCGCGAGCACGTAAAAGCTGGAAAAACTGAATAGAGGAAAGCTTTAGGCGGGAAAACCTTGCTTATCCGCTGCAATTGCAGAAGCGCTTGCGCGCGGCGCCCTGCTCGGCCTGGCAATCCTGGTCGAGGCGTTTCCAGAGCAGGTCGCATTCGAGGCCGTAGCAGGACTTTTCCTTGCCGGCGTTGAGGTAGCCGTGGCGCTCGAAAAACACGCTGGCGCCGCCCGGGCTGTGCAGGAACAGCTTGTTGATGTTCCAGGCGCGCGCCTGCTCCTCGACGGCGGCCAGCAGGGCGCGGCCGACGCCGCAGCGCAGGGCTTCCGGCAGCACGTAGCACAGGGCCAGCTTGCCGGCCTGGGTCAGCAAGGCCAGGCCGACCAGCTCGCCCTCGCTCTCGGCGACCAGGGCGAAATTGCTGGGGGTGGAAAACCAGGCGGCGACGGTGGCCGGGGTCTTGTTGCCGAGCCAGGCTCCCAGGACCTCCGGGTTGTCGCGGTGGTCGTCGCGGCGCCCCTCCTCGATCGAGCGGCGCAACAGGGTGCAGGCGGCAGGCGCATCCCCGGGGAGCGCCTTGCGAATGTCAATACGGGTGGACATCAATCATCAACATTGGAAACATAACGAACGAGCGCCGCCGGCGCGTCGCGAGGCCTCGACTATACACAAAAGGGGGAGGCTCTGCTTTCGCACTGCACAATGGCGCGGCGCGCCCCGGGATTCATATATGGTTATGACGAATCTATCGTTCCGTTCCAGTGCGAAATTACGGAACATATACCTTGTGCACTACTAATTTCCCAAGCGAGAAGAACATGACGACCTCCCCGAATTCCCTGCGCCGCTGGATCCTGGCCCTGGCCCTGGGCGCCGCCCTGCCCCTGCAGGCCAGCGCGGCCGGCACCGAGCTGCTGAACGTGTCCTACGACGTGGCGCGCGAACTGTACAAGGACATCAATCCGGCCTTCATCGAAGCGTACAAGAAGCAGACCGGCGAAACCGTCACCGTCAAGCAGTCGCACGGCGGCTCGAGCAAGCAGGCGCGCGCCGTCGCCGACGGCCTGGAAGCCTCGGTGGTGACCATGAACCAGGCCAACGATATCGACATGCTGGCCGAGCGCGGCCTGGTGGCGAAGGATTGGGCCAAGAAGTTCCCCAACAATGCCGCCCCGTATTACTCGACCATGGTCTACCTGGTGCGCAAGGGCAATCCGAAGCAGATCCGTAACTGGGAAGACCTGGCCCGTCCCGGCGTGCAAGTCATCATCCCGAACCCGAAGACCGCGGGCAACGGCCGCTATACCTACCTGGCCGCCTGGGGCTCGGTGCTGAAGAAAGGCGGCAAGGAGCAGCAGGCGCGCGACCTGGTGGGCCGTATCTTCAAGAACGTGCCGATCCTGGACGCCGGCGGCCGCGCCGCCACCACCACCTTCACCCAGCGCCAGATCGGCGACGTGCTGGTGACCTTCGAGAACGAAGTGAGCATGGTGCGCGCCGAGTTCGGCGACAACTTCGAAGTGGTCTACCCGTCGGTCTCGATCCTGGCCGAATCGCCGGTGGCCGTGGTCGACAAGGTGGTCGACCGCCGCAACCTGCGCAAGCCCGCGACCGCCTACCTGAACTTCCTGTACTCGCCGCAGGGCCAGGAAATCGGCGCCAAGCACTTCCTGCGTGTGCGTAACGAAGCGGTGATGAAGAAGTACGCCGCCAACTACAAGCCGATCACCCTGTTCACCGTCGACGAACTGTTCGGTGGATGGCAAAAGGCGCAAGACCGCCACTTCGACGACGGCGGTGAATTCGACAAGATCTACCAGTCGAAATAAGCGCGCCGCGTCAAGACGATTGTGTCACAAGCCCTGCCGTGCGCAGGGCTTGTCGTTTCCGGGGCCGCGGTATACTGCCGGGCAGGGATGGTGTGTGCTCGACAAGGAATGACGCATGTACGCCATATTTTCCGCGATAAATCCCTTTCCAAGAGGGATTTTGCTTGTACGCCATAGACATGCGCGGCGGAGTGGTGCTATCGTCCTTCCTGTAGTTGCCCTACAGATAGATGTTGATTGCGCGCCATCCCCGGCGCCTCCCAGACTGTCAACTTCAACCCGGATTCCAGAACCAACAATGATCAAAAAATTGTTCGCCACCGTATTGATGTCGATGTCGGCTGCGGCTTTCGCCGTGCCCTTCGGTTCGCAATCGGTGCTCGTGGTGGAAGACGATACCGGCAAGATCCTGCTCGAGAAAAACGCCGACGCAGTGGTGCCGATCGCCTCCCTGACCAAACTGATGACCGCGATGGTCGTGCTCGACGCCAAGCAGGACATGGACGAGCTGATCGAGATCGACCGCAGCGACGTCGACACCTTCAAGCACAGCAGCTCGCGCGTGCCGGTCGGCGCCAAGATTTCCCGCCGCGACGTGCTGCACCTGGCCCTGATGTCTTCGGACAACCGCGCAGCCGCCGCGCTGGCCCGCACCTTCCCGGGCGGCGATGCAGGCTTCAAGGCCGCCGTGCGCCGCAAGACCGCCGCCCTGGGCATGACCCAGACCGTGATCGAAGAGCCGACCGGCCTGTCGCCGCGCAACCGCTCCACTGCCGGCGACCTGATCAAGATGGCGGCCGCGTCGACACGCTATGCCGAGATCACCGAGATGACCACCGATTCGAAGGATCTCATCAGCATCAATGGCCGCCAGGTCGAGTACCGCAACACCAACCGCCTGGTGGGCGCCAAGGGCTGGGACATCGGCCTGTCGAAGACCGGCTACACCTCGGAAGCGGGCCGTTGCCTGATCATGAACATCAAGGCCGCCGGCAAGAACGCGACCATGGTGCTGCTCAACGCCGGCGCCTCGTCGACCCGCATCCTGGATGCGCTGAACATCCGCCGCTTCATCACCGGCGAGCCGGCGGTCAAGGCCAGCAGCCGCGCGCCGCGCTTCAAGGCGAGCTCGGGCCGCGCCCGCATCAAGGCCAGCGCCGGCAAAGGCAAGGTCAAGGTGGTCAAGAAGCGCAGCAAGGCCAAGGTGAAAGTCACCCGCAAGCGCCGCAACTGAGTCGCGCATGCAGCAATGAAACAGGGGCCGCAAGGCCCCTGTTCTATTTGTGCCGTCATTGTGCCGTCAT
>CAMPHU010000309.1 GCA_946886065.1 uncultured Massilia sp. | reverse complement strand
GCCGTGGACGTGCGCGTGGCGCGCCAGCGCCGTGTCGAGCAGCGCCTGCGGCGTGACTTCCCCGCTGGCGACGAGGGCGGCGAGCGAGGTGGCGTCATGGGCCAGGTAGTCGGCGAAGTGCATGGGCGGGTGCGGAGTTGTCTTGCCCCAGATGAAATATTCTGCCGACTGCCTTGTCAAGCAAAAACTGCGTTCGCGCTCAGCCCTTCCTGCGTTCGATCAGTTCGTAGATACCCATCCCGGCCAGCATGGCGCCGAAGAACAGCAGCGGCTTCCAGCCGCCGAGGGCGAGCGAAGCGACGGCGGGGCCGGGGCAGTAGCCGGCGATGCCCCAGCCGGCGCCGAAGGCCAGGCTGCCGAGCACCAGGCGGCGGTCGATGACGGAGGCCGTGGGCAGGTTCAGGGGCTCGTCCATCAGGGTGCGCCGGCGCCGCATGCCGATGGCATAGGCGGGCGCCGCCACCAGCAGGGCCCCGCCCATGACGAACAGCAGCGAAGGATCCCAGGCGCCGGCCAGGTCCAGGAAGCCCAGCACCTTGGCCGGGTTGGTCATGCCCGAGAGGATCAGGCCGATGCCGAACACCAGTCCGGCCAATAGCGCGCTCAGGTGCCTCATGATCAGCTCACGTGCCGCAGCAGATAGACGGTGAGGAAGCCCGCCGCCAGGAAGGCGGCGGTGGCCAGGTAGGAACGCGGCGAGCGGCGCGCCATGCCGCAGATGCCATGGCCGCTGGTGCAGCCCGAGCCGTAGCGGGTGCCGAGCCCGACCAGCAGACCGGCCAGCACCAGGGCCGGGAAGCCGGCGTCGACCTCGACGCCGGGGAGCGGCGCGGCCAGTGCGTACACCAGCGGCGCCGCGACCAGGCCGCCGAGGAAAGCCATGCGCCAGCCGCGCTCGCCGGCTGGTGCGCGCAACAGTCCGCCGAGCAGGCCGCTGATCCCCGCGATGCGCCCGTTCAGCAGGAGGAAGGCGGCGCTCGCCAGGCCGACCAGGATGCCCCCCGCCAGCGACATCCAGGGCGTGAAATTGTTCCAGTCAATTTGCATGTTCGCTCTCCTGCGGGCAGTACAGCCTGTACAGCACCTGCAATACCGCCAGCGCCTCCGGGCTGGCGATCCGGTAGAACACCTGCTTGCCTTCGCGCCGGGTGGCCACCAGGCGCTCGTCGCGCAGCACGGTCAGCTGCTGCGACAGGGTGGGCTGGCGGACGCCGGTCATGGCTTCCAGCGCCCCGACGGCGAATTCGCCCTGGGTGAGCTGGCACAGCAGGAGCAGGCGGTCGGGATTGGCCAGGGCCTTGAGCAGGCCGCTGGCCTGGCCGGCGGCCGCCTGCAGCCGGCTTAGATCGGGAGGAGAGGAAGACATCGTCAGGTCTCAAACAAAATATGAATCGATAATATATCATATTATAGATTGTTTGGATCAGACGACGGCTCAGCGGCGCTGCTTCTTGTCCTTGGCGGTGTAGGTGCGCGTGTAGAAACCGGGCGGCTTCCTGGCGATCCAGGCGATGAAGGCGCGGATGTCCTCGTGTGCGCGCAAGGCTTCCCAGGTATGGTATGTATTCAATAATTCCCGTTCAGTAAATGCCGAATGGATCTTGCGGTGGCAAATTTTGTGAATCGGGAATTGCTCCTTGCCCTTGAAGGTTTTCGGGACCAGGTGGTGACGGTCGATGTTTTCCGTCCCCAGCGGCCTCCCGCACAGCGGGCAAAGCTCGTCGCTCATGCGTGCTCCGGCTGGTTGGCGTGGTGTGTTGGCATGCATATGGAGGCGTCTGTGCCCCTTGCAAGGTATTGCCTCTTGATACCGGGCACGGCAGGGCGGCGGGGTACTTGTGACAAGTTAATGGTGTAGAATTAACGCTTACCTTTTTGCAATACGTTCGGATACACCTTGGTTCCACCAGCTTTGAAAGCGACGCCGTTGCAATGATCGAAGACGATTCCTCCGCCTGCTCCGTACTGCTGATCGACGACGAGCCGTTCGCGCAGGAGATCATCGCGCATGGCTTGCAGGGCTGCATCAAGCACCAGCTGCGCTACGAATCCAGCCCCGCACGCGCGGTCGAGGTGGCGCGCCAGGTGAAGGCGACGGTGGTGCTGGTGGACCTGCGCATGCCCGACCTCGACGGCTTCGAGGTCATCGCCCGGCTGCGCGCCGATCCCGAGACCGAAGACATCCCGGTCATCCTGCTCTCGTCCGAAGACGATCCCGACATCAAGGCCAAGGCCTTCGCCGCCGGCGCCAACGATTACCTGGTCAAGTGGCCCGACCCGCGTGAACTGGTGGCGCGGGTGCGCTACCACAGCGGCGCCTGCAGCGCGCGGCGCCAGCGCGACCAGGCCTTCGTGTCGCTGCGCCTGAGCCAGGAGCAGCTGGCCGCCAGCCAGTCGGCCCTGCACCAGGCCCAGAAGATGGAGGCGATCGGCCAGCTGACCGGGGGCGTGGCCCACGACTTCAACAACGTATTGCAGATCATCGGCGGCAACCTGCAGCTGCTCAAGCTGATCGGCGGCCTGAATGCCGCGGCCCGGACCCGCGTGGAGATGGCGCTGGCCGGCGTGGAGCGGGGCGCCAAGCTGGCCTCGCACCTGCTCGCCTTCGCCCGCCGCCAGCCGCTGCAGTCGGTGGTGATCGACCCCGGCCACCTGCTGCGCGAGATGGACGACATGATGCGCCGCGTGCTGGGCCCGAACGCGCGCGTGGTCACCGACATCGCGCCCGACCTGGGCAGCACCAATGTCGACCCCAACCAGCTCAACAACGTGCTGCTGAACCTGGCGATCAATGCCAGGGACGCGATGGCGGACAGCGTGGCCGGAAGCGGCACCCTGACCATCGGCGCGCGCAATGCCTACGGCAGCGCCGGCGGCGCGCTGCCGCCCGAGGTGCAGCGCGGCGACTACGTGGTGCTGGAGATCAGCGACACCGGCAAGGGCATGCCGCCCGAGGTCCTGCAGCGCGCCTTCGAGCCCTTCTTCACCACCAAGCCGACCGGGCAGGGCACCGGCCTGGGCCTGTCGATGGCCTACGGCTTCGTCAAGCAGTCCGGCGGCGAGATCGTGCTGCGCAGCGAAGTGGGGCGCGGCACCACCGTGTCGATCTACCTGCCGCGCAGCGGCGCGGCGCCTGCCGCGGCCGAGCCGGAGCACCACGCTCCGCTGAGCGGCGGCCTGGAGACGATCCTGGTGGTGGACGACGAGGACGATGTGCGTTCCTCGACCTGCGGCATCCTGTCCGCGCTCGGCTACGATGTGCTGGAAGCGGCGGACGCGGCGGCGGCGGTGGCGATCATCGAGAGCGGGCGCCAGATCGACCTGGTGTTCACCGACGTGATCATGCCGGGACCGGTCAGCAGCCTGCAGCTGGGAGAGATCGTGCGCGAGCGCCTGCCCGGCACCCAGATCCTGTACACCTCGGGATATGCCGAGGGCGTGCTGGCGCATGAGGGCAAGCTGGACGCCTCGGTCCACCTGCTCCAGAAACCCTACCACCCGGACGCGCTCAGCGCGCGCATCCGCCATCTGCTGCGTCGCCGCGTGCGGCGCGCGGCGGCGCAGGGCGCGGCCAGGGCCTCAGGCGAAACTCACTTCGGCTTGACGTAGCGGCGCGAGCCCGGCGGCGGTTCGTTCAGCACGGCCCAGAAGATGCCGAGGTCGGCGATCGCGCGCAGGAAGTCGGCGAAGTCCACCGGCTTGACCACATAGGCGTTCACGCCCAGTTCGTAGCTGCGCACCAGGTCCTGCTCTTCCTTCGACGAAGTCAGCATCACCACCGGCATCGGGCGCAGCGCCTCGGTGGCGCGGATTTCCTTCAGTACTTCCAGGCCGTCGACCTTGGGCAGCTTGAGGTCGAGCAGGACCACGGCCGGGTTGCCGACCGGGCGCCCGGCGTACTCGCCGCGGCGGTTCAGGTAGTCGAGCGCCTCGGCGCCGTCGCGCACGACCACGACTTCGTTGGCAAGCTGGCTTTTCGCCAGCGCGATGAGGGTGAGTTCCAGGTCGTTGGGATTGTCTTCCACCAGCAGGATGGGCTTGAGCATGGCAGGGCCTTACGGATTGGGAGTGTGTTTCGGGAGGCTGAAGGAGAAGGTCGCGCCTTCGCCCTGGACGGAGTCGGCCCAGACGCGGCCGTCATGGCGCTCGACGATGCGGCGCACGTTGGCCAGGCCGATGCCGGTGCCCTGGAAGTCTTCCATGCGGTGCAGGCGCTGGAACACGCCGAACAGCTTGTGCACGTAGTCCATGTTGAAGCCGGCGCCGTTGTCGGCGATGTGGAATACGGTCTCGTGTTCGCTGTCATCGGCCCAGATGCGGATCACGGCCGGATCGCGCGCGGCGGTGAACTTGACCGCGTTCGACAGCAGGTTGAGCACCGCCAGGTGCAGGAAGCTGGGGTCGGCCCAGGCCGCGGGCAGGCGGTCGATGTGCCAGTCCACGTTGCGCTGGCCGATCTCCATCCCGAGCTTGTCGATGCAGGCCGAGACCAGGTCGTTCATGTCGACCGTGGTCGGGCGCAGGGCCGCGCGGCCCATCTGCGAGAACGACAGCAGGTCGTCGACCAGCTTGCCGGCCAGGCGCGCCGACTCCTTGATGTTCCTGAGGAAGCGCTGGCGCCGCTCGGTGTCGTCCAGGCCGCCTGCTTCCAGCAGCAGGTCGGAAAAGCCGACGATGTGGCGCAGCGGCGCGCGCAGGTCGTGCGAGACCGAGTAGGAAAACGCTTCCAGCTCCTTGTTGGCGCGGCCCAGCTCCTCGGCCAGTTCGGCCATCTGCTCGGCGCGCTCGAGCGCGATGCCGAGCAGGGCGGAGCGGAATTCGACGGCCAGCTCGATTTCGGCGCTGTGCCAGGGCAGGCTCTGGCCGTGGATGGTCTCGCGCCAGGCGGCGAAGCTCTGGCGCGGCGACAGCTGGGTCGGGGCGCCGGGGCGGGCTTGCGGGT
>CAMPHU010000308.1 GCA_946886065.1 uncultured Massilia sp. | reverse complement strand
TGGTGCCGACGTTGACGTGCGGCTTGGTCCGTTCGAATTTTTCCTTTGCCATTTCAGACTCCTAAGATCTAACGATTTTTTTGAGAATTACCAGGCACACCTGACGGACGAGTATTGCGGACTGCCGTACAAAATTCTGGTGCCCTTGACGTGGATTGAACACGTGGCCTCTCCCTTACCAAGGGAGTGCTCTACCACTGAGCTACAAGGGCTTATTTTTTGCGATGTTGAAACACACCGCGAACACTGGAGCGGGTGAAGGGAATCGAACCCTCGTCGTAAGCTTGGAAGGCTTCTGCTCTACCATTGAGCTACACCCGCGAGGTACAACTTCTTTCAATTCGCTTCACGACTCTTCTTTTTGGTGGTGGGGGCTGGATTCGAACCAGCGTACTCAGAGAGGGCAGATTTACAGTCTGCTGCCTTTAACCACTCGGCCACCCCACCGCGAAGAACCGCAGAGTATGAAGCAAGCTCAACTTATTGTCAACTCTATTTCAGCAGACTTTGTCTGCCTCGCATAGCAGCGTTGCTTCGGGGCGTGATTGTAACGGGCGGGCCCCAAGTCTGCAAGGGCTGTTTTGTATGAGGTGCAAAAAAGGTGTTTGGGTGGCATTGCGGCTGGTTGAACTTGGGTTCCCGCCTTCGCGGGAATGACGGTCTTTGGGCTATAGGTGAACTCGAACGACGTCATCCCGGCCTCCGCGCGCGCGCCTTGGCGGGGCCCCAAGTTCTGCATCGCTCAAGGAGCGAGCGCAGCGAGCACTTGCCCCTTGAGCGCCTTGATCAAGGACGTTTCATCCGGCGGCACCCCTTCCGGCGCCGTATTGGTGCGATCCGCATAGAACAGCCCCAGCTGCGCCTTCCCCACCACCAGCGGCAGCACGATGAAGCTCTTCGCATCCGGCAGCAGCTCCTTGTGCCAGGCCGGCAGCAGGTCGCGGATCTTGGGGCTGCCCGCATCCGAGATCATCAGGTCCGCATCGTTCTCCATCGCCAGGTGGAACAGATCGCGCCCCGGCGCCGCGGAAAACGCGAAGCCGGCCTGCAGCCGCGCGCCCTGCTCGCCCAGCGACACCCGCGCCCGGTACTGCCCGGCGCGCGCATCCTTCAGGCACACGCAGGCGAAACGGAAGCCCAGCGCCCCATACAGGGTCTCGAGCACCGCCAGGATCACGTCATTGACCTTGCCCTGCCCCGACGCCCGCAATTGGGTCACATCCTGCACGCCGGCCAGCAGCAGCTCGCGTGCGTTCCTCGGTTTGCCGCTCGGGTGAGTGCCGTCCTGGTCCTCTTCGCCCGCGTCCAGGGTCGCCAGCAGCAGCACGTTGGGCAGCCCGCTCGGGCCTTCCGGCCCGGTCTTGGGCGCCGGCTCCATGTTCATGCTCTGCAGCAGGGCGTTCATGCCCTCCTGGACGGCTTCGAACAGGCCGTCCATGCGCTCCTTGTCCAGGTCCAGCGCCTGGCCGTAGCGTTGCAAGAGGTTGCGCGCTTCCAGCGTGTCGGCCGGCTCGTGGCTGCGCGCCATCAGGCGCGCCACGTCCTGCCCGAAAGCGGCGACCTGGCGCATCCACTCGCCGCGGTTGGCCGCCACCCGCACCGCCGTCGGCGGCAGCGCCGCCTGGGCGCGCACGATCACGTCCGGGATCTTCCATTCCGCCAGCACCGCTTCCGAGAGGGCGTCGTAGCTGCAGCCCAGGATCAGCTGCGAAGCCTGCCCCGCCGTGTGCTTGCCGGCCGCGATCAGGGCCGAGATCTCGCGGTAGCGGTCGTGCTCGTGGCTGGCCACCAGCAGCGGGCCGAGATTCTTGAACAGGGCGCAGATCGCCGCTTCCTCGGCGCCCTGGTAAAAGCTGTGGCGCGCCATCTCGCGTCCCACCAGGCTGGCGCACAAGGCGGCTTCCAGCTCCACGCGCACGCTGCCGGCATGGTCGCCGCTGTCCAGGGCATCGACCAGCAGCATGGCCAGCGCGGTGGCCTTGACGTTGTCGAAGCCCAGCAGCGAGATGGCGCGCGAGATGGTGGTGACGGCCGTGCCGGACGCGGTGCGGTACTGGACGGTGTTCGACAGGCGCAGGATGCGCTGGGTCAGGGCCACATCCGACACCACGTAATAGGCCAGGTCATGGGTGCCCTGGTCGTCGCTGGAGGCCATCTCGACCACGCGCGCGACCGAGGCGCCGAGGGCGAACATCTCCTCGTCGCCGCAGACCTTGTGCATCAGCGCGGCGCGGACGCGGCGGGTTGCGCCTTCGGGTGGCGTGGTCGTCATGGCTTAACCGGCCTTCTGCAGCGCGCCGAACACCGCCGCACCCGCGGCGGCGGGCGGACGCGGCGCGGCGGCGCGCGGCCCCGCCTTGTTGTATTTCTTGAGCACCTGCTGGTGCAGGGCCGCCAGCGCGGGCAGCTTGGCGTTGCCCGGATCGAGCTGGCGGATCCTGCCGATCAGGCCGGGCACCTGCTGGCCGAGGCGCTCTTCCCAGCCCTCGTGCTCCAGGCAGCGCAGCACCGCCAGCGCGGCGTTGAAGGCCACGGACGGGTTCTGCGGCAGCTTGGCGGCCGCCTCCAGCATCAGCGCCACGGCGCCCTTGTAATCGCCGCCCTTGGCGCGCGCGGCGCCGCCTGCGACCAGGTCGATCACGTGCTGGCGGCTTTCCTGGGCCAGGGTGCGCGCCAGCTCGGGATGGCCGGCCTGTTCCAGCACGCCCATGGCGCGCGTCATCACGGTCTCGCTGGCGGCATTGCGCATCACGTCGCGCACGATCTCCGAGGCGCCCTCCTCCATGTTGTTCTGCAGGCAGGTGCGCGCCAGCTCCAGCTTGAGGTCGGAGGACAGGTTCGGCGCCTCCTTGCAGGCGGCCAGGGCGGTGCCCAGGGCCTCGTTCAGGCGGGTCTCGTTGCCGGTATATTCATGCAGCAGGGCCGAGGAGATCGCGCTGCACAGGGCGGTGTTCGGGCGCCCGCCCATCGAGCGGTCGAGGTCGCGGATCACCGACGCGGCGGCCACCGGATCGCCCTTGGCGACCAGGGTCCGCACCAGCTTGACGTGGTCTTCCGGATCGCGGAATTCGGAATACTTGGCCTTGTCGACCACCTTCTTGAAGGCTTTTTCGGCCGCGTCGGCGTCGCCCGCCTCGAAGGCGGTTTCGGCCAGGGTGCGCAGGCGCCGCACGGCGTGGGGCGAGACTGCCACCGCCTCGTTCAGCACCGCCTGCGATTTCGCCAGGTCGCCCACCGCCGCGTGGGTGCGCGCCAGCCAGTCGGCGGCGTCGACGAAGCTGCGGTTGGTGGCCACCAGGTCTTCGAGGATCTCGCGCGCCTCCGCATAGCGCTTGCGCACGAACAGGGTCTTGGCCAGGCCCAGGCGCGCCCAGGCGATGGCCTTGGCTTCGACCAGCTGCCGGTAGATCGGTTCGGCCTGGTCGGCCTCGCCCAGGAACATGTGCAGCTCGGCGCGCAGGCGCAGGAAATCGATGGCGTAGCGCGGGTACTGGGCCTGGGCGCCGATGCAGGCGGCGATCGCCTCGCGCTGGTCGCCCGCGTCCATCAGGGCATAGACCGGCAGGAAGGCGTTGCGGCGGTCGAGGGCGCGCGCGATGCGCTCCAGCAGGCGGTCGGCGGTGAAGGGCTTGAGCACATAATCGGTCGGCGCCAGCTCGGCGGCGCTGACCACCTTGCTCTGGTTGCCCTCGGCGGTGACCATGAAGAACATGGTCGAGAGCGGCATTAGCTTGTGGTGGCGCAGGTCCTCCAGCAGCTGCTGGCCGTCCTGGCCGCCCTCGAGGTCGTACTCGCACAGGACCAGGTCGAAGGCGCGCAGCCCCAGGTGCTTGACGGCCTGGTTCGAGCTGCTGGCGTGCTCGATCCGGGTCAGTCCGCACAGGTTGAGCATGCTGTGGATGTTGGCGCGCATCCCGGCATGGGGCTCGATGATCAGGGCAGTAAGGCCTTCTAATTCGTTCATGGGTTCCGTTTCAGCCTGCGGTGGGCATGTCGGCCGGGCTGCATGGGCGCGCGGCATCGGCCAGTATATTACGGCAGAGGAACAAATTAGTTAAATTGGATAAAGACGACAACACCGGCGCGCCCGGTATGCGGGGAAAATGCGACAGCTCAAGAATCGGGCGTGAAGGCAGCGGCCTGGCGCAGCGGCGTGCGGCGGCCGTTGACGCACTCGGCGCGGCTGCCGCCGATGAGGATGTTCTGGTAACGGACTTCGTACTTGCCGGCCGCCAGCTTGTCGATCGTGAAACTGGCGCGCGCCTGCACAAAAGCGTGGCGCACGTTCGAGCGGCGGTCCAGGTCGTAGAGTTTCACGAACACGGGCGAGCTGTTGGCGCTGTTGTCGATCAGGACCTGCATCTCGCTGCCGTTGTTGCCGACCGGGTAACCGGCCAGGTAGCCGGATTCGGCCGGCCAGGGGTCGCCGCTGGGCGCGCTCAGGGTCTGCAGGTCGGTGCCGCAGTCCGGCGCGCGCTGGGGCACGATCAGCTGGGTGACGGCGAGCGCCCTGATCTCGGGCGGCGGTTCCTTGCCGGCTTCGCCGCTGTAGCGGCGCGCCCAGCCTTCGATGCTGGTGTCGTTGCCCAGCTCGTCCGGATGGGCGGGGTTGGCGGGCGCCGTGCCGGCGGTGTTGGCAGCGGATTCGGGCTTGCCCGGCCAGGCCAGGGCGGTGGGCAGGATAGCCGGCTTCTGGGCCAGCAGCACCGCGCAGGCGGCGCCGGCGATGAAGCAGGCGGTCAGGCCCAGCCACCAGCGCGGATCGCGCAGCAGGCGCGCGCGGCGCGCGCCCTCGGGCGGACGCGCCTCCCAGCTGTCCGGGCGGCCGCGCCCTTCCTCGGCGTTCGAGCTTTCCACCCATTCGACTTCCCATTCCTCGGACGCGATCCAGTCGTCATGCTCCTTGCGGCGCACCGGGTCGGACAGGGCGTTGTAGGCGGTATTGACGATCGCCA
>CAMPHU010000307.1 GCA_946886065.1 uncultured Massilia sp. | reverse complement strand
GGCCGCAGCGAGCATGGCGAGCCCTTCATCGTGCCGCTGGCGATTCCCGCGCTGGCCGGCCCCTCGGCCCTGGCCACCGTGCTGCTGTTCAGCTCGAGCAGCCTTACCGAGACCATGGTGCACGTCGCCGCACTGGCTGCGGTAGGCGTGGTGTGGCTGGCCGTGTTCCTGAGCGCCGAGCGCCTGCAGCAGAAGCTGGGGCCGCAGGTCATGACCGCCTTCGAGCGCCTGATGGGCCTGATCCTGACGGCGATGTCGATTGAAATGCTGCTCGGCGGTATCCGCGAATTCGTCAAGACGCTCTGATCCCGTATCCCGGTCAGCCGTGCGGAAGGGTGTCGGATAAATCTGGCACACTGCGGCTGACGCGGTAACGCGTTTCCATGCTGGGTACCACAACAATGAAACAGGAACACGCGATACCTTCCGAATGGCTGCCCTTCCTGAGCGGCGGCGGCATGATGGGCGCGATGATGCGTTCGCACGACTGGTCCGGTTCGCCGCTGGGGCACCCGCGCGCCTGGCCGCAGGCGTTGCGCACGGTCGTCGGCCTCATGCTCAATTCGAAGTTCCCGATGTTCGTCGCGTGGGGACCCGAGCTTGGATTCCTCTACAACGACTCCTACGTCGCCATCCTGGGGGAGAAACATCCCCATGCGCTGGGCGCACGCTTCCACGACATCTGGTCCGAGATCTGGGATGACATCCATCCCCTGATCGTGCGCGCCCTCAGGGGCGAGGCGACCTACATGGACCGCCTGCTGCTGCGGATGAACCGCCACGGCTACGAAGAGGATACCTGGTTCACGTTTTCCTATTCGCCGGTGCGCGACGAGGGCGGCACCGTGGCGGGCATGTATTGCGCCTGCGTCGAGGCGACCGCCGAGGTGCTGGCCGAGCGCTACCGCGAGGAAGAGAACCAGCGCCTGATGGCCCTGTTCGAGCAGGCGCCGGGCATCATCGCCGTGCTGCGCGGCCCGAACCATGTGTTCGAGCTGACCAACCATTCCTACCTCCAGCTGATCGGCCAGCGCGAGCTGGTCGGCAAGCCGGCGCGCGAGGCCTTGCCGGAAGTGGCGGGGCAAGGCTTCTTCGAGCTGCTCGACCAGGTCTACGCATCGGGCGAACCCTTTGTCGGGCACGACCTGCCTGTGCGTATCCAGCGCGAGCCCAACGCGCCGCTGGAGGTGCGCTACATCGATTTCGTCTACCAGCCCTTCCGCGACCACAAGGGCGAGGTGGCCGGCATCTTCGTGGAAGGCAGCGACGTCACCGCCCGCAAGCACGTGGAAGACGAACTGCGTGCAGCCAACAGCCAGAAGGACCAGTTCCTGGCGATGCTGGCGCACGAGCTGCGCAACCCGCTGGCGCCGATCACCACGGCGGCCCAGCTGCTGCAAAGCGGCCAGCTGGACGCCCACGGCATCCGCAACGCCAGCAACATCATCGCGCGCCAGGCCGAGCACATGACGGACCTGGTGAACGACCTGCTGGACGTGTCGCGCGTGACGCGCGGCCTGGTGACGATCGAGAAGGACGACCTGGACGTGGCCGAGATCGTGGCCGAAGCGGTCGAGCAGGTGCGGCCCCTGATCGACGCGCGCCACCACGAACTGCGCACCGAGATCGCGAGCGAAGCGCTGCACGTGGCCGGCGACCGCACGCGCCTGATCCAGGTGCTCTCGAACATCCTCAATAACGCCGCCAAGTACACGCCGCCGGGAGGCCTGATCGTGCTGCGGGTGCGCCGTGACGCCGAGGGCGTGGCCATCGCGGTGTGCGACAACGGGCAGGGCATCGAGCCCCAGGTGCTTCCCTATATCTTCGACCTGTTCATCCAGGCCGAGCGCACGCCGGACCGCTCGCAGGGCGGCCTGGGCATCGGACTGGCGCTGGTCAAGAGCCTGGTGGTGCTGCACGGCGGGCGGGTCGAGGCGCGCAGCAAAGGACCGGGACGCGGCAGCGAATTCGTGGTGCATCTGCCGCTGCTGGCCGCGCCGGCGGCGCTGGAAGCGGCGCCCGAGCCGGCGCCGCTGGATACCGATAACGGCCTGCGCGTCATGGTCGTGGACGACAATGTCGATGCGGCGGAGATGCTCGCGACCTTGCTGGAGATGAACGGCCATCACGTGAGCGTCGAATACGACGGCAAGTGCGCGCTGGCGCGGGCGGCGAGGGAGCATCCGCAAGTGATCCTGCTCGACATCGGCCTGCCCGACATCGACGGCCACGAGCTGGCGCGCCAGTTGCGCGCGGCGCCGGCGACGGCGGACGCGGTCCTGATCGCGCTGACCGGCTATGGACAACCCGAGGACCAGAAGCGCGCGCACGAGGCGGGGTTCGACTATCACATGGTCAAGCCGGCCGACCTGGCGCGGCTGCTCGAACTGCTGGCCGAGGTGAAGGAGGGGCGCGCCTAGCCGTCTTGTTCATCCGTGCGCGGCGGGGCGGGACCTGCGGTGTATGCTGGTTTTAACAGCGATAACACGACAGGGCCATGCACATGAGAACCTGGAGAATTGCCAACGAGGGCGCGGCGCTCGACCGTTCGTGCGAGGGCGCCAAGAAGAGCGGAGGACACTGGCACGAAGAGGGCTGCGCCGCGCTGTACAGCGCGATGACGGCGGAGCTGGCGGTGCTCGAGAAGTTCGTGCACAGCGAGGGCGACGAACCCGACCTGGTGCTGGTGGCGGTGGACGTGCCGGATGACCCGGCGCTGGGTGTCGACATGCCGCCGGAGCGGCTGCCGAACGGGTGGAACGACATCGAGGACGCGGGTAGTGCGGCGAACTTCGGGACCAACTTCCTGAAGGACCGCGAGTACCTCTACATGCGGGTGCCCTCGGTGATCGTCGGGGAAGGGTGGAACCTGGTGATCAATCCGGAGCATCCGGCGTATGAGAGGGTGGAGCTCAGTATCGTGAGGTCGTTCAGTTTCGATCCGCGGATGTTCAATCGGCCGGATAAGTGTTGACCTCCTTCCTCCGTTATCCTTAAATCCGTCGTCCCGGCGAAGGCCGGGATCCAAGTTTGTTCGATCTGCCCTCGGCCTTTATTCGGAAGCCGCGAACTGCTCAACGAACTTGGGTCCCCGCCTTCGCGGGGATGACGGTTTTGAGTATAGGGGATTGAAGCAGGTTCACTGGGCCGCTTACTTGCCCAACATCGACACCACATTATCCGCCCCCGGCGCACCAAAGGCCTGCTGCTTGAGCACATGCAGCTGATCCCGCACCTGCGCCGCCTTCTCGAACTCGAGGTTCTTGGCGTGGTCCACCATGAGCTTCTCGAGACGCTTGATCTCCTTGCTGATCTGCTTCTCGCTCATCGACTCGACCTTGGCGGTCGCCGCGTCTTCGTGGATGCCCTCGACCATGGCCTTCTGCGCGGCGTTGCTGTACACGCCGTCGATCATCTCCTTGATCTTCTTCTGCACCCCTTTCGGCGTGATGCCATTCGCCTCGTTGAACGCGATCTGCTTGGCGCGGCGGCGCTCGGTTTCGTCGATCGCGCGCTTCATCGAATCGGTCATCTGGTCCGCGTACAGGATCGCCACGCCGTTCAGGTTACGCGCCGCGCGGCCGATGGTCTGGATCAGCGAGCGCTCCGAACGCAGGAAGCCTTCCTTGTCCGCATCCAGCACCGCGACCAGCGATACCTCCGGCAAGTCCAGGCCCTCGCGCAGCAGGTTGATGCCGACCACCACGTCGAAGGTGCCCAGGCGCAGGTCGCGCAGGATCTCAACGCGCTCCACCGTCTCGATGTCGCTGTGCAGGTAGCGCACCTTGATGCCGTGGTCGCCCAGGTATTCGGTGAGCTGCTCGGCCATGCGCTTGGTCAGCGTGGTCACCAGCACGCGCTCGTCCTTGGCGATGCGGTCGTTGATCTCGCTCATCAGGTCGTCCACCTGCGACCGGGCAGGCTTGACGATCACCTTCGGGTCCACCAGGCCGGTCGGACGCACCACCTGCTCGACCACGTTGTCGGCCTTCTCCTTTTCGTAGTCGGCCGGCGTGGCGGAGACGAAAATCGTCTGGCGCATCTTGCCTTCGAACTCGGTGAATTTCAGCGGCCGGTTGTCCAGCGCCGAGGGCAGGCGGAAGCCGTAGTCGACCAGGTTCGTCTTGCGCGAACGGTCGCCGTTGTACATCGCGTTGAGCTGGCCGATCATCACGTGGGACTCGTCCATGAACATCAGCGCGTCCTTCGGCAGGTAGTCGATCAGGGTCGGCGGCGGCTCGCCCGGCATCGCGCCGGACAGGTGGCGCGAGTAGTTCTCGATGCCCTTCGTGAAGCCGATCTCGGCCAGCATCTCGAGGTCGAAACGGGTGCGCTGTTCGAGGCGCTGTTCCTCGATCAGCTTGTTTTCCTTGCGGAAGTACTCGAGGCGGTCGCGCAGCTCGGCCTTGATCGATTCCACCGCGCGGATCACGGTGCTGCGCGGCGTGACGTAGTGCGAGCCCGGGTACACGGTGAAGCGCGGGATCTTCTGCCGCACGCGGCCCGTGAGCGGATCGAACAGCTGCAGCGACTCGATCTCGTCGTCGAACATCTCGACGCGGATCGCGAGCTCGGCATGTTCCGCCGGGAAGATGTCGATGGTGTCGCCGCGCACGCGGAAGGAGCCGCGCGAGAAATCCATCTCGTTGCGCGTGTACTGCATCTGGATCAGGCGCGCGATGATGTCGCGCTGCGCCACCTTGTCCTTGTGGCGCAAGGTCAGGATCATCTTGTGGTATTCGTTCGGGTTACCGATACCGTAGATCGCCGACACGGTGGCCACGATGACCACATCGCGCCGCTCCATCAGCGACTTGGTGCACGACAGGCGCATCTGCTCGATGTGCTCGTTGATCGACGAGTCCTTTTCGATGAACAGGTCGCGCTGCGGCACATAGGCTTCCGGCTGGTAGTAGTCGTAGTAGGAGACGAAATACTCGACCGCGTTCTGCGGGAAGAATTCGCGGAACTCCGCATACAGCTGGGCCGCCAG
>CAMPHU010000306.1 GCA_946886065.1 uncultured Massilia sp. | reverse complement strand
TCCACGATCTGGATGCGCAGGCCTTCGCTGGTGATGTCGAGCAGCAGCTGGTTCTTGTACTTCTTGAGCAGCGGGTTGACCTCGATGATCGACTCGATCTTCGCCTTCAGCGATTCCAGGCGCATGGCTTCCTGGCGCTCGAGCGCGGCCTTGGCCGCCTGCAGGTCGTAGGTCTTCGAGGTGGGGTCGATGTCGCCCTTCTTGACCTGGCCGTTGCGGCGGGTCAGGTCGGTGCCGCCGCCCTTGATCACGGACGAGGAGTCGCCCGAGCCCGAGCCGCCCTGCATCGCCACTTTCAGCGGGTTCTTGAAGAATTCCGAGATGCCTTCCAGGTCGCCCTTCGAGGTCGAGCCGAGCAGCCACATGAGCAGGAAGAAGGCCATCATCGCCGTCACGAAGTCGGCGTACGCGATCTTCCAGGCGCCGCCGTGGTGGCCGCCGGCCACCTTCTTGACGCGCTTGACGACGATGGGCCGCATGCCGTCATCAGCCATGCTCGCCTCCCGCCTTCAGGTTGTGGAATGCAAAAGCCATCGCGCGCTTACTTCTTCTTCTTGATGTGCTCTTCGAGTTCGGCGAAGCTCGGGCGCTCGGTCGAGTACAGCACCTTGCGGCCGAATTCGACGGCCAGCGCCGGGGCATAGCCGTTCAGGCTGGCCAGCAGGGTGACCTTCACGCACTGGAACATCTTGGTCGACTCTTCCAGCTTCTGTTCCAGCACGCTCGCCAGCGGACCGACGAAGCCGTAGGCCAGCAGGATACCCAGGAAGGTGCCGACCAGCGCTTTCGCGATCAGGATGCCCAGCTCGGCCGGCGGAATGCCCACCGATTCCATGGTGTGCACCACGCCCATCACCGCCGCCACGATACCGAAGGCCGGCAGGCCGTCGCCCAGCTTGGCGATGCAGTGCGCGGGAATGGCGCCTTCGTGGTGATGGGTTTCGATCTCGTTGTCCATCAGGTTTTCGATCTGGAAGGCGTCCATGTTGCCTGACACCATGAGACGCAGATAGTCGGTCATGAATTCGACGATATGGTGGTCGGCCAGCACCGCCGGGTATTTCGAGAACAGGGGCGAGGCCTCGGGCTGCTCGATATCGCCTTCGATCGACATCAGGCCTTCCTTGCGCACCTTCGACAGGACGTCGAACTGGAGCGCCATCAGCTCCATGTACATGTCTTTCGTGTAGTGGGATCCCTTGAAGATGGTCGGCAGGGCCTTCAAGGTGGCCTTGATCGACTTGGCATTGTTACCGACGAAGAACGCGCCAACAGCCGCGCCGCCGATCATCAGGAGCTCGATGGGCTGGAACAGGGTTGCGAGATGGCCGTCAGCCATCACAAAACCGCCGAACACCGACACGCAGACGACGATGTAACCAAAAATGACTAGCAAGGGAATTCCGCTCCGAAAATGCCTAAACCACCATTTCCATGCATCAAAAACAGTGATTTTAGAAAATATTTACCTAGGGAACTACAATAGCTTGAGAATGGCCCACCGGCAAGTAAAACAGCCTCATTTCCCTGTGCTTTGTCGCCTAAAAGTCCCATTGGTAGAGCTTTGCCCCCTCCCTGTACGGAGTGACAATACGGCTCGGCGGGCGTTCGGCGATGACGAATTCGTAACTAAAAAGTACAGAGCCGGGCCGCATCTCGCGCACGGCCTTGCTCCACAGGGCCGGCATGGCCGCCGGGGACAGGTAGGCGAACACGGCGTCGTAGGCGCCCAAATCGAGCTGTTCGTAGTCGCCGCGGACGAAACGGGCCGGGCTGCGCGCGAATTTTGCGCGCAGCAGGCTGGCCAGCCAGGGCAGAGGCGCCAGCTCGATGCCTTCGAAGCGCGATTCCGGCCGGCGGCGCTGCAGGTCCAGCACCAGGCCGCCGAGGCCGCTGCCGATATCGATCATTCTCACCGCCCTGCCCTGTGGCAGCGCTGCGGCCACGGCATCCCACACCTTGCGGCCGGACGGGTAGTACGGCACCTGGGTGCGGTAGGTCGACCAGTACAACAGTAATAGGAACAGGAAGACGGCCAGGAAAACGCCGGGCGGAATCGCCAATTGGTCGGCGCCGAGCAAGGCGACTGGAAAAACGCCCTGGATCGCGCGCCACCAGCCGGCCAGGCCGCGCCACCAGGTCAATCCGGCGGCGAACAGGCCCTGGGCCAGGGCGGCGTGGAGGTAGCCGGGCTGGAATCCGGCGCGCGCGGCGAAGTAGACGGCGGCCAGGGTCAGCGGAAAAGCGGCAATCTGGAAGAGCAGCGCCTGGATCGCCGGCGTACGCAGGATGCGGTTCACGCAGCCGGGTCAGCGGGCCGGCTCAGGCCTGCTGCGAACTCGCCGCATCCTTGGCCTTGCGGGTCTTGCCCGCGCGCGAAGGCATATGGCACAGGCCGCACTGGTAGTCGGCGTTCAGGTCGAGGGAATTGACGATGAACTTGCCCTTGCATTTGCTGCAAGGCACGAGCACCAGCATGCCGCTCTGGAAGAAGCGCACCAGGGTCCAGGCGCGGGTGAGCGACAGCAGCGGCTCTTCGCCCGGCTCGGGCGGCATTTGTTCGAGATAGAGCTTGTACGCCTTCATCACCGCCTGGATGCCGCTAGCGCCGGCATGTTCGACCAGGAAGTTATGGATATTGATGAAGAGCGAGGAATGGATATTCGGTTGCCAGGTCAGGAACCAGTCCGTCGAGAACGGCAGCATGCCCTTGGGTGGAGAGACACCCTTGAGTTCCTTGTACAGCTTGAGCAGGCGTTCGCGCGACAGGGAGACTTCGGTCTCGAGCAGCTGGAGCCGTGCGCCGAGATTGATCAGCTCGATCGCCAGGTGGATTTCCTGGGCTTCCGATACGACGCTCTTTTTGCTCATGACTGCTCCGCGGCCTGTTCAACAACCGGCCTCAACAGGCCGTAATGCGGATTATACGATCTCTTCGACCGGCTGGCCGGCCATCAGGATGGCGGCGTGCGACTGGGCCAGGCTGCGTTCCTTGGTGTGGCTGGTCAGCATGCCCAGGATGGCGGTGTCGTCGAAGCGGAAGCGGGCCAGCATCATGTTGCCGCCTGCCAGCTTCAGGATCTGGGCGTTGCTCATGCCTTCGATCAGGTCGGCGATGTCGGCCGAGATACCGAGGCGGAAGATTGCGGTGACCTTGTCGGCGCGGATCATCTGCTGGGCGAGCATCAGGTAGCTCAGGTTAGCATCACGAATTTCAGCCATCATGTCGTTCGCAGTCATTTTCTCTCTCCGTTCGTTGAACCGGCGACTTCTGTGTTGCCGTTGAGATAGATTCTCGCCGTGAGGCAACTTTTTCGAAATCGGAGAAACGCTGTATTTTTCGTCCGCGAATGACGGACATGACCCGTAGGAGTTTGTCTGACAAACCCTCTTGGATCACTCTGATTCCCCTATGAAGAAGGGGATGGAGGCGGTGCTGGAAAGCACCCTGGATTGTGAGTCGCGTCAGACTTGATCTGTCGCATCCCTGACACGTTATCGTCAGGCTTTAGGGGAACTTTAGGGTTTTTCGAAAATTTTTTTCGCCCTTTGCTACCCCTTCCCTAGCCTTATCGGCTCACCAGGAAAGAACTTTAGGGTTGCTTGAAAATTTTTTCGACCTATTGCTGCCTATCTGAGATCGTTATCGGACGGGTTTGAGGGAACTTTAGGGTCCGGCGCAAAAAAGTTGAATTTCTTTTGCCTGCATAAAAACCCTTGGCAAAAAAGCATTAACCAGCGCGGCCAAGCCTGGATCTTGCTACACTGCGAGGCTAAACAATTACTTGAAGCTTCAATCTTTTCCACGAGGGTACGCATGGAAGCTCCGCAACTCTGGGATATCAGCCCGACAATCTCGGTCGGCATCCCGGTCTGGCCCGGCGACACGCCGTTCGAGGCCGCCCCCACCTGGCAGATCGGGAACGGCTGCCCGGTCCACGTCAGCCGCATGACCATGAGCACCCACCTGGGCGCGCACACCGACGCCCCCTCGCACTACGACCCGGAAGGCGCGAGCATCGACCAGGTCGGACTGGCGCCCTACCTCGGCCCCTGCCGCGTGATCCACTGCATCGGCGTCCGCGCGGTGGATGCCGCCGACCTGGCCGGCCGCCTCGACGGCGTGCCGCCGCGCGTGCTGCTGCGTACCTACGCGCGCGCGCCGCAAGCCGAGTGGGATCCGGACTTCGCCGCCATCACCCCGGCCGCCATCGCGCTGCTCGCCAGCCGCGGCGTGGTCCTGATCGGCACCGACGCCGCCTCGCTCGACCCGCAGGATTCCAAGACCCTGGATGCCCACCACGCCGTGCGCGCGAACCGCATGGCCATCCTCGAAGGCATCGTGCTCGACGAGGTGCCCGAGGGCGACTACGAACTGATCGCCCTGCCCCTGAAATTCGCCGGCATGGATGCCAGCCCCGTGCGCGCAGTATTACGCCAACTCGTCCGCGCCCTCCCCTCGAAGGAATCCGCATGACCAATACCACCCGCGCCGATTGCCTGGCCCGCGATGCGGCCGACCCGCTGGCCTCCCTGCGCGAGCGCTTCGACCTGCCCCCTGGCGTCATCTACCTGGACGGGAACTCGCTCGGCGCCCGCCCCAGGGCCGCCCTGGCGCGCGCCCAGCAGGTCGTGGCCCAGGAATGGGGCGTCGGCCTGATCAAGAGCTGGAACACCGCCGGCTGGTTCGACATGCCGAAACGCCTGGGCGACCGCCTGGCGCCCCTGATCGGCGCGCGCGCCGGCGAAGTGGCCGTCACCGACACCACCTCGCTGAACCTGTTCAAGGCGCTGGCGGCCGCCCTGCACCTCCAGGCCCAGGGAGAAACCAGCCACCGCCGCACCATCGTCACCGAGCGCAGCAACTTCCCGACCGATATCTATATGGCCGAAGGGCTCACCAACTGGCTCGAGCGGGGCTACCGGGTGCGCCTGGTCGACAGCATCGAGGAGATCCCGGCCGCCGTGGACGGCGACTGCGCGGTCCTGATGCTCACCCACGTCAACTACCGCACCGGCTACCAGCACGACATGGC
>CAMPHU010000305.1 GCA_946886065.1 uncultured Massilia sp. | reverse complement strand
GTCGCCAACGTCAATTCGATCGTGCGCATCCCTTACCGCAACGGCGACCTGAAGGCGCGCGGCGAACCCGAGGTGGTGGTGCCGCACCTGAGCGACACCAGCGGCGGCCACACCACCCGCACCCTGGCCTTCTCGAAGGACGGCAAGACCCTGCTGCTGTCGATCGGCTCGGCGACCAACATCGCCACCGAGATCGGCGCCACGCCGCCGGAGCCGCTGCCGCAGTGGGAAGCGAAACACGGCGTCGGCGGCGCCTGGGGTGTGGAAACCGACCGCGCCGCCGTCATGGCCTTCGACCCGGACGGCCGCAACCGCCGCACCTACGCCACCGGCCTGCGCAACTGCGTCGGCATGCTGGTCTATCCGTCCACGGGCGACCTGATGTGCAACGTCAACGAGCGCGACGCGCTGGGCGACAACCTGCCGCCGGACTACGTCACCCGCGTCAAGCAGGGCGGCTTCTACGGCTGGCCGTGGTACTACATCGGCGACCATGAAGACCCGCGCCTGGCCGGCCAGCGCCCGGACCTGAAGGGCAAGACCATCGCCCCGGACGTGCTGCTGCAGGCGCACTCCGCGCCGCTGGGCATGGCGGTCTACCACGCGCCGAAAGGGGCGAAGAACGCCTTCCCGAAGGAATATGAAGGGGATGTGTTCGTGGCCCTGCACGGCTCGTGGAACCGCGGCGTGCGCACCGGCTACAAGGTGGTGCGCGTGTTCATGAAGAACGGCGTGCCGACCGGGCAGTACCAGGACTTCATGACCGGGATGGTGCTGAGCGACCGCGATGTGTGGGGCCGCCCGTCCGGCGTGGAAGTGGCGGCCGACGGCGCGCTGCTGGTGGTCGACGACGCCGGCGGCGTGGTGTGGCGCGTGGCGCCGAAGCGCTGAGAGCCACGCTCCGGGGACAAACTATTGCTGCATGGCCAGCGCGCCGGCGCGCCGGGCGCCATGCTCGCGCCACCCGGACAGCGGCAACGTTATGATCCCTCCAGGACCGCCGGCCTGGAGACCGCATGACCGACCGCTTTGCATTGCATTACCTGCCCGAGGCGTTTTCCGTCGCCGGGCAAAAGCTGATGGGCCGGCAGGCGGCCGGCGTCGGGCTGCTGCGCGCGGTCGCGCAGGCCGGCAGCCTGGCGGAAGTCGGCTGCTTCGCCGCCGGGCGCCACTACGCGGACGCCTTCGACGCGGCGCTGCGCGCGGACGGCTACCGCGGCATCACGCGCTGGATCGCGCCTTCCGCGCCCGAGGAGCTGGCGCATTTCGGCTGCCTCTACCATCCCGGCCCCGGCATCGAGCGCCTGGCCTGGCGGCGCCTGCAGGCCGGCGAGCGCCAGTACAGCCTGTGCGGCGTGGCCCACACCACCGCCAGCCACGAGATGATGAGCATGGTGGCCGACCTGCTGGTTGCGCCGGTGCGCGCCTGGGACGCCATCGTGTGTACTTCGCGCGTGGTGCGCGACAGCGTGCGCGTGCTGATCGAGGAGCAGGCCGCTTATCTGGGGGCGCGCCTGGGCGCGACCCGTTTCGAGCTGCCGCAGCTGCCCCTGGTTCCCCTGGGCGTGCATTGCGCCGAGCTGCAGGCCGACGAGGCGCAGCGTCTGGAAGCGCGTGCGCGCCTCGGCATCGGGCCGGACGAGGTGGCGGTGCTGTTCCTGGGCCGGCTGTCGCTGCACGCCAAGTCCCATCCGCAGCAGATGTTGTCGGCGCTGGAGCGCGCCGACAAGGGCGGGAAGAAGGTGCACCTGATCCTGTGCGGCTGGTTCGCCAGCGAAACGATCCGGGCGGCCTTCCGCGAGGCGGCCGCGCTGCTCTGTCCCTCGATCCGGCTGGTGGAGCTGGACGGGCGGATCGCGGAGCGCAAGCGCGACGCCTGGGCCGCCGCCGACATTTTCACCTCGCTCTCGGACAACATCCAGGAAACCTTCGGCCTGACGCCGGCCGAGGCCATGGCGGCGGGGCTGCCGTGCGTGGTGTCGGACTGGAACGGCTACCGCGACACGGTGCGCGACGGCGTCGACGGCTACCGCATCCCGACCATCATGCCCGGCCCCGGCGCGGGCGGCGACCTGGCGATGCGCTACGACGACGGGGTGGACAGCTTCGACATGTATTGCGGCCACACCAGCCAGGCGGTGGCGGTGGACGGCGCCGGCCTGGCCCAGGCCTACGGCAACCTGATCCGCGACGAGGGGCTGCGGCGGCGGATGGGCGAGAGCGGGCGAGCGCGTGCCAGGCAGGAGTTCGACTGGAGCGCGATCTTGCTGCGCTACTGCGAGCTGTTCGACGAGCTGGCGGAGCGCCGCCGCGCCGATCCCGTGCTCACGCCGCCGCTGCCGGACCATGCGCCGGACCGGCCGGACCCGTTCCGCCTGTTCGCCAGTTATCCGACCCGGCTGCTGACGGCGGCCTCGCTGGTGGAGCTGAAGCCGGACGCCTCGCTGGCGCTGGTGCGCGCCTACCGCGAGCTGGCGGTCAACCGCTACGCGGCATCGTCGCTGCCGACCCTGGAAGAGTTCGGGCTGATCTTCGGCGCCATCGGGCCGCGGCCGATGCAGGTCGAGGAGCTGATCGATACGCTGGGGCGCTGGGATCGTCCTACCTTGCTGCGCGGCCTGGCGTGGCTGTGCAAGATGGACATGCTGCGGATTACGGAGGGTTAGCCGAAAATCCGTCACCCCAGGACTCGGCGTCCCCCTCGGCCGGGCCCCAAGTTTGCATGAGCAGTGTGCCGCTACACTTGGGTTCCGGCCTTCCGGAACGACGGGCGTATGCCGGGGCTCAGGCAAGCTGAGTCGTACCTTTACGGCTGCTCGCCGCATCGAAGCTGTACGCCCCCGCACCGAACGCCACCACCTGCAGCAGGCCGCCCGCCATCGCGATGTTCTTCATCAGGTGGATCAGCTGGTTCTGGTCACCCACCGCGTTGTGGAACACAAAGGCCGTCACCACCGAGAACGCCGCCAGCAGCGCGGCCACCAGGCGCGTCCTGATGCCGAGCGCCAGCATCAGGCCGCCGCCCACTTCGATGGCCACCGCCGCCACCAGGCCGAGCGTGGCGAAGGGCAGGCCCACCGACTGGATGTAGCCGATGGTCGCGGCCGGCGCCAGCGCCTTGCCGACGCCGCTGACGAGGAAGATCGCAGCCATCAGGATGCGGCCGATGGCCGGGATGGCGGACTGGTTTGCGCTGTTGTTCAGGGTGGTGTTCATGGTCTTTCCTTTCGTGTCTGTCGTTGAGTGTTCGCTGATTCGAGCACTCGTTCGTGGAGTGCATGGATCCCATCTTAGGCAGAAGAAAGCGATCCAGGAAGCCTATA
Organism: uncultured Massilia sp.; assembly: GCA_946886065.1. The sequence continues at coordinate 1,737 of CAMPHU010000305.1, read as the reverse complement.
TAATTCGATGACTTGTATCGATGGAGACGATAGATGCTCGACGGGATGTCCATGGACCAGCTGCGCACATTTATCGCCGCAGCCGACGAAGGCAGCTTCTCCGCCGCGGGCCGCAAGCTGCGCCGCGCGCAGTCGGTGGTGAGCCACACGCTCGCCAATCTCGAACTCCAGGTCGGCTTCGCGCTGTTCGACCGCACCGGCCGCTATCCGCAACTGACCGAGGCGGGCCGCGCCTTGCTCGAAGAAGCGCGCCGCGCGGCCAACGGCATGGACGCGTTCAAGGCCAGGGCACGCACGCTCGCGCAGGGACTCGAAGCCGAGCTCGCGGTGGCGGTCGACGTGATGTTCCCCATCGGGACGCTCACCGCCGCCGTGAAGGATTTCCACCACCGCTTTCCCACCACGCCGCTGCGCTTGTATGTCGAAGCGCTCGGCGCGGTGGTGCAGCCGCTGCTCGACGGCCGCTGCCGCATCGCGGTGATCGGTTCGCTGCCCGAGGTGCCGACCGAGTGCGCATCCGACTACCTGCTCGCGGTGCCCTCGGTCGTGGTCGCGGCGCCCGGTCATCCGCTCGCGGCGATTCGCGGCAAGGTGCTGCGCGCCGAGGCGGCCAGGCACGTGCAGCTCGTGCTCACCGACCGCTCGGCATTGACCGAGGGCCGCAACTACGGCGTGCTGTCGCCCCAGGTGTGGCGGCTCGCGGATCTCGGCGCCAAGCATGCCTTCCTGCGGGCCGGCATGGGATGGGGATCGATGCCGCTGCACATGGTCGAGGACGATCTCGCGAGCGGCGCGCTGGTGCGGCTTGAACTCGAGGTCCATCCACTGCTCGGCGCGGGCTTCTCGATGCACGCGATTTACTTGAAGGACCAGCCGCCGGGACCTGCGGGCCGCTGGTTCGTGGAGCGTTTGAAAAGCGAATCGATGTGATCGCGATTTTTTTCGCGTCGATGTGGTCTCGCATCGATGCGAATCGCGGACTTTTTTTGCGGCCTTTCGGTTGCGAACACACAAAGTTTGCGTGTACTTTACGTGATTGAATTTGTCAAAACGAGAACATGTGTTATTGTCGCGGGCATCCGGTCAAACAATCGATCAATAATAGGACGCTGATCCACTCGGTATGCACGTAAGCGAAGCGAAAAGAACAAGCCGCACTGCCTGACCTTAGTTCAGGCAAGGCGGCTTTTTCTTTTCGCGCCCGCAAGGGTAGCGATGTGAAACGCAAATGGACGGTGACCTGTCGACGTTGGCTGAAGCGCTGCAATGGTGAGGAGTTGCAGCAGTTCAGCCGGTGCCGGATTCATTGGCGTAAATCGTGTTCGGTTTGGGCCGATGAATAATTCGCCGGGACATGCAAATGGCCGGGCGGGTTTCAACCTTGAGCGTATATTTCATCGCAGATGAAGGAGAAAAAAAATGGCAACCGCTAAGAAACCAGCAGCAAAGGCAGCAGCAAAGAGCGCGCCTTCGTCGTCGACGAAGGCAAGCGCGAAAACCGCCGCAGTGAAACCAGTCGCCAAGAAGGCAGCCGCCAAGCCGGCAGCCAAGGCCACCGCCACCAAGGCAGCCGCTAAACCGGCAGTCAAGGCAGCGGCCAAGCCGGCAGCGAAGAAAGCTGCTGCGACCAAGACCGCAGCCAAGTCGACCGCCACCAAGGCAGCAGCAAAGCCGGCCGCAAAGAAAACCGCGACCAAAGCAGCAGCCAAGCCGGTAGCGAAGAAAGCGACCGCAACC
>CAMPHU010000304.1 GCA_946886065.1 uncultured Massilia sp. | reverse complement strand
ACAAGCTCCAGCGCGGCACGCTGGACTTCATGATCGGCCGCATCCTGGAAAAGGACGAGAGCACGGGCCTGATCTACGAAGAGCTGACCGAGGAACCGGCCTGCGCGGTGGTGCGCCCCGGTCACCCGCTGCTGGAGAACAGGCAGCTGGAGCTCAAGGACATCGCCGACCGGCCGTGGATCCTGCCGCCGCCGGGCAGCATCCTGCGCCACCGCTTCGACATGATGTTCCGCCGCGCGGGCCTGGCGCCGCCGGTGAACGTGGTCGACACGACCGCGCTGCTCTTGATCACGGCGCTGCTGCAGCAGACCGATTCGCTGCACGTGATGCCGCAGGAGGTCGCGCAATATTATGCCTCGCTCAACGTGATGCGGATTCTCCCAATCGAGCTACCCTGCAAGATGGATGCCTTCGGTATCATCAGGCAGCAGGACCATCTGCTCTCGCCGGGCGCCGACCTGCTGCTCAAGGCGGTGCGCGCGGCAGCCAGCGAAATCTACTAGCCGGCGGCGCGCGCCTCCGGCGCCACCACCGGAGGACCGTGTGAACGCCATCGTCGGAGCGCTGAACCATTCCCTGCGGGTGCCGCTCGCGGCCGAGCTGCACTCGCGGCCCTTCCTGCGGCTCGACGCGCCCGAGGCCATCACCCACCTGGCCGTCTACCACGGCGTGGAATCCGGCCCGCCCCAGGCCCATTCGCAGCACGTGCTGCTGGGCGCCCTGTGCGAACACTTCGGCGTGGCAGCGCCCAGGCCGGGCGCCAACCACTTCTTCCACGACTTCGGCAGCTTCGGCCTGAAGTGGGAGTGCCACACCGAATTCGCCACCTACACCGTCACCACGCCCCTGGCGCCTTCGGTCGCTCCCCAGGAAGCCTTCGGCCACATGCCGCTGGCCTACCTGCCCGCCAGCTGGCTGGCGCAGCTTGCCGGGCGCCTGATGGCGGCCGCGCACGTGGCCCTGGTGAAGGGCGAGGCCGATGCATCCAGCCTGCCCAGGGTCTTCGAGCGCAGCCTGCTGGCCCGCTCCTCGGTGATGCAGGGCGCGGAGTTGTGGAGCGACTTCGCGATCCAGGCGGATGGCTTCAGCCGCTTCGTCATCCGCGACCTGGGCATGCGCGAGCTGCAGGCCGGGCGCCTGGTGCAGCGCGTGCTGGAAATCGAAACCTACCGCATGATGGCGCTGCTCGGCCTGCCCGCGGCGCGCGCGGTCGGCCGGGAACTGGACCGCGTCGAGGCCGAGCTGGCCGAACTGGCCGACGCCATGGTCGCCACCGACATGGCGCAGCCGGGGGAGGGAAGCGGCGACGAGCAGCGCCTGCTGGAGCAGATCACCCGCCTGGCCGCGCGCATGGAGAAGCTGTCGCTGGCCAACGGCTACCGCTTCTCGGCCTCGCGCGCCTACTTCCGCATCGTGCAGGCCCGCATCGAGGAGCTGCGCGAGGTGCGCATCGAAGGCACGCCCACCGTGGAGGAGTTCATGGAACGGCGCCTGGAGCCCGCCATGCATACCTGCGAGGCCACCAGCGCGCGCCAGGAAGCCCTGGGACGCCGCATCGCCGACACCAACGACCTGCTGCGCACCCGCGTGGGCATCGTGCAGGAGATGCAGAACCGCCGCATCCTGGAGTCGCTCAACGCGCGCGCCGCCCAGCAGCTGCGCCTGCAGCTGGCGGTGGAGGGGCTGTCGGTGGCCGCGATTTCCTATTACCTGGTGGGCCTGCTCGGCTACGCCGGCAAGGCCGCCAAGGCGGCCGGATGGCCCATCAATCCCGACATCGCCCTCGGCATCCTGGTGCCCGTGGTAGCCGGCGCGGTGTGGCTGGCCCAGCGCCGCGTGCACCACCGGATAGGAAAATCCGCCTGATGTGTATCGCGCGCGGCCTGTTCGGATAGCTCGTTATAATCGCCCGCTTATAAAAGTTAGTGGCTGAGCAATAAAAACAGGGCCAAGTACGTGACAACGTAGCAAGCCTGCCAGCCTGGCGTGAACCCGAACGGGGTAATCCTGATGAACAACGACAGCAGCTTCCTCACGGTGGCTGTCGGCGGTATGACGCTGCCGGACCATCCGCAGGGCCGCGACTGGCCCACCATCCCCCTTGGCGACCCGGCCGGCTGGCCGGAGGGCCCGCGCGCCCTTGCCGATTTGATCACGGGATCCCGCTTCCCCATGCTGATGGCCCTGGGACCGGAACTGCGCCTGTTCTACAACGGCGCCTATGCCGAGCTCCTGGGCGACAAGCATCCGGCGGCGCAGGGCGCTCCCTTTCCGCAGGTGCGCCCGGAACTGTGGCCACGCCTGGAAAGCGCCTTCCGCAGCGCCCAGGCGGGCGACTCGACCCAGCTCGATAACGCCCTGATGGAGTTCGAGCGCAACGGCAAGCGCGAACGCCGCTACTTCTGCTCCTCGTTCGCGCCGGTGCGCCACGGCGGCGAGGTGGTCGGCGTCTACTGCGTGCTGTCCGACACCACCTCGGACGTGCTGTCCGGGCACCGCCACGCATTCCACCTGAAACTGAGCGACACGCTCGGCAGCCTGGTCGACGCCGTGCACATCATGCAGGCGGCCAGCGCCATGACCGGCGAGACCCTGGGCGTGGCCCGGGTCGGCTATGGCGAGGTCGATCCCCAGGGGCGCGGCGTCACCGTGGACCGCGACTGGACCGACGGCAGCATCGCCAGCCTGGCCGGCGAATCGCGCCCGCTGGAGAGCTTCGGCCCCGCCATCATCGAACAGCTGCAGGCCGGACGCACCCTGCGCCTCGACGACATCGCCCTGGACGAGCGCGCCGCGCCCTATGCGGCCGGCTACGCCAGCATCGGCGCGCGCTCGATGATCATCGTGCCGATCATGGAAGAGGGCAGGCTGGCCGCGATCTTCTACCTGCACGAGAAGAGCGCGCGCCACTGGACCGACCAGGAAGTGGCGATGGCCGAGGACGTGGCCCGCCATACGCGCGAAGTGGTGCGCCGCTCGCGCGTGGAGGAAACGCTGCGCGACGAGACCCGCATCCTCGAGATGGTCAACCGCACCGGCCAGGTGCTGGCCTCGACGCTCGACCTGCGCACCGTGCTGCAGACGGTCACCGATGCCGGCACCGAGCTGACCGGCGCGCGCTTCGGCGCCTGCTTCTACGGGGACGACGGCGAACCGATGCGGCTGCACGCCCTGAGCGGCGCCGCCTGCAAGCAGATCGAGCACCTGGACGCGCCCTCGACCACCGGCGTGTTCCGGCCCGTGTTCGCCGGCGAGGGACCGATGCGCTGCGACGATGTCACGCTCGACCCGCGCCATGCCGGCATGCCGCCGGGCCACCTGCAGGTGCGCAGCTACCTCGCCATGCCGGTGGTGTCCCATTCCGGCAAGGTGCTGGGCGGGCTGTTCTTCGGCCACCCCGAACCGGGCATGTTCACCGAGCGCAGCGAGCGCATCGTCGCCGGCATCGCGGCCCAGGCGGCGGTGGCGATGGACAATGCGCGCCTGTACCAGCTCTCCCAGAAGTCGGCGCAGGAACGCGACACCCTGCTGCAGAGCGAACGCGCGGCGCGCGTGAAGGCCGAGCAGCTGAGCCACACCAAGGATGAATTCCTGGCCATGCTGGCGCACGAGCTGCGCAATCCGCTGGCGCCGATCAGCAGTTCGGCCAGCCTGCTGAGCATGCAGTTCGCGGACGAGCCGCGCATCTGCCAGACCAGCACCATCATCAGCCGCCAGGTGCGGCACATGAGCCGCCTGATCGACGACCTGCTGGACGTCTCGCGCGTCACGCGCGGGCTGGTCAAGCTCAAGCTCGGCCTGGTGGACTTCCGCGACGTGGTGGCCGGCGCGCTCGACCAGACCCGCCCGCTGGTGCAGGAAAAGGCGCACCAGGTCACGGTGCGGATGCCCGACCAGCCGGTGTACGTGAAGGGCGACCAGACGCGCCTGGTGCAGAGCGTCGCCAACATCCTCAACAACGCCGCCAAGTACACGCAGAAGGCGGGGCGCATCGCGCTCGCGCTCGACGCCGGCGATGGCCTCATGCGGCTCGAGATCCGTGACAACGGCTCCGGCATGCCGGCCGAGCTGGTGCCGAACGTGTTCGACCTGTTCACGCAGGGCGCACGCACGCTGGCGCGTTCGCAGGGCGGGCTGGGGCTGGGGCTGGCGCTGGTGAAAAAGCTGGTGGAGCTGCACGAGGGCGACGTGCGCGCGCACAGCGACGGCGTGGGCCTGGGCAGCAGCTTCACCCTGACCCTGCCTTGCGTGCTGGCGGCGGCGGATGGCGAGTACGCGCCGCCGCAGGAGCCGGCCGGCAGCGCGGACGCGCGCCCGGAGCGCAAGTTGCGCCTGATCGTCGTCGACGACAACACCGACGCGGCCGACAGCCTGGCCATGCTCCTGAGCGTGCAGGGCTATGCGGCGTCGGTGGAATACGATGCGGCGTCCGCCATCGAGCGCGCGCGCAGGGAGCGGCCGGACATGATGCTGATCGATATCGGCCTGCCCGACATGGACGGCTACCAGCTGGCGGAACGCTTGCGCGCCCAGCCCGAGACGGCGCACACGGTGCTGGTCGCGATCACGGGCTACGGCCAGCCCAAGGACCGCGAGCGCGTGATCGCCGCGGGCATCGGGCACCACCTGGTCAAGCCGGTGGACATGACGGCGCTGGTACGCATCCTGGAATCCGGCGCGGGTATGATAGGCGCTCCGTCATTGAAAGGATGAGCATGTCCGCTTTCGTCATCACCGCTCCCGCCGCGCCTTCGGTGGCCGTGGAGGGTTCCGCCGCCCGTTTCCCTGTGCGCCGCGTATTCTGCGTCGGCCGTAATTACGCCGCCCATGCGCGCGAGATGGGGAGCGATCCCTCGCGCGAGCCGCCGTTCTTCTTTACCAAGCCCGCCGACGCGGTGGTGCCGGCCAGCGGCACGCTGCCGTATCCGCCGATGACCCAGGACCTGCACCATGAAGTGGAGCTGGTGGTGGCCTTGGGCGCGGGCGGGGCCGACGTGCCGGTCGAGGATGCGCTGGCGCTGGTGTGGGGCTATGGCGTGGGCCTGGATCTCACACGGCGCGACCTGCAGGCGGCGGCCAAGGATGCCGGGCGGCCGTGGGACATGGCCA
>CAMPHU010000303.1 GCA_946886065.1 uncultured Massilia sp. | reverse complement strand
GTTCTTGCGCGGGTTGTAATGGATCCCGCTTTCGTCGATCAGGATGCTGGCGTCGCTGCGGCGCGCGGCATCGCGCTCGGCGCGGGCGATCTCTTCCTCGGCTGGGCCGTTGAACAGTTCTTCCTGCAGGATGGCGCCGGCGGTCAGGGTCAGGATCGCGAACAGGAAAAATTTCCACCACGATAGCTGGGTCACCCAGGTCGCCACGGCGTCGAATGCCCGGTACAGCCAGGACAGGACGCTGGAAAAATAATGCTGGGTTGTGCTGCGTGCTTGCATGTCGATGTCGTTTTCTCTCAGTGGTGCGCGAGTGTAACCCTTGGCGCACCCGCGGAGCCGGGAAACAGGACGCGGGGATTGCCCGGCCAATCCGACTGTTGGGATGTTGCAACTTTACCGCCACACCGCCGCGCTTGCCAGCCCCCTGCGACAGTCTGCAGGAATCGGGGAACAGGCTGCCTTATTTGCCCGCCGCCCTGTCCGAATGAGCTAGCTCAAATGCTCCTAGTTGGAAACATTGCAAGGTATAAGGATTCTCCGCCTGGCCGCCAGCCATGCCGGCCGGGTCCTCAATCCGATGATGAAAGGGTGTGCCGATGCCTGCAGTTCCTGGAAAATTCCGCCTTGTTACCCGCAGCGATTTCGACGGCCTGGTGTGCGCGGTGCTGCTCAGGCACCTCGATCTGATCGACGACATCCTGTTTGTCCACCCGAAGGACATGCAGGACGGCAAGGTCGCCATCACGACGCACGACATCACGACCAACCTGCCTTACGTCCCGGCTGCCCACCTGGCCTTCGACCATCACCTGTCGGAAACCCTGCGCAACACGGGACGGCGCGAGAACCACATCATCCACCCGGAGGCGCCCTCGGCGGCGCGCGTGGTGCACGACCACTACGGCGGCGCGGCGACCTTCCCGGCGGCCTGGAAGGACATGATGGCGGCGGTCGACAAGGGCGACGCGGCGCGCTTCTCGCAGGCGGAAGTGCTCGATCCGATGGGCTGGAATCTGCTCAATTTCCTGATGGATGCGCGCACGGGGCTGGGGCGTTTCCATGCGTTCCGGATTTCGAATTACCAGCTGATGATGGCGCTGATCGATCACTGCGCCACGCACACCATTCACGAGATCATGGCGCTGCCGGACGTGCAGGAACGGACCGCGCTGTATTTCGCGCATAGCGAACTGTGCAAGGAACAGATCCGCCGCTGCGCGCACGTGCAAGGGAACCTGGTGGTGCTGGATTTGCGCGGGGAGCCGGTGATTTATGCCGGGAACCGCTTCATTATTTATGCGCTGTTCCCGGAGGCGAACATCTCGATTCACGTGCTGTGGGGGCTGAAGCAGCAGAATACGGTGTTCGCGACGGGCAAGTCGATCTTGAACCGGACGTCCAGGACGAATATCGGGGCGCTGATGCTGGAGTATGGTGGCGGCGGGCATGAGAATGCGGGAACCTGCCAGGTGTCGAACGACATGGCGGAAGATGTCCTGGGGGCGCTGGTCAATCGGATTACGAGCGAAGGGTGAGCAGTCGTCCGCTCCGCCTCTGAGTTACCCCAAAACCACCGTTCCGGCCTTCGCCGGAACGACGGTCTATGGGCTGGTTGAAATGAAGAAGGCAGCTATTGCGCCCACTGCTCCTGCGCCCCCTGCGCCAGCATCCGCTGCGCCGCATCCGCCGCCAGCGGCTCGCTGAACCACTTCCCCTGCAACTGGTCGCACCCGTGCAGCCGCAGGAACTCCATCTGCGCCTGCGTCTCCACCGCCTCGCCCACCACCGACATCTCCAGGTTGTGCCCGATGTCGATCAGGGTCTTGGCCAGGGACGGCCCGGAACCGGCCCCGTCCCCCGCGATCCCGTGCACCGCCGCCTTCGACAGCTTCACCTGCCGCACCGACAGTTGCTGCAGGAAGGAGATATCCGAAATCCCGCGCCCGAATTCGTCCACCGACAGCACCGCGCCCACCTCGCGCAGCTGGTTCGCCAGATCCCGCCCGATGCCCGGGCTGCGGATCAGGTCGGCCTCGGGAATCTCGATCTCCAGGCTGCCCGGCGGCAGGGCGTGCTGCTCCATGCGCGCCGCGATGCCGGGAATGAAGCCGGGCCGGCTGTATTCGCGGTGCGAGACGTTCACCGACACCGGCAGGCCGGTATAGCCGGCGTCGCGCAGCTGGCGCAGGAAGCTGCACGCCTGGTCCAGCACCCAGTTGCCGATCTCGACGATCCGCCCGCTTTCCTCGGCCTCGGCCAGGAAGGCCGCCGGCAGCATCACCCCGTGCTCCGGATGGCGCCAGCGCAGCAGGGCCTCGAAGCCGCGCACCTTGCCGGTCTTGGCGTCCATGCGCGGCTGGAACAGCAGGAACAGCTCGTCGCGCGCCAGCACGTCGCGCATGCTGTCGGCCAGCGCGGCGCGCGCCTGGCTGGCGCTGCGCATCTCGGCGGAATAGAAGTGCACGCCGCCGCCATTGTTCTTGGCGCGGTACATCGCCATGTCGGCCGCCCGCACCAGTTCGGCCGGCGTGTGGCCGTCGCCGGGGAAGGCCGCCACGCCCAGGCTGGCCCCGACCGGGATCTCGTTGCCGCCGAAGGCCACCGGCATCACCAGCGCGCGCCGCACCCGCTCCACCATGCGCAGGGTGAAGCGCAGCGAAGGCTGGTCCACCAGCACCAGCACGAATTCGTCACCCGACATGCGCGCTACCGTGTCGCTGTCGCGCAGCGCCGACTGCAGGCGCCGCGCCACCACCTTGAGCACCACGTCGCCGGCGGCGTGGCCGAAGGTGTCGTTGATGGTCTTGAAGTTGTCCAGGTCCACCAGCACCGCCGCCACCATGGTCTGGTGGCGCTGGGCCAGGTGCAGGGCGTGGGCCAGGCGGTCCCACATCAGGTTGCGGTTGGCCAGGCCGGTCAGGCCATCGTGGTTGACCTCGTGCTCCAGGTGGGCGGTGCGCTGCTTGAGGGCGGTGACGTCGTTGATGATGCCGACGAAATGGGTCACCTGGCCGTGCTCGTCGTGCACCGGTGTGATGCTCAGGTCGTTCCAGAACAGCTCGCCGTTCTTGCGCTGGTTGCGCAGCACCACCTTGATAGGGCGCAGTTCTTTCAGCGCCAGGCGCACCTGGGCGCGTTCGTCCGGATCCATGCCGGGCGCGGCCATGAAACGCGAATCGCGGCCCACCACTTCGTCGCTGCCGTAGCCGGTGATGCGCTCGAAGGCCGGGTTGACGTACTCGATCGGGTGCTCGTCGTCGCGGCAGCCGGTGATCACGATGCCGTTGCTGGCCGCATGCAGGGCGCGCTCGTACAGGCGCATCTGGCGTTCCCGGTTGCGGCGCGCCGAGATGTCGATGCCCATGCCGAACAGGTAGGTGCCGCCGTTGCAGGAAATCGGGGCGCCCCCCAGCAGCATCGGCGTCTCGCGGCCGCTGCGCGACACGTAGTCGGCCTCCATCGAGACTTCGGCGCCTTCCTTGAACACGCGGCGGATGTTGGCCAGCGCCTGGGGACGGTCGCGGAAGTCGAACAGGTCGAGGGCGTGGGTGGCGGCCACCTCGTCCGGCATCATTTCGGACAGGCGCTCCAGGTTATGGTTCCACAGTACGAAGCGGCCGTCGCGGTTGATGACGTAGAAAATGCCGGGCAACAGGTCTACCACATGCGAGAGCGGCGTGCGGCCGACCCGTTCGCTCTCGGATTCGTCGAGACCATGCGGGAAGGAGACAGTGACGACCCAGGCGCGCGGGGCGCCGTCGCCGTTGTGCTGCGCGACCAGGGTCAGGACCGCTTCGTGCTCCTGCATGCCGGCCGTGTGGAGCATCACCTCGCCGCTGCCCGTTTCGGCCAGCTCGGGCCAGCCGGGGCCGCCCGCCAGCAGGCCGTCCAGCGCCTGGCCAACGGCCTGGGCCGTCGGAAGCCCGAACAGCGCTTCGCATGCAGGATTCCAGGTGGTGATCCGGCCCGTATCGTCCGTCAGGAAGCTTAGCTTCTCGGGTTCGTCGGTCGTAGGCATGGACTACCTCGCACTGAGGGCTCGCTGGAGGTCAGCTTACACTGGTTTCGGCGTGCGTGGCGCGAACAACCGGAGCGGCGCGCGGAGGATACGGAACAGTTGGCGTGAAGGCGCCATCCCGGCGCGCGAACGCCGGGGGAACATCTGGTGTGCCGCTTAGTGGAAGATGCCCACGGCCAGCTCCGCCCAGACGACGAGCAGGGCGCCCAGCAGCACCAGGCCGAGGAGCTTGCGCTCGCGCGCGCCGCGCATCAGGCGCGACAGCAGGACCCAGGCCGTGCCCGTGCCGCCCAGCAGGATGGCGGCCACTGCGAAGTCGAAACCGGTCCAGTTGACTTCGCCGGTGAACTGCATGGCGACCAGGGGCACCAGCAGCAGGCAGGCGGTTGCGAGGATCACCCGCAGCAGGTCGGTCGTGACGGGGCGCGGCGGGGCGTTGCCGAAGGTAGGGGACATGGTCGATCTCCGCGAGTGGATGGGTTGATATTGAAATAGTATCGCAGGTCCGCCCCCGGCGGTAGCCTTCGGCCGACGATTCGCCGGACGATAAAAAAGCCACGGCGAAGCGTGGCTTTTGCGGCAAGGCGGGGGTATCAGGCCGCCACGTTTTCCTGCTTCGGCGGCAGGGCGATCTCGTTGTTCACGCTGAACTGGTAATCCTTGAACACGTGCTCGGCCGAGAGGATCTGGTAATTGCCGTCCGCCAACAGATGGGTGGTGTCCTTCAGGCGGTAGGTATAGTGGCCGCAGGTCCAGCAATTGAAGTTGCGCATGTGGGTGCACAGGCAGGTCTTGTCCATCACCACGATGTTCTTGCTGTCCGGGCTGGCCTGCACCTCGCGGTTGTACGAGTTGATGTAGGCGCAGTTGCCGGTGGCGTCCAGCAGGTAGCCGTAGGATTCGCAGCCCGGGCGGATGCCGGAGCCGATCGCCGGGGTGTTCTTCAGCATGCGCATCGGATAGCCGGTCGGCGACAGGCCGTTGACTTCGATGTCGTCCTCGCCGGCGCGGAAGTATTCCTGCTTGACGCTGTCCGGCAGGCCGCACTCGTGGGTGACGGTGAAGCGGGTCGCCACCTGCACGCCGCCGGCGCCT
>CAMPHU010000302.1 GCA_946886065.1 uncultured Massilia sp. | reverse complement strand
GTGTTCCGCATCTACGACGACGGCGTCGGCTTCCGCTACGAATTCCCGGCCCAGCCGCAGCTGCGCGAGGTCGAGATCCTCGACGAGCTGACCGAGTTCAGCGTGAGCCAGGCGGCTACCGCCTGGTGGATTCCGGCCGGTGAGCTGCCGGGACTCGAAGAAGTGGTGCGCAAGGCGCCGCTCAAGGAAATCGGCATCGCCAATACACCGCTGACCGTACGCCTCGATGACGGCACCCACATCGCCTTCCACGAAGCGGCCCTGGTCGACTACGCGTCCATGTGGCTGCGCAAGGTCGAGGGCCAGAAGCTGCGCGCCATGCTGGCGCCGTCTTCGTATGGACCGGCAGTGGTGAAGCACGGCGCCTTCACGACGCCGTGGCGCACCATGCAGATCGCCGACAACGCGGCGGGGCTGGCCATGTCGGACCTGATCCTCAACCTGAACGAGCCGAACAAGCTGGGCGACGTTTCCTGGGTCAAGCCCTCGAAGTTCGTGGGCGTGTGGTGGGAGATGCACCTGAATAAAGGCAGCTGGAACGCCGGGCCCAGGCATGCGGCCAACACCGCCAACACGAAGCGCTACATCGATTTCGCCGCGAAGAACGGCTTCCGCGGTGTACTGGTCGAGGGCTGGAACCAGGGTTGGGAAAGCGACTGGGGCCATGGCGGCGCGGACTTCAGCTTCACCAGGTCCTATCCCGATTTCGACCTGCCGGGCCTGGCGGCGTATGCGAAATCGAAAGGCGTGCGCCTGATCGGCCACCACGAGACCGGCGCCAACGTGCCGGCCTACGAAAGGCAGATGGACGCGGCCTACAAGCTGTACGCCAGGCACGGCGTCGACAGCATCAAGTCCGGCTATGTGCACGAAGCCGGCAGCGCCTTGCTTCCAGGCCGCGACGGCAAGCCGCGTTTCGGCCACTACGATTCGCAGGACGGCGTGCGCCACTTCGTGAAGGCGGTCACCGAGGCGGCGAAATACCGCATCGCCATCGACACCCACGAGCCGGTCAAGGACACCGGCCTGCGCCGCACCTATCCGAACTGGCTGACCCGCGAAGGCGCGCGCGGCGTGGAGTACAACGCCTGGGGCAATCCGCCCAACGCGGTCGACCACGAGGCCAAGCTGGTGTTCACGCGCATGCTGAGCGGTCCGATGGATTACACGCCGGGCGTCCTGAGCCTGGTGGGGGCGGACGGCAAGGTGTTCAACTCGACCCAGGCCAAGCAGCTGGCAAACTTCGTGGTGATCTACTCGCCGCTGGTGATGGCGGCCGACCTGCCGGAGAACTACGAGAAGTACCCGGCGGCCTTCAAGTTCATCCGCGATGTGCCGACCGATTGGTCCGACACGCGCGTCATCAACGGCGAGGTAGGGGAATACGCGACCATCGCACGCAAGGCCAGGGGCTCACAGGAGTGGTACGTGGGCGCGGTCACCGACGGCGAGGCGCGCACCCTGGCGCTGCCGCTGGGCTTCCTGGATGCCGGCAAGCGCTACGTGGCCGAGATCTACCGCGACGGCGACGCGGCCGACTACCGCAGCGAGCGCCGTTTCGACCTGGTGACGGAAACGAAGCTTGTTGGCGCGGGCGATACGCTGCAGCTGAAGCTGGCGCCGGGCGGCGGCCAGGCGATCCGCTTCTCGCCGCAGCAGTAAGGCTTATTGGGCCAGCAGCTTCTCGATGTCGCTGCTGATTTCTTCGGGCTTGGTCTGCGGCGCGTAGCGCTTGAAGACCGTCCCGTCCTTGTTGACCAGGAACTTGGTGAAGTTCCACTTGATGCCCTCGGTGCCCAGCACGCCGGGGGCTTCGCCTTTCAGGTGCTTGAACAGCGGATGGGCGTCGTCGCCGTTGACCTCGACCTTGGCGAACATGGGGAAACTGACGCCGTAGTGCTTCTCGCAGAAGGCGCCGATCTCGGCTTCGGTGCCCGGCTCCTGCTTGCCGAACTGGTTGCAGGGGAAGCCCAGCACGGCCAGGCCCTGGGCGGCGTAGCGGCGGTGCAGCGCTTCAAGGCCCTTGTACTGCGGCGTGAAACCGCATTCGCTGGCGGTGTTCACGATGAGCAGGACCTTGCCGCGGTAGTCGCCGAGGTCGATCTGTTTGCCGTCGAGCGACGCCGCCTGGAAATCATATACACTCATCTTTTTTCTCCTGTCTTGCATCAAAGGCATGATTCTAGGCGAATGCGCCGCCGCGTGCCTGCGTTCCCGCGTCAAGCCTTTTTCACGCTCTCCATGAATCCAAAACGAGTTCTTCACGGGCTGCTGATCGTCACCCTGCTGGATGCAATGATCGATCCGGGGGCGGCGAGCGATGCCGCAGCATCGCCCTGGATCCTGCTGTCGCTGGGATTGGCCTTGTTGTCCAACTTCCTGGGTTTCTATTGGTACAGGCTCGACAGCGAAGAGCGGCGGTACCGCCGCTCGCGCTGGATGAGTTCGGCGATTGTCACGGCAATGCCGTTTGCGATGCCCTATTACCTGGTGCGTAGCCGGCCGAAAGGAAGGAAATTGCGTTCACTATCGCGTTTCGTGGCATATCTGCTACTCATGCTGGGCGCCGCCATCGCCGGCGCCGCCATCGCCGCGGTGGTGGGGGCCTAAGAAAGACGGGCGGCCGGGTTACAGCCAGCGCCGCACCCTCGCGCAGTATTCCCGGTAGCGTGCGCCGTGACGCTCCGCCATGGCTTCCTCCTCGAAGCGCGCCTGCAAGCGGACCAGCAGTTCCGACACCGTCCACAAACCCAGCATGGGCCAGCTGCCGATCACCAGCAACTGGCCGAGCATGGTCAGCCGTATCCCCGCGTACACGGGGTGGCGCGACCATGCGAACGGGCCTTCCGTATGCAGGCGCCCCGTTCCGCCGTCGGCGATGCCCATTTTCCAGTCCTTACCCATCGCCGCTTGTGCGAGCGTCACCCAGCCCAGGGCCGCGGCCAGCAGCCCCACACCCGTCCAGCGACCCGCTTCCACCAGCAGGCGGTCGCTCCATAGCGCCGGCCCCGCTTCGCCGCCGATGGCATACGACAGGACGAAGACGGCGTCCGCGAGCGGAAGCCAGACGTAGAAGCAGAGCGCGGTGAATCCGCGGGCTGACTCGGGGTCGCCCAAAGCGAGGGGGGTGGCGCCGGTCCGCAAGCGGACCATGAGCAGGCGCGCGAGCACCGCCGTCAGGAAGAAAACAAAGGCGTGCAAGAGGGGAAACAGGGACCAGGATGGCAAGGTGTCGATCTCTCGTGCTTGAACAAGGCCGGATCATCGCACGCCGCCTCGCCGCGCGGCAGTGAAAGCTTTGCAGGATCCACATGCACGCCTTGCATGCAGCTGCCAGACCATATTGAACAGCGTGCATGGCGATGCTGAAGAATGGTCGCTTCCGCCGGCGCGCGCGCGATGGCATCCTGCGCGCACCCTCAAGTTCGGAGCCGTGCATGCGACGCCATGTCCTGACCACCCTCGTGGCCGTGCTGCTGGCGATGATGCTCGCCATGCGGATCGGCCTCTCCATGCCGCAGATCGCCATGGCCTGCGTTTTCATCGTCATGCAGCCGCAGCCCCGGCTGGTGCTGACCAAGAGTCTCTATCGCCTGCTGGGCACCGTCGCCGGCGGCCTGGCAACCGTGGCGCTGGCCACGCTGTTTTCGCAAACGCCGGCACGCTTCCTGTCGGCCATCGGCGCCTGGGTCAGCCTGTGTACATCGGTGGCGACGTTCAGCTCGCAGTTCCGCGCCTATGCCATCGTACTCACCGGTTATACCGCCGTGCTGGTCGGTATCCCGGCGCTGTTCGAACCGGAGCACATGGACACGGAAGCGCTCATGCGGCTCGTCGAGGTGGGCCTTGGCATCCTGTGCGCCGCCTGCGTGGCGCTATTCGACAGGGCAGTATTCGGGCGCCATGGACCGGCCGGCGGCGCGGCGCCCGCCGCCGCCACGGCGCAGCCGCCCATGCGCGCGGCCGTGCTGGCCGCCTTGTACCCGGCAAGCGCGATGCTGGCGACGGCGCCGCTGTGGATCGGCACGTCCTGGCCGGGCGGCGCCATGGCCACGCTGAACGCGACCGTGAACTGCGCCTTGGTGGCCCTGGCACCGCATCCGCTGCGGGCGGCCGCGCAGATGTCGGGCGGGACCTTGCTGGCGGTGGCGGTCGGGCTGGCGTTCCAATGCCTGCTCCCGGCCCTTGCGGAGGGACCCGGCGCTTACCTGGCGCTGGCACCGGCGCTTGCGCTCGGCGCCTGGCTCACTGCGCGACCCGCGCGGCTGGGCTTCGGACTCGGCTACAGCATCACCGTGTGCATGCTGGCCTTTCCCGGCGGCCTGGCGCAGGCGCACCGGCCGACGCGGCTCGACGACGCTGCCGGCATCGTCCTGTCCATCGTCGTGCTGATGGCGGTCAGCGCGGCCCTGCAGCGCCTGCGCGAGGCGCGGCCGTGCCAGTCCTGTCATGGGTGAGGCCGCGCGCCGCGCTACAATTTCCTTTCCTGGTTGTGGAGTGTGCCGCGATGAACATCGATCGAATCGACCTGAACCTCCTGCGCGTCTTCGACGTGGTGTTCGAGGAGCGCAACCTGGTGCGGGCGGGAAAGCGTCTGCATCTCAGCCAGTCCGCGATCAGCCATGCACTGGCCAGGCTGCGCCAGTCGGTCGACGACGACCTGTTCGTGCGCACCGCCTCCGGCATGCAGCCGACGCCGCGCGCCATGGCCATGGCCGGTCCCTTGCGCCATGCGCTCCGGCAGATCGGCGGCGCGCTGGGCGGCGAGCCGTTCTCGCCTGCCACGACCGGGCGTGAGTTCGTGCTGGCCGCCAATGACGCCGTCACCGTGCTGTTGTTGGACAGCCTGAGCGCGGACCTGCACGCGCAGGCGCCCCTGGCCGGGCTGGTGATCCGTCCGTCGACCCGGATTGACCTGGCGGGACAGATCGACCTGGGCAGGATCGATATCGCCATCGGGGTATTCGCCGAGATCCCGGCGCGTTTTCGCTCGCTGCCCTTGTGGACCCAAGCCGACAGTCTGGCGATGCGCGCCGGCCATCCGCTGCAAGGACGGGCAGCCGGCAAGCGGGACCTGCTCGACTATCCGCTGCTGGCCGTGTCGCTGGGAGGGGCGGAGGAGGGGGCGGT
>CAMPHU010000301.1 GCA_946886065.1 uncultured Massilia sp. | reverse complement strand
TTATAAGCAGAACCCCACCCGAGTGATCTCGGGTGGGGTTTTTTGCTTTGGGCGGTCCGAAAATGCGCAGGGGATCCAAGTTCAAGCAGCGCTCGCACACCAAAAAACGCTTACATATCACCATGCTCTCCCCGTCGCACAAGCTCCATCTCAAGCACAGTCACTGGTCCCGCCCTCAATAAACTCATTGCCGACACCAGCATTTCCGCCACGCGCCTGACTGAAACCGTCGTCCCCGGAATATCCAGTAAAAAGTCCTTCCCTTCCACATACCCGCCATTCGTGAAGTCGACCCGAAACGCCAGTTTCACCCTCCACGCCGATCGCGGATCCGCCACATAAGGCGCCGCCTCCGCATCAGGCATCAAGGTCTGCGGCAAAGCGCCATCGCGGCTCATTGACCGGCTCCTTTCAAGCCCACATACACCCTCGCCCCAAACAGATTCACACACAGCCCCAGGATGACGAGACAAAACGCCATCACCTTCCACGGCTGCAGTTCCTCCCCGAGGGCCGCGACCGACGACACCATTCCGAACACCGGCACCAGCAAGGTCAGCGGCGCCACGCTCGCCGCCGGATACAAGCCAAGCAGCCGGTTCCATACCGCGAAGCCCAAGAGCGTCGTCGGATACACCAGATAGGCAATGGCCCCGATCGACGTCCATGTGATACGCGAAAAGCTCTCCACGATGCGCTCCGGTCCTTCGACCAGAAGCGCGAGCATGAACAGCGGAATCGGCACCACCAGGCTGCCCCAGATCACCAGCGCGAACATGTTCACCTTGCCCATGCGCTTGGCCAGCAGATTCCCGCAAGCCCAGGCCAACGCGGCGAGGATCACGGCCGACAAGCCGAGCGCTGAAACATCGCCGCCGACATTGCCGACGACCAGGGCGATGCCCGAGAACGCCAGCAGCGCCCCGCCGATCTGAAAGCGGGAAGGGCGTTCCCCCAGCAAGCACGCCGAAAGGCCGATGGTCATGAATGCCTGCAGCTGCAAGATAAGCGATGCCAATCCTGCCGACACTCCCAGGTTCATTCCTCCAAACAGAAAAGCAAACTGGATCCCGAACATCACCAGGCCGTAGATGGCGATGGTGCGAAACGGGACATCCGGCTTCTTCACAAAGAACACCGCCGGCAGGGCGGCCAGCGTAAAACGCAGCGCGCAAAGCAGCAGCGGCGGCAGATCCTTCAGCCCAAACTTGATGACGACAAAATTGAAGCCCCAGATGGCAACGATACCGCTCGCGGCGAGCAGATGACGTGGATGCATTGACGATCCCATGAATGAAAGTCACGTTATAGCATCGCCAGTCCCCCAGAAAAAACGCTTTATACTCAACGCTTCTTGAATGTAATTCACACAATGAGTTCATCCCTTCCACCGCTGCACACCTTGCGCGCGTTCGAAGCAATCGGACGCTTGCGCAGTTTCACCCTGGCTGCCGGCGAACTGCACCTCACCCACAGCGCGATCAGCCACCAGATGCGCGCACTCGAGTCGTCCTTGCAGACCTGTCTGATCGACCGCTCACGGCGCGGGATTGCGCTGACGCCGCAAGGCGAACGATTCCTGGCTGTCGTCCGGCCGATCCTGCAGCAGCTGGTCGAGATCTCCGATACCTTGCGCCACGGTGACGCCAGGCGCCTGCGCATCAATGTGCTGCCGTCTTTCGCCGCGAGATGGCTGCTGCCGCGCCTGGGTGACTTCTTCCTCCGCCACCCCGATATCGACGTCGAGCTTGCCGCCACCCAGGCGGTAGTCGACCTGAAGGCGGCCGGCGCGCATCTCGGTATCCGTTACGGCGACGGCCAGTGGCCAGGCGTCAGCAGCGAACTCCTGTTCGAAGAACGCTTATTCCCGGTCGCGAGTCCTGCCTACATCCGCGAACACCGCATTCGCTCGATCCGGGACTTGCGCCGCGCCATTCTCTTGCGCGACGACTTCCATCCGTGGGAGGACTGGCTGAGCCAAGCCTCGCTGGACCCATCGCAATGCGAGTACGGCGCCGTGTACCGCGATTCCGCCTTGGTCCTGCAAGCTGCCGAGAGCGGTCAAGGTGTCGCGCTGGGAAGGAGCTGGCTGGTCGCCGACGCGCTCAAGTCCGGCAGCCTGTGCCGGATCGGGACGCTATCCGTCCCTGCGGCCGCATCGTATTACCTGGTCGTTCCACAGGAAGGGCAGGGCAAGGGCGAAGTGAGCGACTTCCATGCATGGCTGCGCGGCCAGGAAGAGCCACAGCTATACTGATCCGTCACGACATGAGGAGATTGCGATGAAAGTGTTTCTGGTCACAGTCGATACGCTGGCCGATTGGGAGATCGGCTACCTGACCGCTGAGCTGAACAGCCGCCGCTTCTTCGCCGATCCCGACATGGACTTCACGCTGCTCAAGGCCGGCCTGACCCGGGCCGAGGTCCGGAGCATGGGCGGTGTGCCCTACGTGCCGGACCTGGCCATCGACGAGATCCAGATGCAGGAGGGTGACCTGCTCCTGATGCCGGGTGCGGAGGTATGGGAGTCCCCGCAAGTGAAGCCGGTCCTCGACATGGCCGCCAGCCTGCTGGACCAGGGCCACCAGGTTGCCGCAATCTGCGGCGCCACTATCGGCCTGGCCGGCATCGGCGCGCTCGACAGGCGAAGACATACTTCGAACGATCTCGGCTACCTGAAGCAGTCCTGTCCCGACTACCGCGGAGAGGCCTGGTACCGCAAGGAGCCTGCAGTGCGCGGCGACAACCTGATTACGGCGACTGGTCTGGCGCCTCTCGAATTTTCCTACGAAGTCCTGAAGATGCTGAAGGTCTGGCGTCCGGAAACAACCAAGGCCTGGTACCGGCTCCACAAGACGCGCCAGGCGCGCTGGTTCCACGAACTGGTCGCTTCGATGTCGCTGCCGGCGCAGGGGCAGGTGGAGTAAGCGGTGTCGCAGGCAAAGCGGCGAATATTTTGCCCTGTCGCCACAACAGTCCGTCCATAAAAAACAAGCCTCGGCGATGCACCGAGGCTTGCCGCCTGGCTGACTCTGCGGCCAGGACTCCCAGTCGTCCGGCACAGCTGCGCGGGAGCATGCAAGACGGAGCACCGCTTTGTTCGCGCGCTGCTGGTGCCTTGAACGGCTGGGCCAACACTCGTCACCCTTTGTCCCCCCCGATTAACGGAACGTCGGATTGACGAGTGTCGCCCAGTTCTGCGTTATGCAAATCGGGTAGTCGCCGACGTGTCTATGGCCACGGCATGCAGGGGCGCTTCCTTCTCCGCCTCGCCTTGGCCGTGCCTCCTTGTTTCAGCTGTTCATTATCCGGCCGCAAGGAAGGCCCTCTGTTCGGACCTTCACATATGGATCAGTAGCCTTTCGTTTCGTTCCCCATTTTGTACGCCTTGCGGGGAACGACGTACCACAATCCGGACAGCAGGATCAGCGTGCCGACTGCTGCGCCGATACTGATTGCCAGGCGCGCCGGCATGTCTGCGGTCGCCAGGTAGATCACCGTGAACATGTCGAGGGCCAGCCCGGCGGCAAGCGGACCGAGCGCCCCGCGGATCATCCGCGACGCGAACCGGACCATGGCGTCGGTCGCATGCCCCCGGCAGGTGCGGTAATAGATGGCAGGCGTCATGACCATCGCCACCGAAATGATGACCATGACCAGTGCCATCACGTGGCATATCTTCGCGAATGTCGCCAGGTCTTCGAATCGGTCATTGAAGACCGCAATGGTCTGGAATCCAAAAAGGGCCTGAATCCCGGGAAGGATGACGCGCGCCTCCTCGATAATGTTGCGCATCTCCACATCGATTTTTTTAAGCGCTGTCTGCTCTTTTTCCATGACTGAACAGTACGCGCAAAGTCGACGACCATCAATGCACGCACGGTTGAAACTATGGAGCACGAATACCGCAATGCCAAGGACAACTTCGCGGAGATGGCAGGTCGAGTCGCTGCTTCGCCACAGCAGGCGAGGACGCGTCGCGCACCTGTGCGGAATAAGGGCGGCAAAGGTGGCATGATCGGGGCAAGACAAGCTGCTATAGAACGCGATGATCGAACTCGACGGTTCCGTTGGCGAAGGCGGCGGACAAATCCTGCGCAGCTCGCTGGTGCTGTCGATGATTAGTGGACAGCCATTCCGGATCAGGAATATCCGGGCCAATCGGCAGAAGCCGGGCCTGATGCGTCAGCATCTGGTTGCGGTGGAAGCCGCCGCCAGGATCAGCGGAGCCACTGTGACCTCTGCCGAGGTGGGGGCTACGGAACTCATGTTTGCTCCCGGAGCCATTGCCGCGGGAGACTACGAATTTTCCATTGGGACGGCAGGCAGCTGCACCCTTGTCCTGCAGACCCTCGCACTCGCGCTGCTTCATGCAGGCAAGCCTTCCACGGTCCGTATCTCAGGCGGCACCCACAATGCCATGGCGCCGCCCATCGAGTTTCTTCAGCGAGCATATTGTCCGCTGCTCGCATTGATGGGCGCCAATGTCGAGCTTGCCCTGGAGCGCCATGGTTTCTATCCTGCCGGCGGTGGCATCGTCGTGGCCTCGATCGCGCCATATGGGCGGCTCACGCCCATCGACGTCGTCGAGCGGGGTGCGCCGCGCCGCATGGAAGCGGAAGCATTGGTAGCAGGAATCCCTTCGGAAATCGGACAGCGTGAACTCGCATGCGTGGGCGCCGCGATGGGGTGGGACGAATCTCAACTGCGGCTACGGATCCTTCCAGGCGGGCAGGGGCCGGGTAATGCCGTGCTGCTCATGCTCGAACACGAGCATGTCACGGAAGTGTGCGCCGCTTTCGGCGCCAGGAGAATCAGCGCGGAAACGGTCGCGCAACAGGCGGTGAGGGAAGCGCGGGAGTATCTGGCCTCTGGAGCGGCGGTCGGAGAACACCTCGCCGACCAGCTGATGCTGCCGATGGCACTGGCTGGAGGAGGCCGGTTCACCGTGTCGTCAGTGAGTCAGCATTCCCTGACGAACGCGGAGGTGATCGGACGCTTTCTTCCTGTCGAGATCAGTTTCGAGCGGGGCGGGCAGCACAGCACCTGTGTGGTGCGATCCACTTGCTAAAGCACCCCGCACTTTGCTATAGTTCGCGTCCGCTTCGGCGCTGGTCGAAAAACGTTAACGTAATCAA
>CAMPHU010000300.1 GCA_946886065.1 uncultured Massilia sp. | reverse complement strand
ATTTGGTGATCGTCACAAATGGCAACGCGTATCATTGTCTTCCCTTAAATTTTCCTTGCGCAGGAAAGTACCGGGTTCTCATCCGCCCAGCTTGCATGCGTTGATTCAGCCTAACCGCGAGTATCATTTTAACACTCCGGCGCTGACCTTCAACAGCAGCGCACGAATGCCTGAGCAGTCGATGAGCCTGGGTAGCGTCCTGCTACACAATCCCGTCGAATCCAAAGAGGTTTTTTCAGCTCAGGCCGGCTGCTGGCCGTTCTTGAGAAGGTCGAGAATCCCCAGCAGCTCGGCGCGCAGGTGTTCGACATCGACCGCCGGCGCCATCTCGGGCAGGTCCTGCTCCTCGGCCCCGGCCAGCGCGCTGGCGCGGCTGTCCAGGCGGTTGCGAGCGCCGCTGATGGTGAAGCCCTGCTCGTACAGCAGTTCGCGGATACGGCGGATCAGCAGCACCTCGTGGTGCTGGTAATAGCGGCGGTTTCCACGGCGTTTGACCGGCTTGAGCTGGGTGAATTCCTGCTCCCAGTAGCGCAGGACATGAGGTTTGACCCCGCACAATTCGCTGACCTCGCCGATGGTGAAGTAACGCTTCGCCGGGATCGGCGGCAGCACGGTCAGCTCGGTCTTGTTCGGGCGGTCGTTCATCGGCGCATTCACCAGCTATCAGGCGGCACGGGCCAGCGAGCCCGAAGGCGTGCCCGGTGGATTGGTCTCTTCAACCATTCCCTTGAGCTTCTGGCTGGCGTGGAAAGTCACGACGCGGCGCGCCGTGATGGGAATCTCTTCCCCGGTTTTCGGATTGCGGCCCGGCCGCTGCGGCTTGTCGCGCAACTGGAAGTTGCCGAAGCCGGACAGCTTGACCGCTTCGCCCCGTTCGAGCGCATTGCGGATCTCGTCGAAAAAGGTTTCGACCATGTCCTTGGCCTCGCGCTTGTTCAGGCCGACCTGCTCGAAGAGCAGCTCGGCCAGCTCGGCCTTGGTCAAGGTCGGTAATGCCTTTTCCTGTTCCTTCCGCACCCGCGCCACCTGCATTGCGCGATCCAGGTCGGCCGCGAGGGCCTCCTGGAGTACGGCCGAATCAACGTCGTTGTTATTAATTTTGAAGCCCTGCCTTCAAGTCAAACGAGTTCTGGAGAGTGATTAAGCACGCAGCTTTGCGTTCAGCTTGTTCTTTGCGGCCTCGGCCAATGCACCCATGATGGCGTCCACGGCGTCGTCCTGCAGCGTCGATTGAGTATCTTGCAAGCTAAAGCGGAAAGCAAGACTTTTTTCATCCGTCTCCAGGCCCTTGCCGCGATATTCATCAAACAAAACAATGCCTTGCACGATCTTGCCGGCGGCGTTCGCGGCCAGCTCGGCCTGGAACGCGTCGAGCACGGCCTGGGCCGCGACGTCCTGCTTGACCACCAGCGCCAGGTCGCGGGTGGCGCCCGGGAACTTGGAGATCTCGGCATAGCTCGGCACCTTGCGCTGGCGCAGTGCTTCGGCGTCCACTTCGAACAGCACCGGCGCCTGCGGCAGGTCGTACTTCTGCAGCCAGCGCGGGTGCAGTTCGCCGATGAAGCCGACCACCTTGCCGTCGAGCTCGACGATGGCGCTGCGGCCCGGGTGCAGGGCCGGATGCTCGCCCTTCACGAAACGCGGCACGCGCGGCGCGAACAGTGCTTCCAGGTCGGCCTTGACGTCGAAGTAGTCGACCGCGCGGGTCTTCTCGCCCCACTGCTCGTCCACGGCCGGGCCGTAGGCGATGGCGGCGACGCGCTTGGGCTGGTCGAAGCCTGCCACCGCCAGCGGGCCGTCCACGGCTGCCGGGTTGCGGTGGAACACGGCGCCGACTTCGAACACGCGCACGCGGCCCGCCTTGCGGTTGACGTTGTAGCGCACGTTGGCGACCAGGCTGCCGATCAGGTTCGAGCGCATCACGCTCATCTGGCTGGCGATCGGGTTCTGAAGGCGGATCGGCTCCGCATTGGCGGCGAAGTCCTGCTCCCACTGGGATTCCACGAAGCTCATGTTGACCACTTCCTGGTAGCCCAGGTCGGCCAGCTCATGGCGGATCGCGAACAGCGAGCGGGTGTTTTCCGGCTCGATCAGCATCGCGCTCGGCGCCACCGGCGGCAGGGCCGGGATGTTTTCGAAACCGTAGACGCGCGCGACTTCCTCGATCAGGTCTTCCTCGATCTCGATGTCGAAGCGGTAGCTCGGCGCGGTCACGCTGAAGACGCCCGGTCCGTCGCCACGGGCCTCATGGGTGAAGGGCAGCTGCAGGCGGGTGAAGATATCGGCCACCACGTCGTCGGTGAGCGGCACGCCGATGACCTTGGCGGCGCGTGCGGTGCGCATCGTCACGGCTTTCGGCTGCGGCAGGTTGACGACCTGGTCGTCCAGCGGACCGACTTTCGTATCGGGGGTGCCGCAGATTTCCACGATCAGGGCGCTGATGCGTTCGATGTGTTCGGGGATGGTCGCGTAATCCACGCCGCGCTCGAAGCGGTGCGCCGCATCGGTCGAGAAGTTGTAGCGGCGCGCGCGGCCCTGGATGGCGTTCGGCCACCAGAATGCGGCTTCCAGGTAGATGTCGGTGGTGTCGAGCGACACGGCGGTGGCGTCGCCGCCCATGATGCCGGCCAGGGATTCGATTTCCTTGTCGTCGGCGATCACGCCGACCCACTCGTCGATCTCGACGGTGTTGCCGTTCAGGAGCTTGAGCTGCTCGCCCTTCCTGCCCCAGCGGACGTCCAGGCCGCCGTGGATCCTGGCGAGGTCGAACACGTGCGACGGACGGCCGACTTCCAGCATGACGTAGTTCGAGATGTCGACCAGGGCCGACACCGAACGCTGGCCGCTGCGCTCCAGGCGGCGCTTCATCCACTCGGGCGTGGCGGCGCGCGCGTTCAGGCCGCGGATGATGCGGCCGGCGAAACGGCCGCACAGGTCCGGGGCCGACACCTTCACCGGCAGCTTGTCGTCGCTGGTCACGGGGACCAGGCGGGTGGTCGGTACGTGCAGCGGCGAGCCGGTCAGGGCCGCGACTTCGCGCGCCACGCCCAGCACCGACAGGCAGTCCGCCTTGTTCGGGGTCAGCTTGATGGTGAACTTGAGGTCGTTCAGGCCCAGGTAGTCGCGGATGTTGGCGCCCACCGGCGCGTCGGCCGGGAGTTCCATCAGGCCGCTGCTCTCTTCCGAGATCTTGAGTTCCTTGGCCGAGCACAGCATGCCCTGCGACTCGACGCCGCGGAGTTTACCGACCTTGATTTCGAAGGGCTTGCCGTCGGCGCCCGGCGGCAGCACGGCGCCGGCCTTGGCGCAGATCGCCTTCATCCCGGCGCGCACGTTCGGCGCGCCGCAGACGATGTTCAGCAGGGTGCCGGTGCCCACGTCCACCTGGCAGACATTGAGGCGGTCGGCGTCCGGGTGCTTGGCGACTTCCTTGACTTCGGCCACCACCACGTTCGAGAACGGGGGCGCGACCGCTTCCACCTCTTCCACTTCCAGGCCGGACATGGTGAGCAGGTGCGACAGTTCGTCCGAATTCATCTTCGGATCGACCATGGAACGGAGCCAGTTTTCGGAGAATTGCATAGTCTTCTTCTTCGCGGGTTTCTTCGAGGGTGTTAGTTGAACTGCTTCAGGAAACGGAGATCGCCTTCGTAGAACAGGCGCAGGTCGTTGATTCCATAGCGCAGCATCGTCAGGCGCTCGAGGCCGGAGCCGAACGCGAAGCCGATGAACTTTTCCGGGTCCAGGCCGAAGTTGCGCACCACGGTCGGGTGCACCTGGCCGGCGCCCGAGACTTCCAGCCAGCGGCCCTTCAGCGGCCCGCTGCCGAAGGCGATGTCGATCTCGGCCGAAGGTTCGGTGAACGGGAAGTAGGACGGACGGAAGCGGACCTGCAGGTCGTCGGTCTCGAAGAAGGCCTTGACGAAGTTCAGGTACACGCCCTTGAGGTCGGCGAAGCTGATGTCTTCGCCGATCCACAGGCCTTCGACCTGGTGGAACATCGGCGAGTGGGTGGCGTCGCTGTCGACACGGTAGGTGCGGCCCGGTGCGATCACCTTGATCGGCGGGGTGTGGGTGCGCGCATAGCGCACCTGCATCGGGCTGGTGTGCGTGCGCAGCAGCAGCGGCTTGCCGGTGCTGTCCTGGCCCTCGATGTAGAACGTGTCCTGCATCGAGCGCGCCGGGTGGTTTTCCGGGCTGTTCAGGGCGGTGAAGTTGGTCCAGTCGGTTTCGATCTCGGGGCCGTCGGCCACGTCGAAGCCGATGGAGCGGAAGATCTGCTCGACCCGTTCCCAGGTGCGCATCACCGGGTGGATGCCGCCCTTGGCGCGGCCGCGGCCCGGCAGGGTCACGTCGATGGCTTCCAGGTTGAGGCGGGCTTCGAGCTGGGCGTTGGCGAGCGCGTCGCGGCGGCCGGTCAGTGCCTGTTCGATTTTTTCTTTGGCGGCATTGATCAGGGCGCCCTGCGCCTTGCGCTGCTCGGGATCCAGCCTGCCCAGGCCCTTCATCAGGTCGGTGACCTGGCCGGTCTTGCCCAGGTACTTGGCTTTTGCATTTTCGAGCGCGGCGGCGTCCGCGGCGGCGGCAAAGTCAGCCTGGGCCGCGGCGACGAGTTCTTCCAGCGAGTTCATGCTTATTCTTTTCCTGTTTGTTTTAAGTGGCAGGAGCCACAATCAAAAACGGGGCACAGGTGTGACCCTTGCCCCGCTTCCTTTGCGCTACGTTACCGCGGCGCTGGTCTTGCTAGCAGACTGCTCAGTTGCTGATGCTTAGGCAGCCAGCTTGGCCTTGACTGCGTTGACAATCGCGGCGAATGCCGGCTTGTCGTGCACAGCCATGTCAGCCAGGACTTTACGGTCCAGTTCAATCGCGGACTTCTTCAGGCCGTTCATGAACGCGCTGTAGGTCATGCCGTGCGAACGCGAAGCCGCGTTGATACGGGTGATCCACAGGGCGCGGAAGACGCGCTTCTTGTTGCGGCGGTCGCGGTATGCGTACTGGCCAGCGCGCATGACTGCTTGCTTGGCAATACGGAATACTTTGCTGCGACGGCCACGGTAGCCTTTAGCAAGTTCAAGAACCTTCTTGTGACGGGCACGTGCAGTAACCCCACGTTTTACTCGAGGCATGGTAGCTCC
>CAMPHU010000299.1 GCA_946886065.1 uncultured Massilia sp. | reverse complement strand
AAGATGGTGGAGTACGACCTGCCCGCCATGATCCACGTGAGCACCAGCTGCAACGCGTGCTTCCACACCACGGGCGCGCACTACCTGAACGCCGACACCACGGCCTTCATGCAGTGCATCCAGGGCGACCTGTTCAAGGACTTCCCCACGCTCAAGTTCCTGATCCCGCACGGCGGCGGTGCCGTGCCCTACCACTGGGGCCGTTTCCGCGGCCTGGCGCAGGAGATGAAGAAGCCCCTGCTCGAAGACCACCTGCTGAACAACATCTTCTTCGACACCTGCGTGTACCACCAGCCGGGCATCGACCTGCTGAACACCGTGATCCCGGTGAAGAACGTGCTGTTCGCCTCCGAAATGATCGGCGCGGTGCGCGGCATCGACCCCACCACCGGCCACTACTACGACGACACCAAGCGCTACATCGAAGCGTCGAAGATCCTGAGCGGCGACGACAAGCACCAGATCTACGAAGGCAATGTGCGCCGCGTGTTCTCCCGACTCGATTCACGACTGAAGGCAAAGGGGCTCTGACATGTACGAATTAGGCGTTGTCTACCGCAACATCACCCGCGCCGATCGCGCAGCCGCTGACGGCCTGGCTGCCCTCGGCTCGGCTACCGTGCACGAGGCCATGGGCCGCGTGGGCCTGCTCAAGCCCTACATGCGCCCCATCTACGGCGGCCAGCAGGTCAGCGGCACAGCCGTCACCGTGCTGCTGCAGCCCGGCGACAACTGGATGATGCACGTGGCGGCCGAGCAGATCCAGCCCGGCGACGTGGTGGTGGCGGCCGTCACCTCCGAATGCACCGATGGCTATTTCGGCGACCTGCTGGCCACCTCGTTCCAGGCGCGCGGTGCGCGGGCGCTCATCATCGACGCCGGCGTGCGCGACGTGAAGACCCTGCAGGAGATGAATTTCCCCGTGTGGAGCCGCGCCATTTCCAGCAAGGGCACGATCAAGGCCACGCTGGGCTCGGTCAACATCCCGGTGGTGTGCGCCGGCATGTGGGTCACGCCGGGCGACGTGATCGTGGCCGACGACGATGGCGTGGTCTGCGTGCCCGCCGCGCGCGCCGCCGAGACGCTCGAGGCCGCGCGCAAGCGCGAGAGCTTCGAGGGCGAGAAACGCGCCAAGCTCGCCTCGGGCGTGCTCGGCCTGGATATGTACAACATGCGCCCCGGGCTCGAAAAGGCCGGGCTGCGCTACATCGACTGAGGACCTACGCCATGCCCATCCCCGCATCGGCGCAGGACTGGCACATCGGCCTCGTCGGCTACGGCGAGGTCGGCCGCATTCTCTGCGAGGACCTGCGCGCCCAGGGGCTGCGCGTCTCGGCCTACGACCGCAAGCTCGGCGGTGCGCTACAACGGCCCTTGTTGGAGCACGCGCGGGCCCATGGCGTCGAGTTGCTCGACAGCCACGCCCGGCTCGCGGCCACTGCCGACTTCGTGATCAGCGCCGTCACCGCCAGCCAGACGCTGGACGTGGCCCGGGCGTGCGCTCCGCAGGTGCGCAAGGAAGCCTTCTATCTGGACTTCAACTCGGCCTCCCCGGGTGCCAAGCAGGCGGCCGGCGCGCTGATTGATGCGGCCGGTGCCCGGTACGTCGAAGGCGCGGTGATGACCAGCATTCCACCTTACCGCATCAAGGTGCCGCTGCTGCTGGGCGGCGCCTCGGCCAGGGCGCTGGCCGAGGCCATCGCGCCGCTGGGCTTCGTCGCCAAGGTCGTCAGCGACCGGCTGGGCGTGGCCTCGGCCACCAAGATGTGCCGCAGCGTGATGGTCAAGGGCCTGGAGGCGATGGTGATCGAGAGCTTCACGGCCGCGCGGCACTACGGCGTGGAGGACGCGGTCATCGCCTCGCTCCAGGAGACCTTTCCCGGCATCGACTGGGAGAAGCAGGGCGCCTATTTCTTCCAGCGCGTGATCGAGCATGGCCGCCGCCGCAGCGAGGAGATGCACGAGTCCGCGAACACGGTGCGCGAAGCGGGCATGCCCGCCTTCTCCGCGCAGGGCACAGCCGAGCGCCAGGCCTGGATGGCGGACCGCGCGGACGCCGGGTCGTTCGGCGAACGCGGCGCTCCGGGATTCGCGCGCGCCGCCGACTGGCGCGCCGAGGCCGACCGCCTGTTGCAATCTCTCAAGGAACCCACCGCATGAGCACTTTCACGAAAACCCCAGGCTGGCTCGACTGGTACGCCGGACCCAGCAAGCCCCGCTTCCAGGTGCCGCCCGGCAGCGTGGACGCGCACTGCCACGTGTTCGGCCCGGGCGCGGAGTTCCCCTACGCGCCCGAGCGCAAGTACACGCCCTGCGATGCCTCGAAGCACGAGCTGTACGCGCTGCGCGACCACCTGGGCTTTGCCCGCAACGTGGTGGTGCAGGCCACCTGCCACGGCGCCGACAACCGCGCCATGGTCGATGCCTGCCTGTCCAGCGGTGGCAAGGCGCGCGGCGTGGCCACGGTCAAGCGCTCGGTGACCGATGAAGAATTGCAGGCCCTGCACGCCGCCGGTGTGCGCGGCGTGCGCTTCAACTTCGTCAAGCGCCTGGTGGACTTCACGCCCAAGGACGAGCTGCTGGAGATCGCCGGCCGCATCGCCAAGCTCGGCTGGCATGTGGTGATCTACTTCGAGGCGGTGGAC
Source organism: uncultured Massilia sp. (assembly GCA_946886065.1). The sequence goes on along the minus strand of CAMPHU010000299.1, from coordinate 2,529 downwards.
CTGCCCGAGCTGTGGGATTTCTTCACGGCCTTGCCTACCACCGTGGTGGTGGACCACATGGGCCGGCCCGACGTGACCAAGCCCATCGATGGGCCCGAGTTCGAGCTGTTCCTGAAGTTCATGCGCCAGCACCCCAACGTGTGGAGCAAGGTCAGTTGCCCCGAGCGCCTGTCGGTCACCGGGCCGAAGGCGCTCAACGGCGAGCAGGCGGCCTACCAGGACGTGGTGCCGTTCGCGCGAAAGGTGGTGGAGGAGTTCCCCGACCGCGTGCTCTGGGGCACCGACTGGCCGCACCCCAACCTCAAGGACCACATGCCCGACGACGGCCTGCTGGTGGACTTCATCCCCCACATCGCGCCCACGGCCGAGCTGCAAAAGAAGCTGCTCGTGGACAACCCCATGCGCCTGTATTGGCCCGAAGAGGCGAAGTAAGGAGAGCGCGCCATGTCCCTCGACAAACCCTACCTCGACGTGCCCGGCACCATCATCTTCGATGCCGAGCAGTCCCGCAAAGGCTACTGGCTCAACCAGTTCTGCATGTCGCTGATGAAGGCAGAGAACCGCGAGCGCTTCAAGGCCGACGAGCGCGCCTACCTCGACGAATGGGCCATGACCGAGGAACAGAAGCAGGCCGTGCTGGCCCGCGACCTCAACTGGTGCATGCGCACGGGCGGCAACATCTACTTCCTGGCCAAGATCGGCGCCACCGACGGCAAGAGCTTCCAGCAGATGGCCGGCAGCATGACCGGCATGACCGAGGAGGAATACCGCAACATGATGGTCGGTGGCGGCCGCTCCCCGGAGGGCAACCGTTTTCTCGGCGAGGACGGCGACGCCCAGCCGCAACACCAACCCCAAGGCAAGGCCGGCCATAAAACCACGGGCAGCAACTGACATGGCCAAGATCACCGCATCCGTCTACACCTCCCACGTGCCCGCCATCGGCGCCGCCATCGATCTGGGCAAGACCCAGGAACCGTACTGGCAGCCGCTGTTCGCGGGCTACGACTTCTCCAAGGAATGGGAAAAGGCCCAGAAGCCCGACGTGGTGTTCCTGGTCTTCAACGACCACGCCACCGCGTTCAGCCTGGACATGATCCCGACCTTCGCCATCGGTACGGCCGCCGAGTACCAGCCCGCCGACGAAGGCTGGGGCCCGCGCCCTGTGCCCGCCGTCCACGGCCATCCGGCGCTGGCGGCGCACATCGCGCAGTCCGTCATCCAGGACGACTTCGACCTCACCATCGTCAACAAGATGGACGTGGACCACGGCCTCACCGTGCCGCTGTCGCTGATGTTCGGTCAGCCCCCCCAGTCCGACTATCGCTGGCCCTGCAAGGTCATCCCGTTCGCCGTCAACGTGGTGCAGTACCCCGTGCCCTCGGGCAACCGCTGCTTCCAGCTGGGCAAGGCGATCCGCAAGGCCATCGAGTCGTTCGACGAAGACCTCAACGTGCAGATCTGGGGCACGGGCGGCATGAGCCACCAGCTGCAGGGCCCGCGCGCCGGCCTCATCAACAAGGACTGGGACAACCGGTTCCTGGACCGCCTCATCGCCGAGCCCGCCGAGCTGGCCAAGGTGCCGCACATCGAATACGTGCGCGAGGCCGGCAGCGAAGGCATCGAGCTGGTGATGTGGCTCATCGCCCGCGGCGCCATGGCCGACGTCGCTGGCGGACCTGCGCCCAAGGTGGTGTACCGCTTCTTCCATGTGCCCGCCAGCAACACCGCGGTGGGCCACCTGATCCTGGAGAATCAGCCCGCCTGAGGCTGGCTGATTTCGAATCAACCCGTAAAGGACCCCCACCATGACCATCAAAGTAGCCCTGGCCGGCGCCGGCGCCTTCGGCATCAAGCACCTGGACGGCATCAAGAACATCGACGGTGTCGAAGTCGTCTCCCTCGTCAGCCGCGACCTGGCCAAGACCCGGGAAGTGGCCGACAAGTATGGCATCCAGCACGTGACCACCAAGCTCGAAGACAGCCTGGCCATCAAGGAAGTGGACGCGGTGATCCTCTGCACCCCCACGCAGATGCATGCCAGCCAGTCCATCGCCTGCCTGGAAGCCGGCAAGCACGTGCAGGTCGAGATCCCGCTGTGCGACGTGCTGGCCGACGGCGAGAAGGTCGCCGCCCTGCAGAAGCAGACCGGCCTGGTGGCCATGTGCGGCCACACCCGCCGCTTCAACCCCAGCCACCAGTACGTGCACAAGAAGATCACGGCAGGCGAGTTCAACATCCAGCAGATGGATGTGCAGACCTACTTCTTCCGCCGCACCAACATGAACGCGCTGGGCCAGCCGCGCAGCTGGACCGACCACCTGCTGTGGCACCACGCCGCCCACACGGTGGACCTGTTCCAGTACCAGACCGGCAGCCGCGTGGTGAAGGCCAACGCGGTGCAGGGGCCGATCCATCCGGACCTGGGCATCGCGATGGACATGAGCATCCAGCTGCAGGCGGAGAACGGCGCCATCTGCACGCTGAGCCTGTCCTTCAACAATGACGGTCCGCTGGGCACCTTCTTCC
>CAMPHU010000298.1 GCA_946886065.1 uncultured Massilia sp. | reverse complement strand
CTACGGCTGAAGCCTCAGCCGACAACCGGGACTACGGCTGAAGCCTCAGCCGTAGAGCGGAATCAGGATGTCGTAGGCGTTATCGGGCCGCGCGTCGTCGTGCACGGTGGGCGTGTAGCGCCGGTCGTAGCGCTCCAGGCGGAAGCCCTCCGGATCCTGCGCCATGCCCAGCTGCTCGATGGCGGCGAAGCCGGTCACGTAGGTGGCCTGCACGCGCGCCATCGGACCGCGGTGGGTCAGCATCGCATAGCGCCGCGCCGGGACGCGGATCCCGATCATGCCCGGCGGCAGGTTGTTCAGATCGGCGACCTCGGCGGCGATGCATTCGATATGCACCCCATCCTTTTCTTGCAGATTCACGCCGTAGCGCAATCCATTGGTATCGCCCAGCTCGCGCTCGCGTTCGAGGAAGGTCTTCCAGACCTCCGGCATGTCCGTTTCCAAGACCGAGAACGGACCGGCGAACGGCAGGCCGGCGAGCTTCATTTCAGGTAACGTCACGGTTGAGATGTGCATGATATCGGCTATGCAAAGGGACTCAGGAATTATAGCCTTAACTCTTAGACAATATTGGCATGTCCGCAATCGTGCGCGTAAACTGTCGCGATAATGGATCAAACCGTTGCAAACTGCGCTTAATTCCTTGCCGCGCGGAATTTCAAGCCTCCGATACGGTGCTGGACACGCGCAGCCCAGCCCCCGTTTTTTGCAGTTCGTCGCAAACCGGCCCCGGCTTGCAAGGGGCTCCCTACAATGGCCTCATCAACCAAACGGAGACAGCCATGAAACGTGTAGTGATCGCCGCCCTTCTTTCCCTCGCTTCCCTGTCGGCCAACGCCGGCGAACAGGTGCGCAGCGTCACGCCGTTCAAGGCGGTCGACGTGCGCGGCCCGGTCAGCCTGGTGGTCGAAGTGGGCAAGAGCTACTCGGTGCGGGTCCAGGGCGACCAGAAATACATGGACCGCGTGACGGCCGAAGTCGTCAACGGCGAACTGCGCCTGGGCTTCAAGGAAAAGTCGAACATCCAGATCAGCGACGACGACCGCGTGGTCGTGACCATGCCCGAGATCGCGAGCTTCCGCGGCGAAGGCGCCGGCCTGATCAAGCTGAACAATGTCAAGGGCGAGCGCTTCGACGTCAACTACCGCGGCGCCGGCAGCCTGCAGATGAGCGGCGAAGTGCGCAGCCTGCGCCTGCAGGCCCAGGGCGTCGGCGAAGTCAACGCCCGCAACCTGGTGGCCCAGGACGCCGACGTCAGCTTCGAAGGCATCGGCTCGGTCGAGGTGCACGCCAAGAACCGCCTCAACGCCAGCGTGCAGGGCATGGGCAGCCTCACCTACTACGGCAACCCGCGCCAGCTGAACAAGGTGGTGGCCGGCATCGGCAGCGTAGTAGCCGCCAAATAAGCCGCGAAATAAGCCGCGAAATAAGCGTCAGTCGTTGACGAGTTCCAACAGCACCCCGGCGTGGCAGGGCCCGTCGAGCGAACACCAGCAGGCCAGGTTGTGGCCGCGCAGTACCGTCTTCGCTTCGGCCAGCAGGGCCCGGCCCGCCGGGTCTTCCGTCACCCAGCGGCGGTAGGCGGCCACCGCCTCCGCCACGCTCGGCATCGCGACATAGCGCTTATGCCCTCGTGAATCGACGGGCGTGCCCGGCGCCAGCTCCGGCATCACCGAGAACGGATTGCCCCACTTGCCGGGACGCGCGACCGAGATCGTATTCTCCGGCATGCGCCAGCCCTTCTTCCTGCTCAGCTGCACCCGGTGCGGTTTCATGGCCATGCTCCTTACAGGCGCGCGATCTGCGCGTCGATCTTGCGGCGCGCGCGTTCGCTGCGCTCGCTGTAGCGGTCGCTCAGGTAGCCGCTGCGGCCGCGCATCAGCAAGGTGATCTTGAACAGCTCTTCCATCACGTCCACCACGCGGTCGTAGTACGCGGACGGCCGCATGCGCCCCGCCTCGTCGAACTCCTTGTAGGCCATCGGCACCGAGGACTGGTTCGGGATCGTGAACATGCGCATCCAGCGCCCCAGCAGGCGCATCGTGTTCACCACGTTGAAAGACTGCGAACCGCCGCAGACCTGCATCAGCGCCAGGGTGCGGCCCTGGCTCGGGCGCAGCGCGCCCTGCTCCAGCGGAATCCAGTCGATCTGGTTCTTCATCACCGCCGTGATCGCGCCGTGGCGCTCCGGGCTGCACCACACCTGGCCTTCCGACCACAGGCACAGCTCGCGCAGCTCCACCACCTTGGGGTGGTCTTCCGGCACGCTGCCCACCATGGGCAGCTCCATCGGGTCGAAGATCTTCACCTCGGCGCCGAAGTGCTCGAGGATGCGCGCCGCTTCATAGGTCAGGAAACGGCTGAACGAGCGCTCGCGCAGCGAGCCGTAGAGCAGCAGGATGCGCGGCGGATGCGACAGGTCGCCCACCTGGGCCAGCTTGTCCATGTCCGGCATGTCGAGCTGTTCCGGATTGATATTGGGGAGATCGGGAATCTTGTTCATATCGCTTGTTAACTGAGCCGCAGCGCCAGTGCGCTCAGCGTCACCAGCAGGATGGGCAGGGTCAGGGCCAGGCCCACGCGGAAATAATACCCCCACGAGATGGCGATCCCCTTGCTCGACAGGACGTGCAGCCACAGCAGGGTCGCCAGGCTGCCGATGGGCGTGATCTTGGGACCGAGGTCGCTGCCGATCACGTTTGCATAGATCATCGCCTCGCGCACGGCTCCTTGCGCGGAGGTGGCGTCGATCGCCAGCGCGCCGACCAGCACCGTGGGCATGTTGTTCATGATCGAGGACAGGATGGCCGTGATGAAGCCGGTGCCGAGCGCCGCGCCCCACACGCCGTAGGCCGCGCAGCGTTCCAGCAGCGCCGTCAGGTAATCCAGCAGGCCGGCGTTGCGCAGGCCGTAGACCACCAGGTACATCCCCAGCGAGAACACCACCACCTGCCAGGGCGCGCCGCGCAGCACCGCGCGCGTGGAAATCCGGTGGCCGCGCGCGGCCACGGCGAGCAGCAGGACGGCGCCGGCCGCCGCGACCGCGCTGATCGGGATGCCGATATCGTCGAGCCAGAAGAAGCCTGCCAGCAGCATGGCGAGCACCCACCAGCCGGTGACGAAAGTGGCGCGGTCGTGGATCGCTTCGTCGGGCCGCCTGAGCTGCGCCAGGTCGTAGCCGGCCGGGATGTCCTTCCCGAAGAACCAGACCAGGGCCGCCAGGGTGGCAGCGACCGACACCAGGTTCACCGGCGCCATGACCGCCGCATAGCGCGCGAAGCCGATATCGAAATAATCGGCGGAGACGATGTTCACCAGGTTCGAGACCACCAGCGGCAGGCTGGCGGTGTCGGCGATGAAGCCGGCCGCCATCACGAAGGCCAGCGTGGCCTGGGGAGAGAAGCGCAGCGCGGCCAGCATGGCGACCACGATCGGCGTCAGGATCAGGGCCGCGCCGTCATTGGCGAACAGCGCCGCCACTGCCGCGCCCAGCAGCACCAGCAGCACGAACAGCCGCCGGCCCTTGCCCTTGCCCCAGCGCGCCACGTGCAGCGCGGCCCACTCGAAGAAGCCGGCCTTGTCGAGCAGCAGGCTGATGATGATGACGGCGATGAAGGCGCCGGTGGCGTTCCAGACGATGTTCCAGACGACCGGGATGTCGCTCACCTGGATGACGCCGGCCAGCAGCGCGGCCAGCGCGCCGGCGGAGGCGCTCCAGCCGATGCCGAGGCCGCGCGGCTGCCAGATGACCAGGATGAGGGTGGCGACGAAAATCAGGATGGCGATCGACACGGGCATCCTTTATTGGGGCAAGGCGGGCAGCAAGGCGCCGATCTTGTCGAGCTCCGCCTTGAAGCGCGCGCGGTCCTGGGCCAGTTCGGCGAGCGGCAGGGCCAGGAAGGCTTCGATGCGGGCGCGCAGGATGGCGTAGGCGCGCTCGAAGGCCGCCGTGATCTCTTCTTCCGTGCCGACGACGTGGCTGGGGTCCTCGACGCCCCAGTGGGTGCGCAGCACCGGGCCGAGGTAGGCCGGACAGGTTTCGCCCGCCGCGCTGGCGCAGACCGTGACCACGATGTCCGGCGTCACCGGCAGGTCGTCCCAGGACTTGCTGTAGTAACCGTCGGTCGGGATGCCCTTGGCCGCCAGCAGCGCCAGCGCGCGTTCGTTCAGGCGGCCGGCCGGCTGGCTGCCGGCGCTGATCGCCTTCCAGCCCGCGGGGGCCAGGTGGTTGAAGACGGCTTCGCTGATGAGGGAGCGGCAGGAATTGCCGGTGCAGAGGAAAAGGACGTTCACGATGATCTCGGTTAAGGTGGTTCAGGCGCCGGCGGCGCAGCAGGAGCTTGGGAGCGGCGAGCAGGGATTGCCGCCGCAGCAGTTCTCGGTCAGGAAGCCCAGCAGCGCGTCCATGGTGTCGAAGCGGGCGGCATACAGGATGAAGCGTCCCTGCTGGCGCGGCACGACCAGGCCGGCATGGGTCAGTTCCTTCAGGTGGAAGGACAGCGAGGAGGAAGGGATCTTCAATGCCTCGGCGATGCGGCTGGCGGACAGCCCCTCCGGCCCCGCCTGGACCAGCAGGCGGAAGGCGGACAGGCGCGATTCCTGGGCGAGCGCGGCGAGCGCCGCGATGGCGTTATTCGTTTCCATATACAAAGCTCACAATGCGGGAGTGTCGGGATTATAGAAAAATACGACGACATTTCCAATATTATCGAAATAATTTGACAGGACGATGACATCCTGGTTATTCTTTATTCGCCGAATGACGAACAAGCTTCATGAACACTCCGTCGTCCGGCTTTTTTAGAACCCATTAATTCGCCATTCGACGAACAACAAAGTACTGAACCAGAGGAGCCCGCCATGCACCACGCTGACCTACCTTCCCTTCCCGTCGCCGTCCTTGGCGCCGGCCCCGTCGGCCTTGCCGCCGCCGCCCAGCTGCTCGAACGCGGCCTGACGCCGCTGATCCTGGAAGCCGGCGGCGGCGTCGGCGCCAACCTGGCGACCTACCGCCACGTGCGCCTGTTCTCGCCCTGGCGCTACAACATGGACAAGGCCGCGCTGCGCCTGCTGAAGCAGCACGGCTGGCAGGAGCCGGAGCTTGACGCGCTGCCGACCGCCGGCGAACTGCTGGACGCCTATCTCGCGCCGCTCGCCGCAGTGCCGGCCATCGCGCGGTCCCTGCG
>CAMPHU010000297.1 GCA_946886065.1 uncultured Massilia sp. | reverse complement strand
GCCAGGTCGCGCAGCGGCGACAGCGACAGGCTGGCCCAGAACACCTCGCCCGACTTCTTGCGGCGCCGGACTTCCATCATGCGCCCGCCCTGCTCCGCGAACACGTCATGGAAGCCTTCGTCCTCGTCCGCATACAGGAACAGGATATTGCGGCCAATGGCTTCCAGCGCGGAGTAGCCGAACAGCTCCTCGGCGCCGCGGTTCCAGCTGGTGATATAGCCCATCTGGTCCATGGTCAGCACCGACTCGTGGATCTGGTCCAGGATCTGCGACTGGTGCGCCAGCTGCGCCTCCATCTGCGCATAGGCGTGGGTCGAGCGCTGGGCCAGCGCCTGCATGTGCATCAGGTTGCCAGTCAGGTGGGCGAGCGTGGCCAGTTGCCGGTAGTCGCTGTCGCGATAGCTGCGCCCCGCCACCTCGTAGTAGCCGAACTGCTCGGTGCCCGCGAATACCGGATGGCGCAGCGCACCGCCATAGATGCCGGTCTCGAAACTGCCCGCCCCTTGCACGAAGCGCCCCGACGTACTGGCCAGGAGTTCACGCACGATGCGGCCCAGTTCCTGGGACAGCGCTTCGCCGCGCAGGCGGATGACGGCGTCGCAGACGGCGGCCGAACCGCCGATGAAATCCACCGCGTCCACCCCCACCGGAACCACCTCGTGCAGGTCAGACATTACGGCCCACCTGTATCGCCCAGTGATACGCGTGGAGCTGGCTGCTCCACCACACGTCGAGCGTCACGCCGGCCCGCTCCAGGTCTTGCTCGGAGGGATCGATCTCGGTCAGGCGCAGCCAGCCGCCCATGGTCCCGCCGCGCTCCAGCAGCGCGCCCGCGATATGCTCGGGCAGGCACAGGTCGGCCGCGATGTCGCGCATCGGCATGCGCAGCAGACGGTCCAGCAGCGAGAACACGCCGGTCATGAAGGCCATGTCCTGCTCGTCGCGGTCGCCGCCAGCGTGCTTGCACAGGGCTTCCAGTTGGGCGCCGCGGCGCGCGGCCAGCGGCAGCAGCAGGTTCGGCGGGCCGTCCGGCTGCTGGCGCGCGTACAGCAGCAGCTGCAGCCAGCGCTGCAGCTGGCGCCGGCCCAGCAGGTTGATGGCCTGGTTGAAGCTGGTGATCTGCGTGCTGACCGCGAAGGCGGCCGAGTTGACCAGCTTGAGCAAATGGTAAGACAGCGTCGGATCCTGCTTGAGCTGCAGTTCCAGCTCGCGCGAATCGGCGTCGCGCGCCAGCAGGCCCAGGAGCGTCAGCAGCCGGCGGCGCGAGCTGCCGTCGTCGCTCGGCGAGGGGAAGCTCGCCAGGTCGATCGGATAGTCGCCGCTGAACCAGTCGAAGCCGGCGTTCTCGCATTCGGAAAAGCGCTGCGCGCTGCCCACATTGCGCGCCAGGTGCGGCCCGAACAGGGCGGCCAGGCGGCCGGAAGGCGGCGTATCCCGGCTGCAGTCGCGCGCCACGGAACGCAGGGCGGCCGGGGCCTTCACGCCTTCAGGAACGGCGCCGTCGAGCCAGACGCGGTAGCCGGCTTCGTGCAGCTCGCCGAGGCGGCGCACGGCGCCCTCCTCCAGCAGCGCGCCGGCCGGCACCACGAAACCGATGCGGTTGGCAGGCAGCAGCGCCAGCACAGGATGCGTGAGCGCGGCCGGGCTGTCGACCATCAGCAGGCCGTCCAGCGGCGCGATCGCGGCCAGCAGGTCGGGCATGCCGAACACGGCCTGCAGGCGCGCCGGCATGTCGTCGCCTGATGCTACACGCAGGCACAGCGCTACCCACTCGTTCTGCGCATTGGCGACCGGGTCGAATGCAACCAGCGGAATTGAATCTAGTTCCTGCGCGGCCATGTGTTGTTTCAAAGGTGATATTCAGATGATCTTAGTGCACCAATTATTAGAAAGCAACACCCGGTGTTTCCGTAAAGATACGGTATCCGCTAAATATGCATGCAGGAAGGCGATTTATGGGTTTTCTTCGAATCCGGCGCGCTGGACGGCGAAACGGATCAGCTCCGCCTGCCCTTCGATGCCGAGTTTGCGCTTGATGTTCAGGCGGTGGGTTTCGACCGTACGCACCGACAGGTCGAGTTCGCGGGCAATCTGCTTGTTCGACTGGCCGGCGGCGATATGGCGCAGCACTTCCTGCTCGCGCGAGGTCAGCTGGTTGTCGGCCGCGAGCGGGCTGGCCAGCTGGCGCGCCAGCGCGGCGCTGTAGTAGATGCCGCCGCCCATCACGGTCTCGATGGCGAGCACGATGTCCTTGCCCGGTGCGTCCTTGAGCACATAGCCGCGCGCGCCGGCCTGCATGGCCTGGCTCACATACTCCGGCTTGTCGTGCATCGACAGGATCAATACCGCAATGCCGGGATAGCGCGCCGTGAGCCGGGCGGTGGCGTCGATGCCGCTGCCGCCGCGCATGTTCACGTCCATCAGCACCAGGTCGGGCTGGCACCGGCCGGCCAGCTCCAGCGCTTCCTGGCCGGAGCCGGCCTCGCCGACCACGCGCAGGTGCGGCGCGGCTTCCAGGCGCGCGCGCAGGCCGTCGCGCACCAGGGGATGATCGTCCACCAGCAGTATCTTCACTTCTTGGCTCATGCCTGTTCCTCCAGGTCGAGGCTGGCCACCACGCGGGTGCCGGCCGGCGAGGAGGCGATCGCGAGCCGGCCGCCGATCGCTTCCATCCTTTCCATCATGTTGCGCAGGCCGATGCCGCGCTTCGGGTGCACGGCCACGCTGTCGGCGTCGAAGCCCAGGCCGTCATCCTGGATCGCCAGGGTCAGGCAGCGTCCCGCGCGCACCAGGCTCATGTCGATGCAGCCGGCGCCCGCATGGCGCTCGGCGTTGGTCAGGGCTTCCTGGGCCACGCGGAACAGCACCGTGCCCGCCATCTCGGGCAGGCCGTCGAGCTGCCCTTCGGCGCGGAAGCGCACCGGTGTGCCTGCATGTTCGCCGAATTCGCTGGCCAGGTGGTCGAGCGCGGGCGCCAGGCCCAGATCGTCCAGCAGGGTCGGACGCAGGTCGTGCGAGATGCGGCGCACCTCGCCCAGTACCGATTTCACCTGCTCCACCGTGCGTTCCAGGCCGATCTTCGCCTGCGCACGCTGGGCGTCGTCGCCCCCCAGGCGGATGATGCCCGCCTCCAGCTGCAGCTTGACCGAGACCAGCGCCTGGCTGATCCCGTCATGCAGGTCGCGCGACAGGCGCGCCCGTTCTTCTTCCTGCGAGTCGACCACGCGCTGGGCCAGGGCCTTGAGCTTGGCGTCGGCCACGCGGTGCTCGCTGATGTTCAGGGCCAGCCCGCCGGTGGCCACCGTCAGCGCGGCCAGGATCGCCAGGCCGGCGATCCACAGCAGGGTTTCTTCGATATTGCGCGACTGCTGGGCGTCGATCTGGGCCAGCGCGGCTTCCACGTCGTCGAGGTAGATGCCGGTGCCCATCATCCAGCCCCAGTGCGGCACCGGCACCACGTAGCCGAGCTTGGGCGCCTGCTGGCTGGACGAAGGCTTGACCCAGCGGTAGCGCTGGAAACCGCCGCCCGCCCGGGCGCGCTGGATCAGGCGCTGGATGGTCGGTTCGCCCAGGTCGTCGCGCCAGTTCCACATGTTGCTGCCGACCAGCTCGGGCTGGCGCGGGTGCATCAGGTTGTTGCCCTGCATGTCGTACAGGAAGAAGTAGCCGTCGTCGCCGTAGCTGAGCGAGGCCAGGATGCGCTTGGCTTCCGCCAGGGTGGCGGGGTCGTTGCGTCCCGAGCGGGTCAGGTGGGCGATCGAGCGCGTGGCCAGGGCCACGTAATGGCGCAGCTCGGCTTCCTTGCTGTCCAGGTAGGCGCGCTGGATGGTGGCGCGCTGCTGCTGCGCCAGCGTCACGGCTTGCTGGCGCACGAAGAGTGCGATCGCCACCAGCGCCACGATCAGCGGTGCGATCGCCAGCACGATCACCTTTTGTCTCAGGCGTAAGGTCTCAGCCATTTGGCGCGTCCACATTGAAAACTTGCATGCGCGCATTTTACGCCTGGGAGCGCTTTCTGGTCTAAGTAGCTTGCAAGGCGCTGATGACGTTCTCCGCGAGATCCGCAAGACCGTCGCCCGGGACTCGGCGTCCCCCTCGGCCGGGGCCCAAGTCAAGCGTTTCGCCGGTGCATACAGAGCTTGGATTCCGGCCTTCGCCGGAATGACCTGCTTGAGCTAACACCACTCGATTACTTTCTCGGCGCGCCAATTTCTCTACGTAATACTACGCAGCCTCTCCGTAATCATGCGCTTGCGAGCCAAATACAAGTGCAAGATACTCCCCGGTAGCTGTGAATAAATGCGCCGGCCCCACCGGCGGAACAAGAAGCACCAATCCTTATCGGAGGAGTCACAATGAATCGTTCAATGCGCGCGCTCGGCTGGGTCGCGCTATCGCTGCTGGGTGCATTTTCGCTCGGCGTCGTCGCAGTCAAGCGCGGCGAAACCATCAACGCCATCTGGGTGGTCGCGGCGGCAGTCTGCATCTACCTGATCGCCTACCGCTTCTATTCGCTCTTCATCGCCAGCAAGGTGATGCAGCTCGACCCCAAGCGCCAGACCCCGGCCTATAAATTCAACGACGGCCTCGACTACGTACCGACCAATAAGTACGTGCTGTTCGGCCACCACTTCGCCGCGATCGCCGGCGCCGGCCCGCTGGTCGGCCCCGTGCTGGCCGCCCAGATGGGCTACCTGCCCGGCATGATGTGGATCCTCGCCGGCGTCGTGTTCGCCGGCGCCGTGCAGGACTTCCTGGTGCTGTTCATCTCGACCCGCCGCGACGGCCGCTCGCTGGGCGACCTGATCAAGTCGGAAATGGGCGAGATCCCGGGCATGATCGCCCTCCTCGGCACCTTCATGATCATGGTCATCATCCTCGCGGTGCTGGCGCTGATCGTGGTGAAGGCGCTGACCGGTTCCCCATGGGGCACCTCCACCGTGATGGCGACCATCCCGATCGCGTTGTTCATGGGCCTGTACTCGCGCTACGTGCGCGTCGGCCGCATCGGCGAAGTGTCGATGATCGGCTTCGTGCTGCTGATGCTGGCCATTATCGGCGGCCAGTGGGTGCACGATTCCCCGGTCCTGGGCCCGATGTTCACCTTCACCGGCACCGAACTCACCTGGATGCTGATCGGCTACGGCTTCATCGCTTCCGTGATCCCCGTGTGGCTGCTGCTGGCGCCGCGCGACTACCTGTCGACCTTCCTGAAGATCGGCA
>CAMPHU010000296.1 GCA_946886065.1 uncultured Massilia sp. | reverse complement strand
CTTCCCCTCCCGGCAGTGGCGCCGCCGCCATTGCCGGAGATTGCGCCGCTGCCGGCCGAACTCGGGACGGCCGTGCTGGAACCGGGCGGCGCCACGCCGGCCGCGCCGGCGGCGCCGGTGGAGGGGGCGCCGGCCGCACAGGAGACGGCCGCGGTGCAGGAGGCACCCGAAGCCGGAGCCGGGGCCGCCGGGCCGCAAGCGGCCCCGCCGGCCCCAGACCCAGCCACGGCGCTGCCGCACTACACGGTCGACATGCCGCCCTCCGCCGAGATCGAGCTCGACGTCGCGCGCGTGGACGCCGACGGCACCCGCTGGTCCGGCGAAGCCGTGCTGTCCTGGCAGCTTGGCCAGGATGCCTACCGCATCCGGATCGAAGCCGGCATCCGCGTGGTGTTCGCGCGCGTGAACTTGGTGGTGCTCACCAGCGAGGGCAGGCTGGGTGCGGCGGGCTTCGCGCCGGTCAGGATGACGGAAAAGCGGCGCGGCCGTTCCCTGACCGCCACCCATTTCGACTGGGAAGGGAACAAGATCAGCTTTTCGGCGTCCCAGGCCACCTATCCCCTGACGCCGGGCGCCCAGGACAAGGCCAGCATTCCGCTGCAGCTGGCGGCGATCGCGCGCGGCGATCCCAAGCAGCTGAGCGGCGACATCGACATCCTGGTGGGCGAGGACCGCGACGCCAGCGTGTTCCGCTTCCAGGTGGTGGGGCAGGAAGAGATCGTCACCAGCCTGGGGCGCCTGCAGACCGTGCACCTGACGCGCCCGCCCAGGCCGGGTTCGTACAAGTCGCGCCTGGACATCTGGCTGTCGCCCGCGCACGGCTGGATGCCTGTACAAATTCGCAATACTGAAGCGAGCGGAGCAGTCACAACGCAAACGGTGAATAATATCGTCTTGAACCGACCAGGGACTTGATATGCATTTGCAAACTATTCGACGAACCGCGGCTGTGATGCTGCTGGCGTCCAGCCTCGGCGCCGGCGCCCAGGATGCCGTGCCCTCCCATCCGGCCATCAAGCGGGCGTTCGAGCTGCCGCCCTCGGCCGACCTGAGCTATGACCTGAGCGCGCGCCAGCGCGGTTTCTCGCTCAAGGGCGATGCCTTGATCACCTGGCGCGCCGGCGGCGGCAAATACAGCCTGAAGGCCGAGTCGAAGGTGCCGGTGCTGGGCACCATCACCGAGGACCGCAGCGACGGCACGGTCGACGCCTTCGGCCTGGCGCCGCGCGAATTCTGGGAAAAGCGCCTGCGCAAGGACCCGACCACGACCACTTTCGATCGTGACGGCAGGACGCTGCGCTTCTCGGAAAGCCAGAAGACCTACGCGCTCAAGGGCGGCGAGCAGGACCGCGTGTCGGTCACCTGGCAGCTGGCCGCCGTGGCGCGCGCCGCGGGCGACAAGTTCAAGCCCGGCTCGGCCTGGCCCTTCTTCGTGGCCGGCCGCCGCGACGCCGAGACCTGGACCTTCAAGGTGGTCAAGCGCGAGAAGCTGCGCACCGGCCTGGGCGAGCTGGACACGGTCATGCTGACCCGCGAGCCGCTGGACGACGGCCGCGACCAGACCCTGTCGGTCTGGCTGGCGCCGGGACGGGACTGGTATCCGGTCAAGCTGCGCTTCACGGAAGGCGAGAAGGAAACCATCGAGCAGACCATCCGAGCCATCGACAAGCAGTGATTTTCATGTAATTTGAACAAGATTGTCGAGGCGATCATCGTGTGTCTTTCCTGCAATTGACAGCCTGCAAGAGCCTGCCAAACTGCAAATTGCCTGGGCTTAACTGTTATACTGGCGCCCCCGCGGAGCAGGCCTGGCCGCGCAAGAAGACTGGTATTCCACACGATGATCGATCACCTTGGCGGCGCGGTTCTGGCCGCAGACTCCTTTACGACAGCGCAGGAAGACGATCCGCTGCAGGCCCACTTCCATGAAGGCGTGGCCCCGGACGAGATCGAGCAGGTGTTTCACCTCAAGCGTGCGCAGCCCATGCTGTCGGCGTTCACGGCGCTGTTCCACGGCACCCAGGACGGCGTGCTGGTGCGCCTGCTGGTGCTGCGCGAGCTGGCCGGGGACACCGCCAGCTCGGCCTTCTCGCGCGCCGACATCAACCAGAAGCTGGCCTACCTGATCCCGGAAAGCCTGGAGACGGTGCTGAACCGCCTGCGCACCCACGGCCTGCTGGCCTGGGACGCCCCGGCCTCGGTGTACCGCATCACGCCGCTGGCGCGCAATGTGCTGTCCGCCCTCGACACCCTGCTGGCCCTGGGCAAGCCCGAGGACGACGACGCCGAGATGGGCTTCCTGCTGTCGCAGGTGGCCGGCGCCCAGGCCGTGGGCGGCGTCACCGTCGACCAGCTCAAGCACCTGCTGGGCCGCCTGGTGGAACTGACGGAGGAATTCCGCGACGCGATCGCCTCCGGTTCCGAATTCCGCCTGCGCACTTCGCAGGCCAAGTGGCACATGGCCTGCGACTGGGTGGAGAAGGGCTCGGCCATCCTGCGCGCCATCACCACCGACGAGCGCGCCGATTCGGCCACGCATAAGGCCGCCCAGGCCATCGGCCGCGCCCAGTCGGCGCTGCTGAACATGCAGGGCATGTTCTCGCGCGCCCTGAACCAGATCGAGCGCCAGCGCGTGCACCTGGGCCAGTCCGGCCTGTCTACCACCGACGTCAAGCGCTGGCTGCTGGCCCACGACGACCTGGCCAGCCTCGCCGAAGGCGCGATCGACCGCCCGGTGGTGCCGCTGTTCACCACCCCGGCCGAGATGATCGACGTGGCCGAGACCGAGCTGCTGGCCGAGCGCGTCACCTCGACCGGCCCGAAAGGCCTGCCGAGCGGCCAGGACGCGCCCACCACGATCAACGACAACCCGGCCGGGCAGCTGGAGCTGAACGACTGGATCAACAAGCTGGCCGACTTCGCCAACCTGGGCAACTTCCCCGAGTTCTCCGAAAGCGGCCCGAAGAAGGTCCAGCTGCACGAGTCGCTGCTGCCGGCCAGCTTCGCCGTGGCGTCCTACCGCGCCTCGCTGCTGCCGCTGCTGGGCGACGCCGCCGAAGCCAGCCTGCAGGGCCCGACCGCCGAGCTGGCGCGCCTGCCGTTGAACTTCGAACCGGTGGACGAGATGATCCCACTGGACGACCCGGAAGTGGCCGCCATGTCGATCGCCACCCTCTCCCTGAATTCTTCCGAAAGCAGTACGCCCAATGAATGACGACGCACAAATCCTGATCGCGCGCCTGCTGACGCACCAGACCCTGCGCCGCGACGACAAGATGGTCAAGCGCGCCCTGTCGGACGAGCAGTTCCGCATCGAGGTCGACAAGCGCCTGCTGGAATCGGGCCTGAAGCTGCTCGACAACGTGTACGCCGACCACGTGACCATCGCCCTGCACCGCAACGTGGAGCCGAAGATCTTCGGCGCCAAGGACATCTGGCAGAACAACAACTTCGGCCTGACCCGCGACGGCGTGGCCCTGCTGGTGGTGCTGTGGGCGCAGATCATCCTGCCCAAGCGCGAGCGCCAGGAAACCCATACCACGGTGGACGACGACCAGACCGACATGTTCGACAAGGAAGCGCCGATCCCGCGCGCCGAGGACACCTCGATCGGCATTTCCTACACCGCGCTGCTGTCGGACTTCGGCGACAAGCTGGGCAAGAAGACGCGCATGGACATGAACCTGGGCGTGCTGGCCAAGCTGGGCTTCATCGAGCGCCGCGGCGACGTGATCCTGGAAGGCCCGCTGCTGGACCTGATGATGGACACCGACGTGCTCAAGGAGCGCATCATCAACGGCGCGCTGGCCGAGGTGTTCAAGCGCGCCCCGCTGGCCGCCGCGCCGCGCCGCGCGCCGGTCGACGCCGAAGCGGCCAACGACCCCGTGGTCGAAACGCCGGCCGCCGACGAAGCTGCAACCGATACCCCGAATTGAGATAGCCGATGTTCCACATTAAATCACTCGAACTGGTCCACTGGGATTACTGGCAGCGGATCAAGAACATCCCGCTGGACGCCAAGATCATCACCATCGCGGGCCAGAACGGCTCGGGCAAGACCACCCTGCTGGATGCGCTGCGCACCCTGTTCGGCCTGGACTGCTCGATGGGACGCACGTACAAGCACTATGCGCGCCACTCGGGCCAGCAGAGCGCCTGGATCCGCGCCGTGGTCGACAACGCGCCGGTCGGCCGCCAGCTGTCGAACCGACCATTCCGCCATTCCGGCTTCTTCTCGGACGACGAAGTGACCCTGTTCTGCCAGGTGCAGAAGAACGGCGGCGACTGGAAGCGCCAGTACCTGATGCGACCGGGTAATGTCGAGATCGAGGAAGTCACCGAAGCCACCGACTGGCTGGGTGTCGAGAACTATCGCAAACGCCTGGCCTCGGCCGGCCTGTCGCCGGCCATGTCCAAGGTGCTGGCGCTGGAGCAGGGCGAGACCGACAAGCTGTGCGAATACGCACCGCGCCAGCTGCTGGACCTGGTGTTCCAGGTGTTCGGCGACAAGGAAGTGCTGGACGCCTACGACGAAGCCAAGCGCCACCAGCGCGACACCGAGACGGAACTGAAGCGCTTCGAGGCCGAGCTGGAAACCTCGCGCATCAACCTCGAGGGCCTGCGCCTGCGCGTCGCCAACTACCACCAGTGGGAAGACCTGCACAAGGAAAAGCGCGACCTGAAGGAAGAAGTGCTGCCGGCGCTGGAATACCACGAGGCGCGCGAGAAGTCCGCGAGCATGAGCCGCAACCTGCGCGAGGCGCGTAAACCCCTGGTGCAGGCCGACAGCATGCTGACCGAGAAGCGCAACCAGCTCGCGGCCCAGCAGCGCGCCCTGACAGACGCCCAGAAGCTGGAGACCCAGCTGGAGCAGGAAGGCACGGAACTGGCGAGCCGCCTGAACCAGGTCAACGCCCGCCTCAAGCCGATGGAAAGCGTGCTGGAACAGCGCGACCGCCTGCAGAAGCTGGCGGCGGACGCCGGCGCCGACATCGCGGAAGTCGCCAAGCAGCTGGAAGAGAAGGAAGCGGAGCTCGCGCGCCAGAAGGGCAAGCGCGACGCCATCTCGGCCAAGATCGCCGGCGAGATGGCCACCATCTCGGCCCTGCAGGGCAAGAGCGCGATGCCGGAACCGGAAGCCCAGCGCCTGATGCGCCGCGCCCTGCGCGACGAGGGCATCGCCCACGCCATGCTGTCGGACATCGTCGAAGTGACGGATCCGAAGTGGCAGGGCGCAGTCGAGGGCGTGCTGGGCGGCTACGCTTCGGTCGTGCTGCTCGAG
>CAMPHU010000295.1 GCA_946886065.1 uncultured Massilia sp. | reverse complement strand
GGCCTGCTCCGCGCCGGCGCTGGCGTAGTCGTCGATCATGTCGCTGCGGTCGGACGGGCTGCGGGTGGTGGTCATGCCAGCGCCGTCGATCCACTGGCCATCGATATAGAGTTGTTTCATGCTCGGTACCTGGTTGTCATGTTGATCACAGGCGGCAGTGTAACAAAGGTGGCCAGCATACCCGTCCGAAAGCGCTTTCGCGGGGCCGTCCGGCACAGCCTTTGATCCACATCGAAGCCGCACCGCCGGGGCGGAACCCGGCGGTTTCGACGCAATCGAACCCCACTCGACACCCTCGTGAACATGCCCTGCAACGCGCCCGCCCTGCCCTGCGGACGGTGCACTCGCAAGCATCAGCGGAGACGACATATGTCAGCAACGGATGACGCACTGATTGCCGTTTCGGTCGTGCTGCCGGCGTGCGGCCGCATGGACCTGCTCGACCGCAGCCTGGATGCGCTGATGCGGCAGAGCCTGGATCCACGCAGCTACGAAGTCATCGTCGTGGACGACGAACCCAACCACAACACCCTGCACCTGGTCGCAGGATGGCGTACCCGCACCCTCGAGCGCGGACCGCGGCTGGCCTATGTCGCCAATCCGGGGCCACGCGGCCCGGCGGCCGCCCGCAACCGCGGCTGGCGCGCCGCACGCGCCGCCATCGTTGCCTTCACCAGCGACGACGCGGTGCCGGCCGCGGACTGGCTGGCCCAGGGACTGGCCGCCTTCCACGACGATATCGACGTCATCTGCGGCCGCATCGAAACGCCCGCCCCTGCCGGCCGGGCCAATCGCGGGCGCAGCGCCCATGCCCGTGCCCACGATCGGCTCGATTTCACGAGCGCCAACTGCTTCATCCGCAAGCCCGTCCTGGAGCGCATGGACGGGTTCGACGAACGCTTCAGCGTCCGGCGCGGCGCCGACGCCGACCTGCATTTCCGTTTGCTGGAAAGCGCCATCCAGGTCAAGCGCGCGCCACAGGCGCTGGCCGAGCATCCGGTGCGTCCCGTGCCGTGGGGCGCAAGCCTGCTGCAGATCCGCCACGCCATCTTCGACGCCCTGCTGTACAAGAAGCATCCGGCGCTCTACCGGCAGAAGGTCGAGCCGCACCCGTGCTGGGAACACTACGCCACCGCCGCCGTGCTGCTGCTGACGCTTGCCGGCCTTGCGGCCGGCCCAAGACCTCTCGCCTACGCGGCCGGCGCCGCATGGCTGTTGCTGACGGCGCGCCTGTGCGAACGGCGGCTGCGGGGCACTGCACGCGGCCCTGCCTACGTGGCGGACATGATCTTCACTTCCATGCTGCTCCCGCCGCTGGCGGTATTCTGGCGGCTGGCCGGCGCGGTGCGCTACCGCGTCCGCTTCGCGTGAGGCGGCGATGCCCGGTCCCCTCCATCTCGCCTCCCGCATGGCCAGCGCCCGGCGCCGCCTCGGGCTTGCCCAGGACCGCTTCATCGTCCTGCACGCGGCGGGACTGGCGCCGTGCGCCGGCGCGGATACCGTCATCCTGGGTCTTGCGATGCTGCGGGCGCGCTGGGGCATCAACGCGGACCTGATCGTCGCGCATGCCGACCTCCAGCGGACGCCGGCATGGCAGCCGCAACTGGCCCGCCTGCGCACCGTAGCTGCCGATCTCGGCATCGCGGCGCAGGTACGCTTCAGCGTCCCGAAGGATCACGGGCAGATGCGCGATTACCATGGGGCAGCGAATGTCCTCGCCTGTACGCCCTGGTATGCGCGGGGCCGCGGGACGCTTGCCGCCGCGATGGCCTGCGCCCGTCCAGTCATCGGCACGCGGGTCCGCCACATCGAAGACCTGATCGTCGATGGCCTGACAGGCTACCTTATTCCTCCGCGCGATTCCGAGGCGCTCGCCGGGCGCCTTGAAACCTTGCAGCGCCAGCCTGCCCAGGCAGAGGCGATGGGAGCGGCAGGACGCCAGCGGCTCCGCGCGCACAGCGGTGGCCGGCCACACCCCGGGTGCGGGTGCAGGCAAGCGCGCCTCCTCGTCCGCGACGACGATCACGCGGCGGCCTGGCTAAGTTCCGGATTCTTCGAATGAAAGCGATCTTCCTCGACAAGGATGGCACCCTGGTGGATGACCTGCCCTATAACGTCGCACCGCGCCGCATTCACCTGGTGGCCGGCGCGGGCCCGGCGCTGCGCCTGCTGGCCGACATGGACTACCGGCTATTCGTGATCACGAACCAGTCCGGCATTGCGCACGGATGTTTCGGAGAAGACGCGATGAGGCCGGTGGCCGACCGCCTGTCCGACCTGCTGTTCCGCGAACAGGTCACGCTCACCGGCTATTACTACTGCCCGCACCATCCTCTCGGCACCGTACGGAGCTACGCAAAGGCCTGCCATTGCCGCAAGCCGTCGCCCGGCATGCTGCTACGGGCCAGTAATGAGCACGGGATCGATTTGCGGGCGTCCTGGATGATCGGCGACGTCCTCCACGATGTCGAGGCCGGCAACCGCGCCGGCTGCCGTACGCTCCTGATCGACAACGGCAACGAAACCGAATGGCGGCTCGGACCGCGCCGCCTGCCTACCCGCATTGCACCCGACCTCTACAGCGCAGCGCGCCTGATTGCCGAACATGGCGAAGTTCGCTGAGGCTGGAGGTGCTGCGCAAGGCGTCAAGAAAAGAAAAAGGCCAGCTCGAAAGCTGGCCTATCTCCTTGATTCTCTTGGTCGGGGCGAGAGGATTCGAACCTCCGACCCCCTGCACCCCATGCAGGTACGCTACCAGGCTGCGCTACGCCCCGACGAGCCAACAATTATATCAGAGACAGAAAAATTGCTTGAGTTTTTGTTATACGTTTTCAATAAAATGCTTGTGCAGACACCGGTCAAGCACGCTCGCAGGGGCACTCCGGGCCGACCGCCGGCGCCGGCCGTCTCTCGGCCCAGGCGGCTCCAGAACCCGTACAGCGGCCTGCGCATCAGAAGCGGTGCTGGATGCCTGCGGTGACGCCTGTCTGCGTCGCGCCCATGCCCGCGTCGTCGCGCGACAGGCCCACCAGCTGGCCGTGGTCGGCCCTGGCGTGCGCCGCCGACAGGTAGAGCACCGTGCGCTTGGACAGCGCGTACAGCATGCGCGCCACGACCATGGTCGGGTCGGCGTCGCGCGCTGCCGGCAAATTCTTGCTGTTGATGTGGTAGACGGCGCCGGTCAGGGTCGTCGCGCCGGCGGCGTAGCTGACGCCGCCCCAATAGGTGTCGGCGCGCAGGTCCGGCGTGGCCGCCTTGCCCGATTCCAGCTTGTAGCCGCGCATGCCGGCCGTGTAGCGCCACGGGCCGGTCTTGTAGTCGGCGCCCAGGTGGAAGACATTGGTCTTGTCGCGGCGTCCGGTGGCAGCCTGGGTCAGGCCGTTGACCTGCTCGTAGGATGCCATCAGGCCCAGGTCGTCGGTGAACCAGGAAGCGCCGACCGCGAACTTGCGGCCATCGGCGGCGTCGGCCGCCTGCTCGCCCAGGCCGACGCTGGCGCCGTAGGTGAAGGTGCCGGCGCCCGACTTGTTCGTGCCGGTGTACTTGACCAGGTTGTCGAAGGCCGTGGTCATGCCGTACTTCGACGGGCCGGTGGCGTTGCCGGTGGTGGCCCAGGAATAATGGGGCGCGAAGCCCATCGGGTCGAACTTGATCACCAGGTCATAGGTGGTGGTGAAGGAGCGGCCGATGACCACGCGGCCGAAGCCGCCATCCAGGCCGACGTAGGCCTGGCGCTTGAACAGCGGACCGTCCGATGCGCCGGTGTCCATCAGGATGCCGCCTTCGAGGTTGTAGACGGCCTTCAGGCCGCCGCCCAGGTCTTCGCTGCCGCGCAGCCCCCAGCGCGAGGTGTTCTTGCCGCCCGAGATAACGCGTACCATGCTGCCGCCATCCGTCTCGGCATGGTTCACGACTTCGACGCCGGCGTCGATCAGGCCATAGACCTGGACGTTCGATTGGGCGCTGGCGGACCGGTTCAGGGAAAGCGCCGCCAGGACGGCGAGCGCGAGGGCCGACTTCTTCATAAGGTCTCCGGATATTGTCATCGTGGCAGTCGCGGTGCGCTGCTGTTTGCATGACTATATGGGCCTCAAGCTTTCAATCCGCTTTCAGCCCACCGGAGAGCCGGGTCCGGGATCCTGCCTTACTTCCAGTCGCCGCGCAGGGCCAGCACCTGTTCCTGCAGGTACTCGGGTGTGGCCTGCTCCGGCGTCACCGGCAGGCCGACGGCCAGCGCCAGCTTCGAGCGCACGCCACGTTCGACGCGGCGCTCGAACAGGTTGGCCTTGTCGCGCGTGAACATGCTGCCCCACAGGCCGCGCAGGGCCATCGGGATCACCGGCACCTGGCTGCGCGCGACGATCTTGGCGATCCCGGCGCGGAACTCGTTGATCTCGCCGGTCGAGGTCAGCTTCCCTTCCGGGAAAATGCAGACCAGCTCACCGTCGTGCAGGGCATGGGCGATGTCCACGAAGGCCTTCTCCATGAGCCACGGGTCTTCCTTGGCGGGCGCGATCGGGATGGTCTTGGCGGCGCGGAACAGCCAGCTCAGGAAGGGCGTCTTGAAGATGCGGTGGTCCATCACGAAGCGGATCGGGCGCGGGCTGGCGGCGCCGATCACCAGGGCATCGACGTAGCTGACGTGGTTGCACACCAGGACCGCCGGGCCTTCTTCCGGAATGCGCGCCACATCCACGGTGCGCACCCGGTACACGGTGTGGATCAGGAGCCAGGCCAGGAAGCGCATCAGGAATTCCGGCACCAGCGAGAAGATGTAGACCGCCACCACCGCGTTGAGCAGGGCCGTGACCAGGAACAGTTCCGGAATCGTGAAGCCCTGCCCCAGCAGCAGGATCGCCACGCCGGCCGAGGCCACCATGAACAGCGCATTCAGGATGTTCATGCCGGCGATGGTGCGCGACACATGCTTCTGGTCGCAGCGGGTCTGGATCAGGGCGAACAGCGGCACGATGAAGAAGCCGCCGAAGATGCCGATCAGGACGATGTCGGCCAGGATGCGCGGCACGCCCGGCTGGGCCAGCAGCGCGAAGGCGTCCACCGCCGCCGTCCCGGCATAGGCCGAACTGGCGAAATACAGGTCGATGCCGAACACCGACAGGCCGATCGAACCGAAAGGCACCAGGCCGATCTCGACCTTGCGGCCCGACAGTCGTTCGCACAGCAGCGAGCCGGCGCCGATGCCGAGCGAGAACACGGTCAGCAGCAGCACGAACACGCTGTGGTCGCCGTGCAGGTAGTCCTTGGCGAACAGCGGGAACTGCGCCAGCACCAGTGCGCCGTAGAACCAGAACCAGGAATTGCCCAGCATCGACAGGAACACGGTGCGGTTCTGGC
>CAMPHU010000294.1 GCA_946886065.1 uncultured Massilia sp. | reverse complement strand
TGCGGTGCATGCCGTCGAAGCGGATGTTGCGCTTGTCGGTGTAGGCGCCGAGCACGCGCGTGGCACGCTTGCGCAGGTCGTACATGTCGCTGAATTCGCGGCCGAAATCGTCGACCGCCTTGCGCGCGGCGGCCAGCAGCTGTTCCACGGCGGCGCTGCGCGCGGCGCTGTCGCCGCCTTGTTCGGCATCGACGCTCAGGCGGCGCTTGTCGACTTCGGCCAGGCGGTGGTGCAGGGCTTCGATCAGCTTGGCCCGGCGCTTCGGGTTGTCCAGCATGTCGTCCTGCAGGTAGGGATTGCGGCGCACCACCCAGATGTCGCCCAGCACTTCGTACAGCATGCGCGCAGAACGGCCGGTCTGGCGGGCGCCGCGCAGCTCGTCGAGCAGCTGCCACGACGACTCACCCAGCAGCCGGATCACGATTTCGCGGTCGGAAAACGAGGTGTAGTTGTACGGGATCTCGCGCAGGCGCGCGGGAGCATTGTCGGCGAGCAGGGTATGGATATGTGCGGGGGCGTTCATGGGATACGGATCGACGTCGGACTGGCCCGAAGGATGCCCATTCTAGCTTATTGCGCTGCACCACGCAGGGGAATGGCTATTTTCGCCAGTGACCGTACCGCAATGAAATATCGAACTATCGCTGTCTATACAAATTTTATTTGCACAAATGGCGACCTGTGCATCGAAGCTTTCGGCAGGTGAGCAAAATGGCATATCCCATAGCGTCTGCGCGCCCTGCTTAGTCCTTGACTTCGAAGGCCGCGCCCGTCTCGAAAAAGTGCCCGCCGGCCACGTAATGGATGCTCCTGCGGCCACCCTGCTCCGGATTCCAGTGGCCATGCGTGAAGGCAGCCGGGTCGGCCCAGGCGGCGACCACTTCGCCCAGGAACAGGTCGTAGGTCTCCTGGATGTGCGGCTCGGGAATCAGGCGGCATTCGAGCCAGGCGATGCAGCCTTCGAGCAGGGGCGCGGCGACCTGCTCGCCTTTGAAGGTGGTGGCGCCGTAGGCGGCGAACTTGTCGATGTCGCGGCCGGAGCTCGATCCGACGTCCACGGTCAGTTTCGCCAGTGCGCGCGCGGGGATGTTGAGCGCGAATTCGCCGGAGGCTTCGACCAGCTGGCGGGTCAGGGTGCGCTTGTCGATCACGACCGCGACCTTGGGCGGCTTGAAGTCGAGCGGCATGGACCAGGAGGCGGCCATCACGTTGTCCTTGCCGGCGTGGTGGCTGGAGACCAGGACCGTGGGGCCGTGGTTGAGGAGGCGGTAGGATTTTTCGAGGTCGATGGGGATGCGAGGTGTCATGGCTGAACTCTGAGGCAGACGTCGCATTATTATCCGTCGCCCCCGCGAAGGCGGGGGGCCAAGTTTGCGTGCGTGGCCGTGCGAGCAAACTTGGGTTCCCGCCTTCGCGGGGATGACGTTCAAGAGCTAACGGGTATTGTCAGCCGATGAGGCGCTCGAAGAACTCCCCCACCGTCTTCCAGAACCCGTTCGGGATATACAGCAGCACCGCCGTCATCGTCACATAGCGCATGAACTTGCCGATCGCCATGTACATCACGCTCGGCCAGAACGGCAAATGCAGCCACCCCGCCAGGGTGCACAGCGGATCCCCCACCCCCGGCACCCAGGACAGCAGCATGGTCTTGGCCCCGTACTTCTTGAGCCAGCCGAACCACCTGCTCTGGCGTTCCTTGGCGAAGGCCACCTTGGCGCGGTAGCCGACGAAGTAGTCCACCGCCCCGCCCAGCGTATTGCCGACGGTGGCCACGAAGATGGCCGGCCAGAACATCGCCGGATTGGCCTTGACCACCGCGAACACCGCCGGTTCCGAGCCCAGCGGCAACAGGGTGGCCGAGACGAAGCTGATGAGAAATACCGACGTCAGGCCCACGGTCGGCGCGGCGAGCACATTCAGGAGCCAGAGGACGGCGTTTTCGATCATCGAGGGTGGACTGGGACGATAGTGTTGAGCGTCCATTATAATGACCCTCACTTATCGTCACGACACGATACGACCAGCCTGCCACCCAGTGCTTCAAGTCGTAGTGCGGTACTGCATGCCACGGCTACCCTCCCGGCAAACAGTGCGCGTCGTCCCGGACCGCCGGCATCCTTTGGCATTCACTTCAGCTATCCGACCATGACTACCGACTACCTCAAGAAAATCCTGACCGCCCGCGTCTACGACGTGGCCGAGGAAACGCCGCTGGAACTGGCGCCCACGCTGTCCCAGCGCATGGGCAACCGCATTTACTTCAAGCGCGAGGACATGCAGAGCGTGTTCAGCTTCAAGCTGCGCGGCGCCTACAACAAGATGGCGAACCTCTCGGCCGAGCAGCTCAAGCGCGGCGTGATCTGCGCCTCGGCCGGCAACCATGCCCAGGGCGTGGCCCTGTCGGCCTGCCGCCTGGGCTGCCGCGCGCTGATCGTGATGCCGACCACCACCCCGCAGGTGAAGATCGACGCCGTCAAGGCGCGCGGCGGCGCCAGCGTGGAAGTGGTGCTGCATGGCGATTCCTACACCGACGCCTACAACCACGCCCTGCTGCTGGAAAAGGAGCAGCGCCTGACCTTCGTCCACCCCTTCGACGATCCGGACGTGATCGCCGGCCAGGGCACGATCGGCATGGAGATCCTGCGCCAGCATTCGGGCCCCATCCACGCGGTCTTCGTGGCCATCGGCGGCGGCGGCCTGGTCGCCGGCGTGGGCGCCTACATCAAGGCGGTACGCCCGGACATCAAGGTGATCGGCGTGCAGACCCTGGATTCGGACGCGATGGCGCGCAGCCTCAAGGCGGGCGAGCGCGTGACCCTGCCCGACGTCGGCCTGTTCTCGGACGGCACCGCGGTGCGCCTGGTGGGCGAGGAAACCTTCCGCGTGGCCAAGGAAGTGGTCGACGAGATCATCCTGGTCGACACCGACGCCATCTGCGCGGCGATCCAGGACGTGTTCCAGGACACCCGCAGCATCCTGGAGCCGGCCGGCGCGCTGGCGGTGGCCGGCGCCAAGGCCTATGTCGAACGTTCGCAGATGAACCGCGAGCCGGTGAAGAACGAGACCCTGGTGGCGGTCGCTTGCGGCGCCAACATGAACTTCGACCGCCTGCGCTTCGTGGCCGAACGCGCCGAGCTGGGCGAGTCGCGCGAAGCGGTGTTCGCGGTCACCATCCCCGAGCAGCGCGGCAGCTTCCGCCGCTTCTGCTCGCTGGTCGGGCCGCGCAACGTCACCGAATTCAACTACCGCATCAGCGACGCGCGCGAAGCCCACGTGTTCGTGGGCGCGCAGATCGGCAGCCGCAGCGAATCGCATCTGCTGGCGCGTACCTTCGAGGAGCACGGTTTCCGCACCCTCGACCTGACCCACGACGAGCTGGCCAAGCTGCACATCCGCCACCTGGTCGGCGGGAAAAGCATGCTGGCGCAGGACGAGTTGCTGTACCGCTTCGAATTCCCCGAACGTCCGGGCGCGCTGATGCGCTTCCTGGAAAGCATGGCGCCGAACTGGAATATCTCGCTGTTCCACTACCGGAACCAGGGCGGCGACGTGGGCCGCATCCTGGTCGGCCTGCAGGTGCCGAAGGCCGAAATGGAGGAGTTCCGGCAGTTCCTCGCCACGCTCGGTTACCGATACTGGGACGAGAGCGCCAATCCGGTGTATAAATTGTTCCTGGGGTCCTGAGCGGCCAAGGCACACCCGATGCGGGCTGCGTTACCAACGCGGCCCGCACATGATTGTTGAACGCGTCGGCGCCACGGCTGCCGATCCTGCGGGCGCCACAAGCGCCTTTCGCACGACTATGAATACTCCAGTGAATACTCCTGACCAATCGCCACTTGGCAAAACCGCTGCCTACCAGAGCCAGTACGCGCCCGAACTGCTGTTCCCGATCCCGCGCCAGCAAAAGCGCGAGGAACTGGGCCTGGCGGGCACCCTGCCCTTTTTCGGGGTCGATATCTGGAACGCCTACGAGCTGTCCTGGCTGAACATGCGCGGCAAGCCGCAGGTGGCGATCGCCACCTTCAGCGCGCCGGCCGACTCGCCCAATATCGTCGAGTCCAAGTCCTTCAAGCTCTATTTGAATTCCTTCAACCAGACCCGCCTGGCCAACACCGACGCCCTGCTGGCGCTGCTGCGCGAAGACCTGTCGAACGCCTTCGGCGCGCCGGTCCATGTCGCGCTCACCACGCCGGACGCCTTCGGCAGCCTCAGGATGGGCGAGTTCGAGGGAACCCTGCTCGACCGCCTGGATGTCGAGATCGACGCCTATGTGCCTTCGCCGCAACTGCTCAGCGCCAACCACGAGGAAGCGCCGGTCGAGGAGACCCTGGTGTCGCACCTGCTCAAGTCGAACTGCCTGGTCACCGGCCAGCCGGACTGGGGCACCGTGCAGATCCATTACGTGGGCCCGCAGATCGACCAGGAAGGCCTGCTGAAATACCTGATCGGCTTCCGCGAGCACAACGAATTCCACGAGCAGTGCGTCGAGCGCATCTTCATGGACGTGTTGCGTCAGTGCAAGCCGACCAAGCTGGCGGTCTATGCGCGCTACACCCGCCGCGGCGGCCTCGACATCAACCCCTGGCGTGCGAATTTCAGCACCGGCAAGCCATCGAATTTGCGTACGGCCCGTCAGTAAACGCTTGATAGAGGGAAAGAATGTACGATTTTGGCCACAGCCGTGGCCAAACCGTCATCATCCGGATACGCTAGAAATGATCTTTTTGTTACTGCCCGATTTTTGAGCAAAACGCGTTCAAAAGTCGGTGGAACGCGGTAGGGGCGTACGTTCGCCTGCCCTGCAGTCGGATTTCATTAAGGAAATTGCGTCTCAAAATAGCTGAGGAACAAGACGACAAGCACCCTGTTTCGTCGAGTGAAAAACGGGCGTCCGGCGAGCTTCCGGTACGGACGCGAAATCGAATGTCACGGCTGTGAAACAGGCCTATAATGCGTGCTCGCAAGCACACCACTTGTGCATCGCACCAACTGTCATGACCAATCTTAGCAAAATCCTCTCGCTCGAGAACGTGCAGCTCGACCTTGAAGTGTCGAGCAAAAAGCGTGCTTTCGAGCAGGCCGGCCTGATCTTCGAGAACAACTGCGGCATCGCCCGCTCGACCGTGTCGGACAACCTGTTCGCGCGCGAGCGGCTCGGCTCGACCGGCCTGGGCCACGGCGTCGCCGTTCCGCATGGCCGCATCAAGGGCAGCAAGAGCCTGAAGGCGCCGCTGGCCGCCTTCGTGCGCCTGAAGGAGCCGATTCCCTTCGAATCGCCGGACGGCCAGCCGGTCAGCCTGCTGTTCTTCCTCCTGATTCCGGACCACGTCACCCAGCAACACCTCGAGATCCTGTCGGAAATCGCCGAG
>CAMPHU010000293.1 GCA_946886065.1 uncultured Massilia sp. | reverse complement strand
CGGCCACGCCGCGCTGCGCGCAGTAGTCGAGGAGGCAACCCATCAGGAGGCGCCCCAGGCCGCGCCCCTTCAGGTCGGACCGCACCGTCACCGCGAACTCGCCGCGCACGTCGTCCGGGTCGATCACGACGCGCACCACGCCCAGCGTTTCGCCCTTGCCGTCCGGGCCGGGACGGGTGGCGATGAAGGCCATCTCGCGCGCATAGTCAATCTGGGTGAAGCGCGCCAGTTGCTGCGGCGACAGCTCGCGCATCAGGCCGAACATGCGCATGTGGACGTCCTGCGGCGTGAGCGCATGGAAAAAGGCCTCATGCGCGGCGGCGTCTTCCGGACGAATGGGGCGCACCGTCAGCCTGCCCACCGCGCTGTCCACCTGGCGTTCCAGTTGCTCGGGATAAGGCAGGATCGCCAGCCGTGCATGGCCATCGCATCCGGCGGGAACCGGTTGCAGCCGCATGCGGGCGTCCAGCGCGATCACGCCGCCGGCGTCGGCCAGCAGGGGATTGATGTCGAGCTCGGCCAGTTCGGGCAGGTCGGCCGCCAGCTGGCCTACCCGGACCAGCACATCGTACAGGGCTTGCAGGTCCGCCGGCGGGCGCCCGCGGTAGCCTGCCAGCAGGCGCGCCACCCGGGTGCGGCTGACGAGCTCGCTGGCCAGGACCCGGTTCAGCGGAGGGAGCGCGACTGCCTGGTCGGCCGTGACCTCGACGGCGATGCCGCCGTGGCCGAACAGCACCACCGGCCCGAACACGGGGTCGGTGCTGAGGCCGACGATCAGTTCCAGCGCCTGCGGGCGGCGCGCCATCGCCTGGACCGTGAACCCGTCCACGCGCGCGTGGGGAAGCCGGCCGCGCACGCGCTCCAGCATGGCGTCGAACGCCGCGCCGAGCGCTTCTGGGCCGGCCAGGTCGAGCGCCACGCCGCCGACATCGGACTTGTGGACGATGTCCGGCGACACGATCTTGAGCGCCACCGGATAGCGGAGGCGACCGGCGGCGGCGAGCGCGCCTGGGCGGTCGGCGGCGAACTCGGTCGCCACCACGGGGATGCCGTAGGCTGTCAGCAGGGTCTTGGTGGCGCGCTCCCCGACTGCGCCGCCCGCGCAGCCCGGATCCGTGCCAGCGGCCAGCAGCCCGGCGACGTGGGCGCGGGCCGCAGGGCGGTCGGGGGCGCCCAGTTCGCACGGGCCCGGCGCCTGCATCAGGGCGGTCTGGTTGCGGCGGTAATCGACCAGCTGCTGGAAACCCTTGACGGCTTCCTCCGGGGTGTCGAAGACCGGGACGCCGGCCTCGATGCACAGGCGGCGGGCCTCGGCCACGCTGGGCCCGCCCAGCCAGCAGCACAGCACCGGACGGGCGGCGCCGGCCATCAGGGCCAGCAGGATGCGGGCGACCTCGGCGCTGGGTACGATCGCCGTCGGCGCATGGATCAGCAGGACAGCGTCGGCCTCCGGCGCATCCAGCAGCACGGCCAGGGCATGGCGGTAGCGTTCGGCGGGAGCATCGCCCACGATGTCGACCGGGTTGGCGTGCGACCACAGCGGCGGCAGGCCGTCGCCGAGCCGCGCCAACGTGGCCGGCGCGAGCTGGGCCAGCACGCCGCCCGCGTCCGCCAGCGCGTCGGTCGCCATGACGCCCGGCCCGCCGCCGTTGGTCAGAATCGCCAGGCGCTCGCCGCGCAGGGGCCGGGTGCGCGCCAGCACCGCCACCGCGTCGAACAGCTCGTCCGTGGTGAGCACGCGCAGCATGCCGGCGCGGCGCAGTGCGGCGTCGTAGACCAGGTCCGAGCCGGCCAGCGCACCGGTGTGGCTGAAGGCCGCGCGGGCGGCATCCTTGCCGCGCCCGGCTTTGACGATCAGAGTCGGCTTGCCGCGCGCCGCGCTACGGGCTGCGCTCATGAACTTGCGGGCCTGGCGCACGCTCTCGGCATACAGCAGGATGGCGTCGGTGCCAGGGTCGGCGGCGAGGTAGTCGAGCAGGTCGCCGAAATCGACGTCGCTGCCGTCGCCCAGCGAGACGAAGCAGGAAAAGCCGATCCGTCGCGCCGCGGCCCAGTCGAGCACGGCGGTGACGAGCGCGCCCGACTGCGCCACGAAGGCCAGCCGGCCGGGCAGGGCCGCGCCCGGCGCGAAGCTGGCGTTCAGCCCGATGCCGGGCACCAGCAGGCCGACGCAGTTCGGACCCAGGATGCGCAACAGCCAGGGTTGCGCCGCCTCCAGCATCGCCTGGCGCAGGCTGCGTCCGCCGCCTGCGTCCGCATCCATGCCTGCGCTGATCACTACGGCGGCGCGGCAGCCGGCGGCGCCGAGCTCGCCGATCAGTGCCGGCACGGTGGGCGCGGGAGTGCAGATCACGGCGAGCTCGGGTACACCGGGCAGGTCGCGCACGGCGCCGAAGGCGGGATGGCCGGCAACCTGGGCATGGCGCCGGTTGACCGGCCACAGCGGCCCGCAAAATCCGCCCGCGAGGATATTCCGCCACACCGTCGCGCCCACGCTGCTGGGCCGGTCGGACGCGCCGATCACGGCCACCGAGCGGGGGTGGAACAAGTGCCCGAGGTTGCGAATGCTCATGAAGTCTCCTGACCACGGCTGGATACGGCCAGCCTAGCGAAGCATTACAAGAATTTATTTGACCGCAATCAAAATTAGCTTAGAAAGTTATGTTAAGGCAGCGGTGCGACTGGACGGCTTGCATCAGTGCCGCTACCCTGTCCGCATTCCTTCCATCGGAGCCGGCATGGAGTACAGGACGATTCTCGTGCACGTCGACCAGTCGCCCGGTGCGGCGGTCCGGGTCCGCTTCGCCGCGCAGCTGGCCCGCCTGCATGGCGCCCACCTGATCGGCGCCGCCGCCACCGGGCTGTCGCGCTACCTGCCGCACGACGTGCTCGCGCAGGCCGGACCGGCCGTACAGGCGCGCTGCGACCGGCTGAGGCAGGAGGCACGCGAGGCGCTGGCGCGCTTCGCGGTGCTGGCCGCAGCGGAAGGCGTCGTGTCCTTCGAGCACAGCCTCGCCGAGGACGAGGCCGGCTGCGCGCTGGCGCTGCGGGCACGCTATTGCGACCTGGTCGTGCTAGGACAGGACATGGCCGAAACGGGAAGGTCCGCGCCAGGCGACCTGGCCGCCCATGTGCTGCTGCATGGCGCACGGCCCGTCCTGGCGATTCCCGGTGCGAGCACTGCGCGGCCCGGCGTGGACACGCTGGTGGGCTGGGACGGCAGCGTGCAAGCCTGCCGCGCGATCGACGGCGCCATGCCCTTCCTGCGCGCCGCCGGGCAGGTGACGGTCCTGTCCCTCGGGGAAGGCGACGAGGGATGGGACAGGGGCGCAGCGGACCGCTGCGTGGCCTTCCTGCGGCGGCACGGCGTCGTCGCGACACCCGTGCAACAGCCGGGCGGGCACCGTACCGGCGAGGCGCTCCTCGACGCGGCCTTCGCCGCAGGATCGGGGCTGCTCGTCATCGGCGCCTATGGCCATGCGCGCCTGCGCGAACAGATCCTCGGCGGCGTCAGCGCGACGGTGTTGCGGGCCATGCGGTTCCCCGTCCTGTTGGCCCACTAGCCGTCGTATTGGTCGACCTGGGCGCCGGCGCGAAAGTCGACTGATGGTCTGTTCATAGAGCGCAGGCGGATTTGATCTCGGTCAAACACGCCGTTGAGCGAAGCGGGGAGACTGTCCTGATTCCGAATGTCATCAACACGGGGAGCAGGAACGATGAGCTACAAGACCATATTGGTGCATGCCGACTTGTCGCGCCATGCGCCGGCACGCATACGGCTCGCCGCGCAGCTGGCCAGGGCGCATGGCGCACACCTGATCGGGCTTGCCGCCACCGGGGTGTCGCGCGACGTATTCCCGCACGGCTACCACGCCGCTCCCGGCAGCCTCGAGGCGAGCTATTTCCAGCCCCTGCATGACAAGGCGTCCCGCGCGCTCGAGCAGTTCACGACGATTGCCGGCGAGACCGGCGTGTCGTCGGAAAGCCGCCTGGTGTGCGACCTCGCCAGCGATGCACTGGCCAGGGTGGGACGCTTTAGCGACCTCGTGGTTGTCAGCCAGGACGATCTGGCCGAAGCGCTGACCGATACGATTGGCCGCATCCCCGAATACGTGCTGTTCACCAGCGCGCGCCCGGTGCTGGTCGTGCCCTGCGCACCCGTGGCGCGCGAGCCTGGCGAGCATGTCCTCGTCGCCTGGAACGGCAGCAAGGAAGCCTCCGCGGCGCTGCGCGCGGCCCTGCCGGTGTTGCAGCGCGCCGGCCGCGTGACCGTGGTGTCGTTCCGCCCGCCGGACGAGAACAGCCTGGTCGAGGACGATGATGACGCCGGCATCACCGCCTTCCTCGGCCGCCACGGCGTCCACGCGCAGATACTGACGATCAGACGCAACATCGACTGCGGGCACAATCTGCTCACGCTGGCGACCCAGGACGGCTACGACCTGGTGGTCATGGGGTGCTACGGCCACACGCAGTTCCGCGAACTCTTCCTGGGAGGGGTGAGCAGGACCTTGCTCCAGGACAGCACAGTGCCGCTGCTGATGACGCGCTGACGCGGCGTCCCGCCTAGCCGGCCGGCCGGCCGCCGAACTCGGGCTGGGAGGCCTCGCGCGGGACGCGCAGCAGCAGCACCGGAACCGTCGAGTTCGCGAGCACGTACTGGGCGACGCTGCCGGCAAACAGCCGGTTGGCGTCGTTAGGACCATGGGTACCCATTACGATCAAGTCGCAGCCCTGTTCTTCCGCGATCCGGACAATCTCCGGACCCGGCGTCGACGAGAGCGGCGCCGCCGTTTCGCAGCTGACCCCGGCGGCTTGCGCGATGCGCGAGACCGTGTCGACGTGCGACTGGGCGGCCTCGTGCGCGCGTAGAAACTCCGCTTCCGCGTCGGGCATGGCAGCCGCCCTCTCCGGTATGGAGAAATGCGGTTGCGCGACCGACACGGCGAACATCCGTCCCGCGCCCGAGCGGGCGAGCAGGGCGCCCATCTGGGCGGCCTGTACCGCAAGGTCGGAGCCGTCAGTTGCCACGCAAACTCGTTCTATGAACATGATCATTGGCCCTGGAAGACATAAGCCGTCAGGATTACCAGTCTTGATCCTGTTGTGTTTGACCAGCGTCAAAGAAGTGCTAAGTGGCCTTGGCGGGAGTATTTGATCGAGATCAAACATTTAATGCGGCCCAGGCGGGAATATGGGTGGCACCCTTGATCGCCAGCGGACGAATTCTCCATGTGCCTCGCCATTCCCATGCGGATAGTCTCACTCGACGGAGCGGCGGCCTGCTGCGAGGCGGGTGGCGTGCGGCGCGAAGTCAGCCTTTACCTGTTGCCGCCAGGCTCAGTCGAGGCGGGCGACTTCGTCATCGTCCACGTGGGCTACGC
>CAMPHU010000292.1 GCA_946886065.1 uncultured Massilia sp. | reverse complement strand
CCGGCGCGCGAAAGCCAGCAGGTGCGAGGCGAGCTCGGCGCCACGTTTTACCCCGGTCAATGCGGTGTCCACGCGGACCTTTCCGAATTCCTTCACGCCGTCGCTCAGCTTCAGGAGCTGCAAATTGCCGCCGATGATCTGCAGGACGTTGTTGAAGTCATGGGCCACGCCGCCGGTCAATTGGCCGATCGCTTCCATTTTCTGCGACTGGAGCAGGGCCGACTGACTCGCCGCCAGATCCTGCTGGCTTTGGCGCAGGGAGGTAAAGGCAGAATCGAGCTGGCGCCGGGCCACGCAGGCATTGCTGTGGGAGCGCACCCGTGCGACCAGCTCGCGCGGATCCGGCCACTTGACCAGATAATCGCTTGCGCCGACCTCGAAGGCCCGGGCCTTCATATCCGGATTGTCCTCCGAGGACAGAATGATCACGGCGACGTGTTCGGTATGTTTGTCGGCACAAAGCCGGCGTGTCACCTCGAAGCCATCCATTCCAGGCATGCGCATGTCCACCAGGACGACGGTGGCCGCCATTTCCCTGGCCACGTCGACAGCGCTTGCGGCGTGGGGCGTGAAGCGGAAAGTATGCTGTCCGCACGCCTTCAAGCCGTGGGAAACGATTTCTTCGGAAAAGGACTCGTCGTCGACGAGGAGAACGGAAGGATGTTGTAGCGTGCGTGCGGTCATTACAACAGCCGGGAGAGGTTAGAGTGCGGCTCATCGGGAAAAACGAGGAATCTTGGATTCTACTGTGTTGGAACCCGATTTTTTGTCGTCGAGACATCGACAGGCGTGTCGTATATCGACGACAAGTATGCTCATCCAAGCGCTGCGGGCGACTGTTCAGGGCCGCTCCGCATCGCCGGGCCGTGGCCCGTCCTCCGGCGGCGCTCAGGCAACCAGCCCGTGCTGGATGGCGTAGCGGATCAGATCGGCATTGTTTCTGAGCTGCAGCTTCGCGAAGATACGGCTGCGGTAGGTGTTGACGGAGCTGATGCTGATATCCAGCTTGGCTGCCACCTGCTTGACCGGCTGGCCCACCGCCAGCAGGTGCAGCACCTGCAGTTCACGGTCTGTCAGGCGCTCATGGGCGTGGCGGGGATGGGGCGAGGACACTTCCCGCGCGAGTATGTCCGCCAGGTCTTCGCTCAGGTAGCGTCCACCCGCATGCACCTTATGGATGGCCTTCAGCATGA
The DNA here is from genome assembly GCA_946886065.1 of uncultured Massilia sp. The sequence continues at coordinate 4,261 of CAMPHU010000292.1, read as the reverse complement.
CATCGACGGTGAGCGACTTTGGAATGTAGCCCGCGGCGCCGAGTTTCAGGACCGGGATGCCGAAACGTTCTTCGCTATGTGAACTCAGCACAAGTACCCGGAGGCCGGGAAAGCGCTCGACGACCGTCCGCAGCGCGTCCAGTTCGTGGATGGGGCTGAGGGTAAGGTCGAGCAGCAGAAGGTCGGTTTCTACCGTTTCCAGCACGGCAAGCGTCGATTTCAGGTCGGCCGCTTCTCCCACCAGGACGATCTCCGGATCGACGGACAGGACCTTCTTGACACCCTCACGCACCAGCTGATGATCGTCGGCAATGACAACTCTGATCATTTATTATTGGCGCCCAGGAAAAGTGTCGTGTGGGACGATATTAGCAAGAATGAGCTCATCGTGAAAACGGGAATGGCAGCGTGCGCCGCATGATTGTAGGGTAGGACGGTAGCGGTTGGAGGCAAGATGCCTGGGTGGATCGGGCAATGGAAACGGCAGAGCCGGATGATACGGCTGTGCGCGATGATACTGGCTTACGCAAGGCGCTGCGATGGGCAAGCTTGCGACAGCATGACGCATTCCGTGCGACGCCGTGTAGGACTACGCCGCAGGGCTAGTGGAAGCCATTCACGGGAAGACGCCATGCGCCAGCCCGGCGCCGGCGATGTGGCGGCCCTGGCCGAGGTCGCGCGCAGGCGGCTTGCCGATGACATCGTGTCGCAATCCATCCGACTTCGCCCGTCGACCTTATCCCGGTAAGCTGCGCGCTCCCATTCCCCGATGCTGTGTAGCAGCAATACCCACCTTGGACAACATGACTCTGCAAGAGACGAATCTCCGCGTCCTGGTCGTCGACGACAATGCCGACGCCGCCGACGCCCTGGCGTCCTTGCTGGCGATCTTCGACTGCACGGTGAACGTCGCCTATTCCGGCATCGAGGCGCTTGCTGTAGGGGAAGCACTCTGCCCGCAATGCGTGATCATCGATGTCGCGATGCCGCGCATGGACGGCTGCGAGACGGCGCGCCGCATGCGCGAACGGCCCTGGGGAGAGCAAGCCTGCATCGCCGCCTTGACGGCATGGGGGGGTGACGATAGCCGGCAGCGCACGGTACAGGCGGGCATGGATTTCCACCTCGTCAAGCCTGTCAGTGCCGAGGTGCTGCTTGGAGTCCTGGCCTGCGCCCGCGCGTGAGCGCCGTGTGTCGTGTGTGCATCTTCCTGGCGCTGTGCTATCTTGGAATTATTGATCGACAATCACACAAAGCGTCCAGGGAAGGCCCGCAAGCATGGCGAATGACGCAGCCAGCATGGAGAAAGCCGCTCGGCTGGCGCTGACCGCGACCGGGGACGACTGGGCGATGGTCAGCATTCATCTGCCCGACGGGGCGGCTCCGCAACGCTGTTGCACGGCGGATGACCCGGTTGTCCGCGCGGCGCTCGAAGCGCTCGAAGCGCAGGTCGCCGATGACGAGTGCGACCTGCCGGACCTGCGCCTCGGCCGCTTGCCCGCGGGATGCCTCGAATTGATGGAGCGCTCGGGCCTGCGCAGCTATCGGGCGGTGAGGCGCAGCTTTCCGTACGGGGCGGGGAAGGGCGGCTGCGTGCTGGCCGTCGCCGGCGCGCGTGCGCGGGAGCCGGTCGCCGGGCGCGAACTGGGCATGGTCGCCGACCTGTTCGTGGACAGCGTGCCGGGCCGTGCCGCCGGCATGGCCAGCGAGGACGAGGCGATGTTCGGCTTCCGTCCGGCCGCCGGCGCCGAAGGCGGCGGGGGCGACGATGCCGGCCAGGCGCAGGAACAGTTCCGACTGCTGTTCGAGTCCGCTCCCGGACTCTACCTGGTGCTGGCGCCGGACAGCTTCCGCATCGTCGCGGCGAGCAATGCCTATCTCGAGGCGACCATGGTCACGCGCGAGAGCATCGTGGGACGGCCCATGTTCGACGTGTTCCCCGACGATCCGGCGGATGACGCCGACAGCGGCGTCGCGGCGCTCAATGCCTCGCTGCTCCGTGTCAGGCAGACCCGCGTTCCCGACGTGATGGCGGTGCAGCGCTATCCGATCCGCCGTCCGGACGGCGGCTTCGAGGTACGCTACTGGAGCCCGATCAATTCGCCTGTTCTCGATCCGGATGGACGAGCCGTCTTCATCATCCACCGGGTGGAAGACGTAACCGATTACGTGCTGGCGCACAGGCCGTCCGGCACCGATGCGTCCCGGTCCAAGACCACCCGTCTCGAAGCGGAAATCGTGCTGCGCTCGTACGAGCTCAAGCGCATGGCCGATTCGCTGGCGCTGAGCGAGCAGCGGCTGCGCTATGTCACCCGCGCCACCAACGACGTCGTCTGGGACTGGAGCATGGCGGACGATGGCCTGTGGTGCAGCCGCAGCGCCCTGGAGCCGCTCGGCAGCGTGCTGGCGCGCTCGACCCGCCTGGCGGACTGGGAGGCATGCATCCATCCCGACGACCGCGAGAGGGTCGGCGCCAGCCTGCGTGCGGGCGTGGCGGCGGGGCGCGAGAACTGGGCCGCCGAATACCGGCTCCGACTGTCCGGGGATGTCGAGCGCCATGTGCTGCATCGCTGCTTCATGGTGATCGACGAGCAGGGCAGGCCGCAAAGGATGGTCGGCAGCATCGCCGACCTGACCGAGCAGAAGCGGCAGGAAGCGCGCCTGCGCATGCAGGCCGAAATGCTCGACTACGCGACCGACGCCATCCTGGTGCGCGACCTCGACAACCGGGTGCTGTACTGGAACCAGGCGGCGGCCGCGCGCTACGGCTGGAGCAGCGAAGAAGTCATCGGCCGGCCGGTGTCCGAGACCCTGTATGCCCAGTGCGCGCCCTCCGATTTCCAGCATGCGATGCAGGTGCTGATGCGGCACGGCGACTACTCGGGCCGCATGGTGCATTCGGCGGCGGGCGGCCGCAAGTTCGTCGTGCATGTGCACTGGATCCTGGTGCGCCGCGAAGACGGTACGCCGCGGGCCATCCTGTCGGTGGTGACGGACCTGAGCGAGCGCATCGCGCTGGAGCAGCGCCTGCTGCAAATCCAGAAGCTCGAGTCGCTGGGCCGGCTGACCGGCGGCCTGGCGCACGATTTCAACAACTGGCTGACCGTTATTCTCGGCAATGCCGAAGAGCTGGTGGATGCGCTCGAAGCCCAGCCCGAGCTGCGCGACATCGCCCACATGATCCAGATGGCCGGCGAGCGCGGGGCGGAGCTGACGCGCCGCCTGCTGGCCTTCGGACGCAGGCAGCCGCTGACGCCGCAGATCCTGGCCGTCGGGGAAGCGATCGCGTCGATCCGTCCGCTGATCGCGCGCAGCCTGCCGGAGAATATCGAGCTCCAGCTGCTGGACATGGAGCGCCGCTGGTGCGTCTACGCGGACCGCGCCCAGCTCGAAGCCGCCATCCTCAACCTTTGCATCAATGCGCGCGATGCCATGCCCGAAGGCGGGAAGCTGACCATCCAGCTGCTGCTGGTCGAAATGGAAGACCAGAAGACCGAACCGGGCAAGCCGCTGCCGCCCGGCGAATATGTCGTGATCGCGGTCGCGGACAACGGCCATGGCATTCCCCAGGACGTGATGGACCACGTGTTCGAACCCTTCTTCACGACCAAGGACGAAGCTTCCGGCAGCGGCCTGGGCCTGAGCATGGTCTATGGCTTCGTCAAGCAGTCCAACGGCGACGTGACGATCTATTCGGAGCCTGGGCACGGCACGCAGGTGAAGCTGTACCTGCCGCGTGCGCATGCCGAACCCGAGGCGCGGCCCGGACCCGCAGCAGGCGCCGGCGCGCGGCCGCCGGCCGGATGCGCCATCCTCCTGGTGGAGGACGACCCGATCGTTCGCGCGCACATTTCCACCCAGTTGCGCGAGCTGGGATGCGAGGTCACGGAGGCGTCCCGGGCCGAGGAAGCGCTGGCGCAGCTGGCGAACGGCGAACATGTCGACCTGCTGTTCACGGATGTCGTCATGCCGGGCATTTCCGGTATCGAGCTTGCCCGGCGCGCCCGCGCGCTGCGGCCCGGACTGCGCATCCTGCTCAGCTCCGGTTATACCTTCGAAGCCATGCGGCACCAGGATGAGCTGGGGCCGGATGTCCGCTTTCTGAACAAGCCGTATGGGAAGAATGTCCTGGCGCAGGCACTGGCGGAGGCGCTGGGCAGTCCTGGGGGTGCGCAATGAACTCGCCGGCGGACGGCAAGGGCGAGCGCGACCTCGTGTGCCGCAGGATGCTGGCCTTCGCCAGCGTGGCCGAGCACCTCGC
>CAMPHU010000291.1 GCA_946886065.1 uncultured Massilia sp. | reverse complement strand
AAAGGAAACCCCATGCACTTCGCTCTGCGCACCACCCTCGCCCTCCTGTCCGCCGCCGCCACCCTGCCCGCCTACGCCGCCACCCGCGATGTCGGTCCCGGCAAGCCCTATGCGACCCCCTGCCGCGCCTTCGCGGCCGCAGCAGCAGGCGACCTGATCCAGATCACCGGCAACACCACCTACAGCGGCGACGTCTGCGCCATCACCAAGAGCAACCTGACCATCCGCGGCGTCAACGGTCGTCCGCGCATCGACGCCGCCGGCAAGAACGCCCTCGGCAAGGGCACCTGGGTCGTCCAAGGCAGCAATGTCGTGATCGAGAACGTCGAAATGCTGGGCGCGAAAGTGCCGGACGCCAACGGTGCGGCCCTGCGCCTGGAAGGCACCAACTTCACCCTGCGCAAGAGCTTCATCCACGACAACCAGAACGGCATCCTGAGCGGCGCCAACACCGCCAGCAACATCCTGATCGAGACCACCGAGTTCGGCCACAACGGCGGCGGCACCGGCCAGACCCACAACGTCTATATCGGCAATGTCGGCAGCCTGACCTTCCGCTACAACTTCTCGCACGACGCCCACGTCGGCCACAACCTGAAGTCGCGCGCCCGCGTCAACACCATCGTATATAACCGCTTCTCGAGCACCCCGGCGGGCCAGACCGGCACCACCGCGAGCGGCAAGCCGAGCTACGAGATCGACCTGCCGAACGCCGGCACGTCCTACATCATCGGCAACGTGATCCACCAGCCGGCGCTGCACAGCAACCCGAACATGGTGGCCTACGGCGAAGAAGGCGCGAGCAATCCGGGCCACGACCTGTACATCGTCAACAATACCTTCCTGAACGACGACACCTACCGCGGCAACTTCGTGATGGTCGGTTCGGGCGTGACCAAGAAGGTGATGATGCAGAACAATATCTTCAGCGGCGTCGGCACCGTGACCAACCAGAGCGGCGCCGTGCAGAAGACCAACTACCGTGCGAACAGCGTCAGCTTCGTCAACCGCTCCACCTGGGACCTGCGTCCGACCTCGAACGTGGCGATCATCAACGCCGCATCGACCCCGGGCACCTCGCTCACCGGCGTGTCGCTCAAGTCGATCGCGCACTACAAGCATATCGCCAACGGCCTGACCCGTCCGGTGCTGGGCGCGATGGACATCGGTGCTTACGAGGCGCAATAAGCACTATTGAAGTCAGCAGCTTCCAAAGCAAAAAAGCGTTGCCGCATCAGCGGCAACGCTTTTTTTTGCGCCCTCTATATATAGAGAGAGATCAGCGGCGCCAGCCGCGGTACCAGTCGCGGTAGCGGGTCAGCCCGGTCTCCAGCGGCGTGGCCGGTTTGTAGCCCACCCATGCCTGCAGCCGGCCGGTGTCGGCGTGGGTCGCCGGCACGTCGCCCGCCTGCATCGGCTGGAAGTCGAGCACGGCCTCGGTGCCCAGCACGCGCTCCAGGGTGCGCACGAAGTCCAGCACCATCACCGGCTGGTTGTTGCCGATGTTGAACACCGCATGGCGCGCCTTGCCCGTGCCTGCCGGCTGGGGCTTGAACAGCAGCCGCACCACGCCCTCGACGATGTCGTCGATGTAGGTGAAGTCGCGCGTCAGCTTGCCTTCCGCGAACACCGGAATCTTCTCGCCGCGCAGCATCTTTTCGGTAAAGCTGAAATACGCCATGTCCGGACGGCCCCAGGGACCGTAGACCGTGAAGAAGCGCAGGCCGGTGGCCGGGAAACCGTACAGGTGGCTGTACGAATACGCCATCAGCTCGTTGGCCTTCTTGGTCGCGGCGTACAGCGAGACCGGCTCGTCGACCTGGTCGGCTTCGCTGAACGGCACCTTGGCATTGCTGCCATAGACGCTACTGCTGCTGGCGTACAGCAGATGCTCCACCTGGTGGTGGCGGCAGGCTTCCAGGATGTTGCCGAAACCGACCAGGTTGGACTGGATATACGCGTCCGGGTTCTGCAGCGAATAACGCACCCCGGCCTGGGCCGCCAGGTGCACCACCAGTTCCGGGCGCACGCGCTCGAACAGGGCGCGCAGCTGGGCGGCGTCGGCGATGTCGATCTTTTCGCATTCGACCCCGGCCGGCTGCAACAGCGCCGCCACGCGGTCGTGCTTCAGCTGCGGATCGTAGTAATCGTTGAAGTTGTCGCAGCCGACCACCCGGTGGCCCATGCCGGCCAGGCGCGCGGCGACGTAGCTGCCGACAAAGCCGGCGGCGCCCGTCACCAGGACCGTCTTGGCCGCGCTCACGCCGCCTCCGCCTTGACGGCGCGGCCGATGCCCTCGTAGGACAGGCCGGCGGCCACCACGGTTTGCGGATCGTAGATGTTGCGGCCGTCAAACACGGCGCGCGCGGCCAGGTTCTCGGCCAGGAAGCGCCAGTCCGGCGCGCGGAATTCCTTCCATTCGGTGACCAGGACCAGGGCGTCGGCGCCGCGCGCCGCGTCGTCGGCCGAGTTCGCGAGCTGGAACAGTTCGCCGCACACGCGCTCGCCATGCTCGGCCAGCAGCACGCGCTGGGCTTCCTTGCTCGCCACCGGATCGTAGGCGGCGACCTTGCAGCCGGCCTCGAACAGGGCGCGGATCAGCACCAGGCTCGGCGCTTCGCGCATGTCGTCGGTGTTCGGCTTGAACGACAGGCCCCACAGGGCGATGGTCTTGCCGCGCAGGTTTTCCACGCCGCCGAAGAAACGGCATACCTTGCGGTACAGGACATTCTTCTGCTGGTCGTTGACACGCTCGCAGGCTTCCAGGATGTGCAGGCGCTGGTCGTGGTCGCCCGCGGTCTTGATCAGGGCCTTCACGTCCTTCGGGAAGCAGGAACCGCCATAGCCCATGCCGGCGTACAGGAACTGGGACCCGATGCGCGGGTCCATGCCGATGCCCTGGCGCACGGCTTCGATGTCGGCGCCCAGCAGCTCGGCCAGGTTGGCCAGTTCGTTCATGAAGCTGATGCGGGTGGCCAGCATGGCGTTGGCCGCGTACTTGGTCAGCTCGGCGCTGCGCACGTCCATCACCACCAGCTTTTCGTAGTTGCGGCTGAAGGGGGCGTACAGCTGGCGCATCAGGGCCGTTGCCTCGGCATCGTCGCTGCCGACCACGATGCGGTCCGGGCGCATGAAGTCGCCGATGGCGGCGCCCTCTTTGAGGAATTCCGGATTGCTCACCACGTTGAAGGCGACCTGCGCGCCGCGCTTGTCGATCTCGCCGGCGATCGCCTTGCGCACCAGCTCGGCGGTGCCGACCGGCACGGTCGACTTGTCGACGATGACCAGGGGCTTGGTGATGCGCTGGCCGATCTGGCGCGCCGCTTCGAGGATGTGGGTCAGGTCGGCGCTGCCGTCCTCGTCCGGCGGGGTGCCGACCGCCAGGAAGATCACCTCGGCGTGGGCGACGGCCTCGTCGTAGCTGGTCGAAAAGCGCAGGCGGCCGGCGCCTGCGTTGCTGGTGACCATGCTGTCGAGGCCGGGTTCGTGGATCGGGATGATGCCATCGTTGAGCATCGCGATTTTCGCGGCGTTGATATCGACGCACAAAACATGGTTGCCGACGTCGGCGAAGCATGCGCCGGAGACCAAACCGACATAGCCGGTACCGATGACTGAAATTTTCATGAGAATGTTCTGTGTGTTGGCGCCCTAGGGCAGGAAAACGGGGTTTATGCTCATGCGTTTAAGAAACACAACAAAGGCGCCGTGTTTCGGGAGCATCATGGAGACGCTCGATGGCATCCTCGTGACATTGCTGGCGAAGATGCCGTTGTGACAACTGGAAATTATTATATTGCAAATTTCCTACGATTCGATTGAGTATTGCGGAGAAATGAAATATCTTGCAACACCTATCTCCTCTTTAATTCCCGGCAGTTGCGCTCGCACTACAGACCGTTTTCCACGAATTCCCCCATGAAACTTCTTACCTTCAGCTCGCTATTTCCGAATGCCGTTCGTCCCAACCACGGGATCTTCGTCGAGACGCGGCTCAGGTATCTGCTCGCCAGCGGCAAGGCCGAGTCGCGGGTGGTGGCGCCCGTGCCCTGGTTCCCGTTCAAGAACGAGCGCTTCGGCGACTACGCCGCCTTTGCCCAGGTGCCGGACGAGGAAGTCCGCTACGGCATCCAGGTGCAGCACCCGCGCTACGTCCTGATCCCGAAAGTCGGCATGAGCATGGCGCCGGCGCTGATGGCGGCCGCGGTCAAGCCGGTGATCGGCCGCATCATCGACGAAGGCTATGATTTCGACGTCCTCGACGCCCACTACTTCTATCCGGACGGCGTGGCCGCGGTCAAACTGGGCAAGTATTTCAACAAGCCGGTGACGGTCACCGCGCGCGGCACCGACATCAACCTGATCCCGCAGTTCAAGCGCCCGCGCGACATGATCCTGTGGGCGGCCAACAATGCCGACGGCATCATCACGGTCTGCAACGCGCTGAAGGAAGAGATGGTGGGCCTGGGCGTGGCACCCGGCCTGATCACGCCGCTGCGCAACGGCGTCGACCTGCAGCGCTTCGCGCCCATCGACCGCGCGCAGGCGCGCGCGGAACTGGGCATCGACGGCTTCACCCTGATCTCGGTGGGCGCGCTGGATCCGCGCAAGGCGCACGACCTGACCATCCGCGCCCTGACCATGCTGCCGGGCGTGACGCTCCTGATCGCCGGCCGCGGCCCGGAACTCAAGCGCCTGCAGGCGCTGGCCCTGGAGATCGGGGTGCAGGACCGGGTGACCTTCCTGGGCCCTGTAGCCCAGCCGGAGCTGAAGCGCTACTACAACGCCTGCGACGCCATGGTGCTGGCCTCGAGCCGCGAAGGCTGGGCCAACGTGCTGCTCGAATCGATGGCCTGCGGCACCCCGGTGGTGGCCAGCAATGTCTGGGGCACGCCGGAAGTGGTGGCCGCGCCCGAGGCGGGCGTGCTGATGGAAGACCGCACGCCCGAGAAGCTGGCCAAGGCCGTGATGCAGCTGCGCGCCAACTATCCGGACCACGCCGCGACCCGCCGCTACGCGGAGCGCTTCAGCTGGGACGACACCACCAATGGCCAGCTCGAACTGTTCGCGCGCCTGGCCGAGCGCCGCCGCAGTGGGGTAGCGGGCGTGCGCCAGGCGGCGTAAAACCTGCGCGCAAAGCATGAATAAAAAGGGCCGCTCGAAGCGGCCCTTTTCACATCCGGAGCAGACTGCTTACCAGATGATCACGCGGTCCTTCGGCGCCAGGTACATCTTGTCGCCTTCCTTCACGCCGAAGGCTTCGTAGAAGCCCGGCTGGTTCTTCAGGGTGCCGTTGGCGCGGTACTGGCCCGGCGAGTGCGGGTCGGTCTTGATCTGGGCGATCTGCGCCGGCTCGCGCATCTTGGTGCGCCACACCTGGCCCCAGCCCATGTAGAAGCGCTGGTCGCCGCTCAAGCCGTTGATCACCGGGGCCTTCTTGCCCTTCAGCGACAGCTTGTAGGCCTTGTAGGCGATCGCCAGGCCCG
>CAMPHU010000290.1 GCA_946886065.1 uncultured Massilia sp. | reverse complement strand
CAGGGCCAGCGCGGCGCCCGCCACCATCGAGCGTGCCGCGAAGCGGTGCGTCGCATACCAGACCCGTTCGCTGGCCAGGGTCCAGGGCGTGCGGATCCCGAGCCAGAAATTGCACCTGCCCTTGCCCATCACATTGCCGGTCAGCGCGAAGAACAGCGCGATGCCGGTCAACAGCACGCGGTCGATCGCCATGTTGCCGCTGTGCGCGGCCCAGGCCTGCACGCACTGCAGGTAGGCGAGCAGGCCCACCACCGCCAGGCAGGTGTGGCCGTAGGTGGGCAGGAAGTCCTCGACCGGGAAGCGCTTCGGCGACAGCGCGGGCAGGGCATACCACCACAGCGCGACCAGGACCGCGATGACGGCGCTGTACGCGAAGATCGCGGCGCGCGGCGCATAACCGTCGACCTCGCCCTGCGCGTTCCAGTGCATCGGGATCCGCTGGGGCAGCTCCGGATAAAGCCAGGCGCAAAAAGCCAGCGCGGCAAGCATGAGGATGACGGACGGCAGCAGGTAGGGCTTCTTCATTTCGGGTCTCCTTTGGCGCTCTGCGCCAAGTCCAGGGTCCAGGCCAGCACATCTTCCAGCACGGTCGTGTTCAGCGCGTACCAGATGGTCTGGCCTTCACGCCGGCTGGTGAGCAGGCCGGCCGCTTTCAGTACGGCGAAATGGTGCGACATGGTCGGCTTGGTCATGTCGAAACGCGCCGCCAGGTCGCCTGCACTCATCTCCTCGTGACGCAGCAGGCGCAGGATCTCGCGCCGGGTCGGGTCGGCGACGGCTTTGAAAACCTCGTTGAGCGCCACATTCATTCGATAGATCTCTAATTAGATGATCGTCTAAATACTGCATCGGTGACGGCCGGATGTCAAGGCGTTGCTTGGCATGCCGGCCGATATGGAATATACTGATCGTATATGGTCTCTATATGGAATGTAGATGGGCATTGTTAATATCGAAGATGAACTGCACGATCAGGTGCGCAAGGCGACCAAGGTATCCTGCCGCTCGATCAATGCGCAGGCGGCCTTCTGGATCCGCATCGGCATGCTGTGCGAGACCAACCCGACCTCGAGCTTCAACGAGATCATCCAGCGCGAGCTGCAGTCGGCGGGGGTATCGGTGCCGCCCCTCGCGGTGAGCGAAGCATGACCAAGCAGCCGCACGAGCTGGCCCTGATGGCCGAAGCCGGCCGGCTGCTGGCTTCCGTGTTCGGACTGCTGGACCGCACGCCGCTCGCCGGCATGTCGACGCTCGCGGTCGACGCCATGGTCGAGCGCTACATCGTCGACGAACTCGAGGCGAGGCCGGCGAGCAAAGGACAGTACGGTTTCGCGTTCTCGCTGAATGCGTCGGTGAACCAGGTGGTCTGCCATGGCGTGCCGTCGGCATCGGAAGTGCTGCGCGGCGGCGACATCGTCAACCTCGACATCACCCTGGAGAAGAACGGCTACATCGCCGACTCGAGCAAGACTTATCTCATCGGCGACGTCGATCCGGCGGCGAAGAAGCTGGTGCAGGCGACCTACGAAGCCATGTGGAAGGGGATCCGGGCGGTGCGCCCGGGCGCGCGCCTGGGCGACATCGGCTGGGCCATCGAGCGCCATGCCAGGCGCCATGGCTATTCCGTGGTGCGCGATTACTGCGGCCACGGCATCGGCCGCGAGATGCACGAGGAGCCGCAGGTGCTCCACGTCGGCCGGCCGGGCACGGGCCTGATGCTGCGTGAGGGAATGGTGTTCACGATCGAGCCGATGCTCAACCGCGGCGGGCCGGGGGTACGGACCGAGGCCGACGGCTGGACCGTGGTGACGCGCGACGGCTCGCTGTCGGCGCAGTTCGAGCACACCGTTGCCGTGACGGCCGGCGGCGTGTCGGTGCTGACCCTGCGGCCGGACGAACTGGACATGGTCGGCAAACGGCCGTGTGCAGCCTGAACGGGGACAGGCGGCCGGCCAGGGATCGGCTCAGGCTGTGTCGACGTCAGGGATCAGCTCCAGGAGGTCGGTCACGCCGATGTCGACGCCCGCCTGGGTCAGCAGCGTGCTGGCCTGGCCGCGATGGTGGGTCTGATGATTAAAGAGATGCAGCAGCAGGCTGCCGAAGTGCTTGTGGAAGCATAGTCCGCGCGAATTCTGGTAGGTCAAGACCTGGTCCAGGTCCGGCGGGCGCAGCTCTTCCGCCAGGGCGGTGATGATCATGTCCAGGCGGGTGCGATGCCCGTGCAATTGCGGCAGGCCGTCGCCGAAGGATTGCGTCAGGCTGCTCGGGACAGGCGCGCCGCGCAGCGTCTCCAGCGCACGAAACCGGGACGGATGCAGGGCAAAGCGGCTCAGCCAGATCGTATCTCCCACGATCAGGTGGTTCATGGTCGCCAGTAGCGAACCGAAAAACGCCTGGCGGTCGGCGCGCAGTTCCTCCGGGGAGAGCTGCGCGGCAGCGTGGTACAGCCTGCGGTTCATGGTCGCGTTGTAGCGTGCGAGCAGGACGATATCTACACAGCTGGGCATGCGTCGGTCCTCTTGATGTCGGCCGCCATCTTCTTCGGCGCTCAGGCGCCCGACTCGTGGCATACGGCCTCGATATTGTGCCCATCCGGTCCGATGACGAAGGCCGCGTAATAGGCGCCGCTGTACTGCGGGCGCAAGCCGGGTGCGCCGTTGTCCTTGCCGCCCGCCTCCAGCGCGGCGCGATGGAAGGCGTCGACTTGCTCTCGGGTCCCGGCCGTGAAGGCCAGGTGGAGGCGGGCCGGCTTCTCGTCGGTCTGGAACAGGATGAACGAGGCCGGTCCCTGGGCGCACAGTTCGATGCCGTAATCCGGCTCTCCCTCCGCCACTGCCGTGACGCCCAGCGGCGCAAGCGCCTTGATGAAGAACGCTTTGCTTGCTGCAAAGTCGCTGACGCCGATTTTGACATGGTCGAACATCTTCTCTCCTGAAGCCGGGGCCGTTGAACTGGCCCAGTGTACGACGGGCCTTGCCATTCAACCAAGCGGCAGCGGCGTATCGGTGCGCTTGAGGGTGCGCAGCACGAAGCTCGACTTGCTGTGGCGGATGCCCGGAATCTTGTACAGCCGCTCGCGCAGCAGGCGCTCGTAGTCGCGCGTGTCCTTCACCGCGATGCGGACGAAGTAATCGTAGTCGCCCGAAATCAGGCTGGCTTCCAGCACTTCCGGGATCGACTCCAGCGCGCGCCCGAATTCATACAGGGTCTCCTCGCTGTGGCTGTCCAGCGTGACGTGGACGATCACGGTGTCGTTATAGCCCAGCTGGGCCAGGTCGACCTTGACCGTATACGCCTGCAGCAGGCCGGTATCGGTCATGCGCCTGATCCGGTTCCAGCACGAGGTCGTGGAGAGACCGACCGCCGCGCTGATCTCCTGCAGGGGCGTGCGCGAGTCCTTCAGCAGGATGGCCAGGATCGCGCGATCGGCTGCGTCGAAAATCTTTCTATCCTTTTCCTGATCCACGGAATACCTTTCAGGTTTAAGCGTTAAATAATGCAGGATTATGAAGCACTTTCAGCGCCAAAGTGAATACCATTTTGGCCATGGATACTTATTCGCCCCCACCTGCGGCCCAAGCGGCCATCCCGTCTTCTCCGGTCATGACCGGCGCCGGCCTCCTGCTCGACCTGCTGGTCCGCGCCGGCGTCGATACCGTCTTCGGCTATCCGGGCGGCGCTGTGCTGCCCCTCTACGACGCCCTCCAGCAGGACCGCCGCCTGCGCCATGTGCTGGTGCGCCACGAGCAGGCCGCGGTCCACGCCGCGGAAGGCTATGCGCGCAGCACAGGGCGGCTGGGCGTGGTCTTCGTGACCTCGGGCCCGGGCATGGCCAACACCACCTCCGGCCTGCTCGATGCCCTGAGCGATTCGATCCCGATCCTGTGCATCAGCGGCCAGGTGCAGACCGCCTCGATCGGCACCGACGCTTTCCAGGAATGCGATGCGCTGGGCATCTCGCGCGCCGTCACCAAATGGAATGCGCAGGTGCGCAGCGTGGCCGACATCGCGCCCACCGTGCTGCGTGCGATCCGCGAAGCCACCGGCGGCCGTCCCGGGCCGGTGCTGGTCGACCTGCCCAAGGATATCCAGGCGCAGGCGCCCGTTCCCGCCGCGCTGGGCGCCGAGCCGGCCGCGCCGGCGCGCCTGCCGCCGTCCGACGCGGCGCTGGACCAGGCCGCTGCCATGATCGGCGCCGCACGCCGTCCCGTCTTTTACGGCGGCGGAGGCCTGATCAACTCGGGCGAGCGGGCCTGCGCCGCCTTCTCGAGGCTGGTGCGCCTGAAGAACGCGCCCTGCACCCTGACCCTGATGGGCCTGGGCGCCTTTCCCGCCTCCAGCCCGCAGTGGCTGGGCATGCTGGGCATGCACGGCACCCTCGAGGCCAACCTGGCCATGCACGAAGCCGACCTGGTGATCTGCGCCGGCGCGCGCTTCGACGACCGCGTCACCGGCAAGCTCGAACACTTCTGCCCGCGGGCGCGCGTGATCCACGTCGACATCGATCCCGCCTCCATTGGCAAGGTGGTGCCGGCGGCGCTCCGGCTGGTGGGCGATTGCGGGGATGTGCTGGACGAACTGGCGCGCCGGCTGGAGCGCCTGGCGCCGGATCCGGGACTCACCCTGCCATGGTGGCGCCGCATCGCGCAATGGCGCCGCGCGCACTGCCTCGGATTCGAAGAGCGGGGCGGGGCGATCGCGCCGCAGCGGCTGATGCGGGCCCTGGCCGGGCCGCTGGCCGCGCGCAATGCGATCGTGTCGACCGACGTCGGCCAGCACCAGATGTGGGCGGCCCAGCACCTCGCCTTCGAGGCGCCGCGCCGCTGGCTGACCTCGGGCGGGGCGGGGACGATGGGCTACGGCCTGCCGGCCGCCATCGGTGCGCAGATCGCGCACCCCGATGCGCTGGTGGCCTGCATCAGCGGCGACGCCTCGATCATGATGAACATCCAGGAGCTGTCCACGGCGGTCCAGCACCGCTGCCCGGTGAAGGTCATCCTGTCGAACAACGGCTGCATGGGGATGGTGCGCCAATGGCAGGAGCTGCACCACGGGGCGCGCTACAGCCACAGCTATTCGGAAGCCTTGCCCGACTTCGTCGCGCTCGCGCGCGCCTTCGGCTGGCAGGCGCGCCGCGTCGAGCGCGTGGGCGAACTGGATGCGGTGCTCGGCGAGTGCCTGGATTCCAGCGGCCCCTACTTCCTCGACGTCGCCGTCGAGCAGGCCGAGAACTGCTTCCCGATGATCCCAGCCGGCAGCGGCCACCACCAGGTCATGCTGGGCAAGGATCGTTGGCATACGGAAGCCTCATAGTATTTTCCTAAAAGGGATGCGCCAGTTCAAACCCAGAGGCGATTGCGCGAACTATCCGTCCGGCGTAATGTTCTTA
This sequence comes from uncultured Massilia sp., assembly GCA_946886065.1. The sequence goes on along the minus strand of CAMPHU010000290.1, from coordinate 117 downwards.
TGCTGAGTTGTCGTCCATTCAACCCGAAGGAAACCTTGAAGGAGGCTTACATATGACTGCTGGCAGCACGACCAAACCGGTGGAAGAGGGCATGCACACCGTGACGGCGCACCTGGT
>CAMPHU010000289.1 GCA_946886065.1 uncultured Massilia sp. | reverse complement strand
CGAGGCCGACGTCGGCCTCGTTGTCGTAGATCTGGGCGGTGTCGATATGGCGGTAGCCCAGTTCGAGGCCGTTGCGCACCGAGTCGATGGCTTGCTGGCCCTTGAGGCGGAAGGTGCCGAGGCCGAGTTGAGGCATGTGCATGCTAAATCCTTTCTTCTTAGTGAGTGGCGATGGCGGCGCGGCCGGCGGCGGCCTTGGCCGGGACGCCATCGCGGCGGTCGAGCCAGCCGGCCAGGGTGGTGAGCAGCAGGGCGCCGACCACGACCAGGGCGCCGATCCAGGGCGTGGCCATGAGTCCCAGTTTGGCGACGATCAGCCCGCCGCCCCAGGCGCCCAGGGCGATGCCGACGTTGAAGGCGGCGATGTTCAGGCCCGAGGCCACGTCCACGGCCTGCGGCGCGTCGCGCTCGGCGCGCTGCACCACGTAGACCTGCAGGCCGGGCACGTTGCCGAAGGCGACCGCGCCCCAGGCCAGCACCGTCAGCAGCACCAGCGGCTTGCTGGGTGCGGTGAAGCTCAGGACCAGCAGCACCAGCGCCAGCAGGGCGAACACGATCTGCAAGGCGCGCACCGGACCCTGGCGGTCGGCCAGCTTGCCGCCCCAGATATTCCCGGCGGCGACCGACACGCCGTAGACCAGCATCACCAGGCTGACGGTGCCGGCGGCGAAGCCCGCGACTTCCTGCAGGATCGGCGCCAGGTAGGTGAAGGCGATGAAGGAGCCGCCGTAGCCGAGCGTGGTCATGGCGTAGACCAGCAGCAGGCGCGGCTTCTTGAGCACGGCGAGCTGGGTCAGCAGGCTGGACGGTTTGCTGCCGGTGATCGTCGAGGGCACCAGGATGGCGCTGCCGGCGATGGCGATCACGCCCAGCAGCGAGACGGCCAGGAAGGTGGCTTGCCAGCCGAAGTGCTGGCCGATGAAGGTGCCGAGCGGCACGCCGGTGACCAGGGCCACGGTGAGGCCGGTGAACATCAGGGCGATGGCGCTGGCCGCCTTCTCCTTCGGCACCAGGCTGGTGGCGATGGTCGAGCCGATCGAGAAGAACACCCCGTGCGCCAGACCGGTAAGCACGCGCGCCGCCATCAGGGCGGTGTAGTTGGGCGCCATCCAGGCGACCAGGTTGCCGATCGTGAACAGGGCCATCAGTCCGAGCAGCAGCTGCTTGCGCGGCACGCGGCCGGTCAGGGCGGTCAGCACCGGCGCGCCGACGGCCACGCCGAGCGCGTACAGGCTCACCAGCAGGCCCGCCGACGGGACCGAGACGCCCAGGCTGGCGGCGATGGTGGGAATCAGGCCGACGATGACGAATTCCGTCGTCCCGATGGCGAAGGCGCTCAACGTGAGCGCCCAGAGTGCGAGAGGCATGGTGTTCTCCTTATCGAGGTGTGCCAATGAACAGGCCTGCAGTGTGCCGTGCTGGCAAGCAAGGAAAAATGGCCGGGCGTACAATTGACTTTTGAGTTGGAGTCACAAATGATCGATGTCGATGCCTTGATTGTATTCTCCACCGTCATGGATGCGGGATCCTTCTCGGCCGCCGCCGAGCGGCTGGGGCAGACGCCCTCGGGGGTGTCGCGCACCATCTCGCGCCTGGAAGCGCAGCTGGGCATGACCCTGATGCGCCGCACCACCCGCCGCCTGCAGTTGACCGAGGAGGGTGCCTGGCTGCTGGGCCGGGCGCGCAGCCTGCTGGCCGACCTGGCCAATACCGAGGCCGAGGCCGCCGCGCGCCGCTCCCAGCCCTCCGGCCTGGTGCGCGTGAACGCCGCCACGCCCGCGCTCGACCACTTGCTGGCGCCGCTGGTGCCGGCCTTTCTGGACGCCTATCCCCTGGTGCAGCTGGAGCTGGTCAGCGGCGAAACCTATGTCGACCTGATCGAGGAACGCGCCGACCTGGCGATCCGCATCGGCGCGCTGCCGGATTCGACCCTGAACGCGCGCCGCCTCGGCGCCAGCCCGCTGCGCGTGATGGCCGCGCCGGGCTACCTGGAGAAGCACGGCGCGCCGTCCACGCCCGCGGAGCTGGAACGCCACCGCACGCTGGGCTTCGCAGCGCCGGCCTCGCTCAACACCTGGCCCTTGCAGAACGAAGGTGCCGAGGGCTGGACCATCACCCCGGCGGTCACCGCCACCAGCGGCGGCACCCTGCGCGAGCTGGCGCTGGCGGGCGCGGGCATCGTCTCGCTCTCGGACTTCCTGACCCGCGGCGACGTGGCCGCCGGCCGCCTGGTGCCGGTGCTGGCCTCGCACAGCCTGCCCTGGGGCCAGCCGGTGTGGGCGGTGTTCTACAGGCAGGGCGCACTGGCGCCGCGGGTGGCGGCCCTGGTCGACTTCCTGGCGGCGCGCCTGGGGGAGGTGCTGGAACGCTAGCGTGTGGGTTTTTTGCAGCCTGCTACCCAAGATGGATGACATGATGCCTTGGCGCAGCTATAGTTTCCTCATGTAAATACCAACAAGCGGTATCCTGGGAGGGGACATGAGGACATGGTTGAGGGCAGTGTTGCGGCCGGCCGGTGCGGCTTTCCTGGCGATGGGCGCGGGCGGCGCCAGGAGCCGCTTCCACGAGCTGGTCATCAAGGCGCGCGACGGCAGCATCCGCACGGCGATCAACGCGGCCCGGCTGCGCAAGGAAGTCGACCACGTCCTGGCGCAGGCGCGCATGCAGGTCGACGCGGCCGACGACCTGGGTGCGTCGGCGCGCGAGGTCACCCAGCTCTCCGGCGGCGTCAAGAGCGGCACCGCCGAGATCGCGGAGACCGCGGAGCGCAACCTGCTGGTGGCGCGCGAGTCGATGCAGGGCCTGGTCCAGCTCGAACAGCGCATGCGCGCCATCGAAACCCAGGTCGATGGCTTCGCGCGCACGGTCGGGCAGCTGGTGGAGCATTCGCGCTCGATCAGCGAGTTCGGCACCGTCATCCAGCGCATCGCCAACCAGACCAACCTGCTGGCCATCAACGCGGCCATCGAGGCGGCACGCGCCGGCGAGGCGGGGCGCGGCTTCGCCGTGGTGGCCGCCGAAGTGCGGCGCCTGTCCCTGCAGGTGAACGAGGAGACCGCGAAGATCGCCGGCGTGAACAGCGAAATGCGCGAGCTGGTCGAATCGACCGCCGGCGCCACCGCCGGCATCCTCGACGGCGTCAACGTCTCCACCCGCGAAGTGGGCGCGGCCGCCGGGCGCTTCTCCACCTTCGTGGCCGACTTCGAGCGCATGACCGCCACCGTCAACGACATCGCCGGCGCGATGGCCGCTCTGGACGGCATCAACCAGGACATCGGGCGCAAGGTCGGCGAGATCGCCGCCAACGCGGGTGCGTCGGGCAAGTCGATGGCGGATGCCTCGCGCCGCGTCGACGAGGTGCGCGCCACCACCGAGGAACTGCAGGGCGTGCTGGCCGAGCACCCGACCGGCGGCACGGCCTTCGATGCGCTGGTCGACGCCGCCGGCGGCCTGCGCGACGACGTGCTGGCCTGCCTGGCCCGCCACGCGGGGAAGGGCGCCGACATCTTCGACCAGGCCTATCAGGCCATTCCCGATTCGAACCCGCCGCGCTATGCCACCTCCTACGACCGCGCCGTCGAGCGCGAGCTGCAAGCCTTGTTCGACGGCGTGCTGGCGCGCCTGCCGGGCTGCGCCTACGCGCTCGCCGTGGACAAGCGCGGCTATGCGCCGGCCCACAACGCCAAGTTCTCGCAGCAGCCCACCGGCCGCTACGAGCACGACCTGGTCCACTGCCGCCACAAGCGCATCTTCGACGACCCGGTCGGCAGCAAGCTGGCCGCCAACCGCAAGCCGATCCTGTTCCAGACCTACTTGCGCGACACCGGCGAAGTCATCAACGACCTGTCGATGCCGCTGGAGATAGGCGGGCGCCACTGGGGCGCGGTGCGGGTCGGCTTCGACTCGGCGCGGCTGCACGGGCCAGGGGGACGCCAGGCGCGGTAGCCTGTGTCAGAATACCGTCCTTGATCACATCGAAGACGCGTATGGAGAAGCTGATTTCTGAATTGCGCCGGCTCTACCTGCCGGCCGATGCGCCGCCCGCGGACGCGCTGGCGCGCCACCTGCGCGGCGAGGAAACCCTCGCCGTCGGCCTGGCCGATGGCGAGGGCCTGGGCCGGGCCGTGCTGATCCCGTTCCGCAAGACCGGGGAGGGCGCGGAGCACTGGACCCGCCTGTGCACGGTCGCCAACGCGCTGCAGCAGGACCTGGGCTTGCCGGCGCCCGCCGTGAGCATTTCGGGCGACGGCGCCTATGGATTGTGGCTGTCGCTGGAGCAGCCGGTGCCGGCGGCGCAGCTTGCCGAATTCGTAAGCCTGCTGCGGGCCGCGTATTTCCCCGATGCGGAGCTCGCCGCCGATGGGATGCCGGGACCGGTGGAACTGCCGCCTTGCCTCAATCGCGCCACCGGCATGTGGGCGGCCTTCATCCATCCCGGCATGGGCGCCTCCTTCGCCGACGAAGCGGGCCTGGACATGGCGCCGCCGGCAGCCGGGCAGGCCGCCTTCCTGGAGGGCCTGGACAGCATCGGCGCGGACGCCTTCCGGCAGGCGCTGGGCAAGCTGCGTCCTGCGCCGCCCGCGCCCGCCCACCCGGCGGCCGGGGCGCCGGCCGCGAACGCAAGCAGGCCGGTGGCCGAGGGCTTGCTGCTCAAGGACGCCACGCTGGAAGACATCGTGGCCTACCTGCATTCCAGGAATATCGAGCCGACCTTCCGGCATATCTTGCCAGGCTGACGGGTCGTTGAAAACGCACAACAATTTATACGTAGGAAACTAATTTCTCTCAAAAGAATGCACTTTTGATACATATGGGTGTTATTCTGTAGGAACGATCCTACAGAGCTCCCTATGTCCACTCGCCTAGCCACCCTTGTCGCCCGCGCGACCGGTTCCTCCAAGCGAACCCGGTTGACCGTGTTCGCCCTGATTGCGGCGGCGGGCGCGGCGGTGGCGTACATGGCGCCACAGCATCGGGCCGCGGTCCAGCCGCCCGCGCAGCAGCGCCTGCCGGCAGCGGCCGGGGCGGTTCCGGTACCCGTGGCTGCGCCGGCGCAGCTCGCGCCGGCAGCGCGCCGGATCTACCCTTACTCGATCGTCCCCGGCGGCGTGGCCAATCGCGAAGAACTGGCGCAGGCGATCAAAACCGACAAGGTGGTCGCCGATCACTACACCGGTTTCGACGTCGCCAAGGCGCGCCCGGTGACGGTGTCCAAGCCGCGCGCCGTCTACGTGTCCTACCGCAAGGGCGACAAGGTGTACTGGACCAGGAAGAAGCTGATGCTGGCCGAAGGCGAGATCCTGCTGACCGACGGCATTAACGAGCTGCGCACGCGCTGCGCGAACCGGATCTCCGAGACGCCCATGCTGCCGGTTGCCGCCGACGAGCCGAGCCAGCTGGAATTCGATGCCTCGAGCGAGGAAGGCAGTATCGTGAACACCTCGGCGGATGCCGTCGAGGATGAGGGTTTCGACGGCCAGCCTTACCAGCTCAAGACTTTCGCGAGCATGGCCAGCGAGACGCCGGCCGG
>CAMPHU010000288.1 GCA_946886065.1 uncultured Massilia sp. | reverse complement strand
CTGTCGGCCGGGCGAGCGCTGGCCTGGGCAGGCGCCTGGGCCGCGGGGAGGGCGGCTGCCGGCAGGGGCGCGGCAGCGCCCGGCATGGCGGCCCCGGTTGCGGGCAGGACGTCCTGCGCCGCCATGCCCGCAAGCGGGGCCGCGGCGGGCAAGCCGGCGCCCGCCGGCTGGCGGCCCTGGGCGCCGCCCTGGCCTTGCGGCTGGGCGGACGGGGAGCCCGGCATCGCCATCATCATGGCCGGCATCGAGGCCGGCATCATGGGCGGGGCCATCGCGGCCAGCAGGTTGTCGGACGCCGCCACTGCCGCGGCGTCGGCGGCTGGCGCGTCGTCCGCGGCCGGGGCGCCGGCGCCGCCTTCAGGCAGGGCAGTGGCGCCGTCCGGCGCCGGCAAGGCGTCGGCCGGCAGCGCCAGCTGGTCCAGGCCGAGCCACTGCTGGAAAGGCAGGGCGGCTTGCGCCGGGGCGGCCGGCACTGCGCCCGGCACGCCGGCGGCAGGGACGGCCGGGACGGTAACAGCGGCGGCGGCGTCGGCGGCGGCCGGGATCGCGCTGTTCATCGGGGCGCTGTTCATCGAAATAGTCATGCGTTGTTCTGTTCGGTATCGGGTTCGCCCGCGAGGGCGTAGGCCATCCAGCCTTCCTTGTTGCCGGCCATCTCGTCCAGGCGTGCCTGGAGCTGGGCGCTGGCGGCGTCCACCCTGGCGCGCGCGCGTTCGTGCGCGTCGCGCAGGCGGGCCAGGGCGGCGCGCTCGGCGGCGCTCCAGCGGCCGGCCGCGGCCAGTGCCTGGATGCGCGGGCCGAGCTCGCGCGCCGCGGCGCCGAGCTTGCTCCATTCGGCGCGTGCGCCGGCGTCGTCCAGGACGGCGGCCAGGGCCTCGATGGCGCGGGTCCTATCCATTGCGGTCCTGCACGCCTTGCCAGCCCTGGCGGATGGTAGTCAGGATGCGGATCACTTCGTCGACCATGGCCGGGTCGAGCTTGATGCCGGCGCCCTGAAGGTGCTGGGCGCAGAAATCGTAGATATTGGCCAGGTTGGCGACGGTCTCGCCGCCGTTCTCGAAGTCGAGCGAGCTGGACAGGCCGTTGATGATCTCGACGCATTTGTCGATGCTGGCGGCCTTCTGCTCGTAGCGCTTGGCCACGATGTGGGCGCGGGCGCGGGCCAGCTCGTCGAGCAGGCCGTTGGTGAGCAGCAGGACCAGCTCAACCGGGGACGCGCGCGAGGTCTGCGCGTCGAGGTCGACGGCATGATAGCTGCCGTAGGCTTCATGATAGGACATCGTTTATCTCTTCAGTCGTCGTTGCTGAACAGGGCGTCGAACAACGAGGAGTTGTTGGTCATGATGCCCTGCAGCGATTGCAGTTGAGTGAACTGGATCAGGTAGCGCTGGTAGGCGGCGTCGAATTCCTTGTCGAGCGTTGCCTGGCGGTCGACCAGGGTGTTCCTCAGGTCGCTCGTGGCTTCGTTACGCAAGGTGATCTGGCCGTCAACGGTGTTGCTCCAGGATTTCAGGTAAGTGTCGAGCGCGCCGGCGATGCCGGTCGGGGTCGAGGCGGTGGCCTTGCCGATCAGGGTATCCAGGCCGCCCGGGTTGGCCGCCAGCTGGCGCATCAGGCGGTCCGCGCGCAGTTCCAGCGTGCCCTGCCTGGTGGCCAGGATGCCGTAGGCCGCCAGCGAATCGCCGCCGGCCGGGCGCAGCAGGTCGGTGAGGCGGGCGTTCAGGGCGCGCACGCCGCCGTCGCGCGCGAAGGTGCCGGCCGCCACGCCCTTGGACGGGTCGCCCGGATCGGTCAGCTTGTTGAGCGTCGCCTTGAGCTTGTTGAAGGCGTCGACGAAGGCCTGCACGTTGGCCGTGGTGCCGCTGGTGTCGGCGCCGACGGTCAGGGTCACCGGCGCATCGCCGCTGGCGTGGGCCTTGGTGAAGGTCATCGAGACGCCGTCGATGACGTCGGCGAAGGTGTTGCTGGACTTGGTGATCGCGGTGCCGGTCTCGGAGCCGACGCGCACGATGGCGTCCTGGGCTTTCACCAGCACGCTGCGGCCGGAGGCCGCGTAGGGATCGAGCGGGTCCGCGACCGGGGTGTTGGCGGCCGCCAGGCTGGATGCCGGGTCCATGGTGCTGGTGTCGAGCGAGATCACGCCGGCGGCGCCGGTCGACTTGGCGGTCAGGACCAGTTCGAAGCTGGTGCCGGTGTTGACCACCGAAGCCGTCACCAGCGAGGCGTTCTCCGCGTCGCCGTTGATGGCCGCCGCCAGTTCGCGCGGGCTGAGGCCGGCGACGCCGTCGGTGTTGAGCGCCGGGTCGGTCAGGTCGATGGTGATGGCGGTCGTGCCGTTCAGCTGCACGCCCAGGGTGCCGGTCTGCGGGGTGTCGTCGGCCAGGCCGGAGTAGGACACCTGGCTGGCCTTGGCCAGCTGCTGGACGAAGAAGGAATAGCTGCCGGCGGCGGCGGTGGACTTGGCGGTGGCGCTGCCGATCGCGGTGTCGCCGAAGGTCGCGGACTGGGCGAACATGGTCTTGGTCAGGCCGGTCAGCGCGGCCAGGCTGTTCTGGAAGCTGCGCATGGCCGTGCCCAGTTCCGTCAGGGCCGCTTCGGTGGCGTTCGCCTGCTTGGTCTGGGTGTCCAGGATCTGCTGGCGCGCCGAGACGTATTTTTCTGCGAGCGCTGCCGCCGTCTTGGTCGGATCGTAGGTCGGTGCGTTGATTGCCATGTCGTTCTCCCTTGTTGTCGTGCTTGCTTCTTGTGCTGCAGGTGCGGCTCAGGCCGTCCTTCCGGCCATCCATGACTGGGTGGCGATATCGTCTTCGCGCTTGCGGGTAGCGCGTTCCCGGTCGCGCGCGGCCAGCGCCTGCTGCTGTTCCAGCACCTTGCCCAGCAGCTCGCGCCGGGTCCAGGCGTCGGTCAGCTTGCGCTGCGAGACCGCCATGTTCGCTTCGTGCAGGTGCAGGTCGACCTTGTGGGCGTCGGCCATGGCCATCACGTTCTGCTTGTAGGCGCCGCAGTTGAGCGCCAGCGCCAGCGGCAGCGCGCCGGAGGCGCCGCTGCCTTCGGCCAGCGAGGCCAGGCGCGCCAGGTTGTTCTGGTAGCGCGTGCGGGTCGCTTCCTGGCTCGCCAGGTCGGCCTGCAGGCGCTCGACTTCGGTGCTGCGCAACTGCACCATGGTGCCGAGGCTGGCGATCATTGCCTGTTGCTTGTTTCCGCTCATGCCATCATCGCTTTCAACTGGTCGATGCAGCCGGGCAGGGGCGCTTCCTCACGCGTGCCCTGGCACAGGAAGGCCTCGATCTGCGGCTGCAGGCGCACCGCCTTGTCGGTTTCCGGGTCCGCGCCCGGCACGTAGGCGCCCAGCGGGATCAGGTCGCGCACGCGCGCATGGCGCGCCATCGCGGCCTTGAGCTTGCGCGAGGCCGCGGCGTGCTCGGGGCCGACCACCTGGGCCATGCAGCGCGAGATCGATTGCGCCACGTCGATCGCCGGGTAGTGGCCGCGCTCGGCCAGCTCGCGGGTCAGGACGATGTGGCCGTCCAGGATCGCGCGCGCCGAGTCGACCACCGGGTCCTGCTGGTCGTCGCCTTCGGCCAGCACGGTGTAGATCGCGCTCATGCTGCCCTTCGGGTTCTCGCCGTTGCCGGCCGATTCCACCAGCTGCGGCAGGTTCGAGAACACCGAGGGCGGATAGCCGCGCGTGGCCGGCGGCTCGCCCAGCGACAGGGCCACTTCGCGCAGCGCCATCGCGTAGCGGGTCAGCGAATCGCACAGCAGCAGCACGTTCTGGCCGCGGTCGCGGAAGTGGGCCGCGATCGAATGGCACATCTCGGTCGCCATCACGCGCATCAGGGGAGATTCGTCGGCCGGGGCCACCACCAGGACAGCGCGCTTCAGGCCTTCCGGGCCGAGCGACTTCTCGACGAATTCGCGCACCTCGCGGTTACGCTCGCCGATCAGGCCGACCACGATCACGTCGGCCACGGTCTGGCGCGTGATCAGGCCGAGCAGCACCGATTTACCGACGCCGGAGCCCGCCATCAGGCCGACGCGCTGGCCCTTGCCGATGGTGAGCATGGAGTTGATCGCGCGCACGCCGACGTCGAGCGGCTCCTCGACCGGGGTCTTGCGCAACGGGTTGACCTTGGGCGGGGTGGTCGACAGCGGCTGGTCGCCGCCCAGCTTGCCCAGGCCGTCGATCGGCTCGCCCAGGCCGTTGACCATGCGGCCCATCCACGAGGGACCGATCATCAGGTCGCTCTTTTCCTGGGTCGGGAGCACACGCGCGCCGGTCACCAGGCCCGAAGCCTTCTTGAAGGGCATCAGGTAGGAGATCTTTTCCTTGAAGCCGACCACCTGCGCGTCCAGCCAGCCGCCATCGACGGTCTCGATGCGGCAGCGCTGGCCGGTATGCAGGCGGCAGCCCACCGACTCCAGCAGCAGGCCTTGCGCGCCGACCAGGCGCCCTAGCGGCAGCGCCACCGGGACGGCGCCGAGTTCGACGGAACGCAGGCGCTGGGCGAGGGCGGTCATGCCTCTTCCCCTTCTTCCTCTTCGGCCAGCAGCTGATCGCGCACCTGGTCCATCACGGCGTTGAGGCGGCCCTGGCAGCCGGCGTCGACTTCATGGTCGCCCGAACGCACGCGGCATTCGCCCGGCTCGAGCGCCGGGTCGGGCAGCAGGGTCCATTTCTTGGCGCGCTTCGGATCCAGCTCCAGCACGCGGCGCAGTTCTTCCGGATTCAGGAAGACCTCGACCTGCTCGCGCGACGGCGGCATCACGGCCAGGGCTTCTTCCACCAGGGTGAGCAGCTGCACCGGCTGCAGGGCCAGTTCGGCGCGGATCACCTGGCGTGCGATCTTGCCCACCAGGTCCACCACTTCCTTGCGCTGCGCGGCGCGCAGGTCGGTCTTGAGTTTCTTCAGGCCCTTGAGCATGGCGTCTACCGGCCCGGCGATCTGTTCCAGCTGGGCGAGCGCCATGGCGCGGCCTTCTTCGATGCCGCGCTGCAGGCCTTCGGACTGGCCCAGCGGATAGCCGTCGGCGCGGCCCTGGTCCAGCCCCGCTTCGTAGCCTTCGCGCTGGCCCTGGCGGTAGCCGTCGGCCAGCGCGGCCTGCCATTCCTCGGCCGAGCCGGCGCCGTTGCCGGGGCTGGATGCGCCCGGCGGCAGCGCCGTCGTGAACTGGTGCAGCGGCGGGAAGTGATAAGGCCGGAATTGCTTCATTCGGCGGTCGCCTCGGCAAACAGCTGGATGTCGATTTCGCCGGCATCGGCCAACGCCTTCACGCTGACCATGATTTCACGGCGGGTCTGCTCGATGCGCGACATCGGGACCGGGCCCGAACGGCGCATCAGGTCCTCGAAGCTTTGCGCCTGGCGGCGCGGCATCGCGGTCAGGATGGCGTCGCGCAGGGCAGGTTCGGCGCCCTTGAGCGCGATCGCCCACTGCTCGAGCGGCACGTCGTCGAGCAGGCGGGTGATGACCTGCTCGGTCTGGCGCGACAGGATGAAGAAGTCGTACATCGACATCTCGATCTGCGACA
>CAMPHU010000287.1 GCA_946886065.1 uncultured Massilia sp. | reverse complement strand
TGCCGCTTCGTGGTCGAGCAGCTCGGCTTCGACGCCTGCATCGACTACAAGGCCGGCCCGGTGCACGCGGCGCTCAAGGAACATTGCCCGCAAGGCGTGGACGTCTACTTCGACAATGTCGGCGGCGACATCCTGGACGCCGTGCTCACGCGCATCAACATGAAGGCGCGCATCGTCATCTGCGGCGCGATCTCGCAGTACAACGCCACCGCCCAGGTCAAGGGCCCGTCCAACTACCTGTCGCTGCTGGTGAACCGGGCGCGCATGGAAGGAATGGTTGTATTCGACTATGCGGCGCGCTATGCTGAAGCAGTGCAGCAGATGGCGCGCATGCTGCAGGAGGGCAGTCTGAAAAGCGTCGAGCACGTGGCCGAGGGCTTCGAAACCTTCCCGGAAGCGCTGCTGATGCTGTTCGAAGGACGCAACCTGGGCAAGCTGGTGCTCAAGGTCGCCGACGCGTAAGGGGTGGGCGGACCGCCCACGAACTTCCTTCGCCGCGCCGGGTCTTACTGGTCCCGGCAACGGCAGGTTTCGATGGAGCGACCATGTTCCCTTTCCCCGATATTCCCAACGCCAATCCCGCCCTGCGCTCCCAGTTCGACGCCCAGGTCGGGCTCCTGGCCCAGCTCTCGCAGCGCAACTGCGACCTGTTCGAGCGCCTCAGCGCCCTGAATCTCCAGATGGCGCGCCAAGCCATCGACGATGCGATCGACACCGGCCGCGAACTGGCCGCCTGCACCGATCCCTTCCAGATGAGCGCCACCGCCGTGCACCGGCTGCAGCCGGCCGGCGAGCACTTCCGCAGCTACCAGCAGCAGCTGTTCAGCGTGCTGGCCAACACCCGGATGCAGCAGATCCAGCAGATGCAGCCAGCACAGTCGGCACGAGAGGCGGCGGGCGATACCGCGCCGCGCTGAAGGCCCCAGCGGACGGAACTAACGCCTGCCCCTCCTCTCTAAACGCACGAGCGCAGCCATAAAGCGCTCGGGGTAACACCATAGACCGCATCACGGGCACAAGGAGATCGACATGGCGACTAGCAAGGAAAGCGGTAGCAAGGGCGCGGCCAGTCCAGGCAATGTGCAGAAAAGCGGCCAGCCCGCCAAGCGCGGGTTCGCAGCCATGGACCAGAACCAGCAGCGCGAAATAGCAAGCAAGGGCGGCCAGGCCGCTCACCAGAAAGGCACGGCGCACGAATTCGATTCGGAAGAAGCGCGCCGCGCCGGACAGAAAGGCGGCGAAGCCGTCAGCCGCAACCGCGCCCACATGGCCGATATCGGCCGCAAGGGCGGTGAAAGCCGCCAGTCGGCCCAGCGGGCAGCCGCTGCCGCCGCCAAGGGCAGCCGTCAGGGCGAAAAAGAAGGCTGAGTATCCATCCCGACCCGCCGCCACCCGGCGGCGGCTGTGCACGCTCCACCAGGGTCGAGGTCGTGGCGCCATACCGCTGCCACCCTTTGCAGCAGGGCCTGTGCTACATTCTCGGCCCTATGCATACCCTGAAATACCTGACCGCCTACCCCGAACCCCTGCGCGCCCAGGTCCGCCAGCTGCTCGGCCAGAACAAGCTCGGCGAAGTGCTGCTCCAGCGCTACCCCGAGGCCCACGGCATCCGCACCGACAAGGCGCTGTATGCCTATGTGCAGGAACTGAAGGACACCTACCTGCGCCAGGCCGATCCCGTTTCCAAGGTCGCCTACGACAGCAAGATCCAGGTCATCCAGCATGCCCTCGGCCTGCACACGGCGATTTCACGCGTCCAGGGCAGCCGCCTCAAGGCCAAGCACGAGATACGCATCGGCACCGTCTTCCGCGACGCGCCGCTGCCCTTTCTGCGCATGATCGCCGTCCACGAACTGGCCCACCTGAAGGAAAAGGAACACGACAAGGCCTTCTACAAGCTGTGCTGCTGGATGGAGCCGGCCTACCACCAGCTCGAGTTCGACCTGCGCCTCTACCTGACCTGGCTCGACCTGTCGGGCGAGCGCCTGTGGGCGGCCTGAATACACTGTGCCGGCCACCGGGCGCTCCTGCCTGAGTAGCGGCGAACATTAAATCCCACTCAATGTTTCATGCCAAATCGGTCCGAGCGAAGTGATGTCGTCGCCGAGAGAGACCAGCCCTCAGTCCCGGTTTCGTTCCGGCACATGGAGCGCCGTCAATCGCGCGCTGATTCGCCAAATACGCCCAGCCGAAAATTCCAGGCCAAGACGGTTGCAAAATGTCAAGTTATAATGAATTACAGTAATGGCCGCATGCTCTACGCCAAAGCGCTCGGCACCGCTGGACCCGCACAATGACTTCGAAGGCAAGCAATGATTAATGTTGTTTTGGACACAAACATCCTGCACCAGGAAGGTCTGTTTTCGCGGAACATGCAGCTGCTTACACGGCTCGCCAGCTTTGATCAAGTCTCTATATCTATCCCGCAATTAGTCAAGCGGGAATATCTTTCGAAAATTGACGCCGAAAGCGTGAGCAGCCTCCAAAGTATCAATGCCAAACTCGGAGATATGTTAAAGAAGGCACGGCGTCGCAGCCTGATGCATGATGAGCTCACACAAGTGCAGGCAACGCTGAACAACGTCGCCAAACACTTCGGCGCCTCCATCGAAGAAGATTTCGCTGTTTGGCAGCACTCGACCAAGGCGAACATCCTGGAGTTCGACCCTGATCAATTCGATTCAGTGTTTAATCATTATTTCGCAGGAAGTGGCGTCTTTCGTCAGCCAAAGCACCGAGCAGACCTCCCTGACGCATTTATCAACTCCTGTATCGAAGCGCTGGTCAGCGAAACCAGAACGGTCGATGTCATCATCAAGGACGGCGCGTTCAGGCAGCACCTGGAGAAACTCGACGGGGTTTCCGTGTACGACGGGCTGGACAGTTATCTTCAGGCGCCCCATATAGTAGAGAAGATAAAACTGCTTGACGCCCGGTCGCAACGTACCGAAACACTGAAACGGTTTTTCGCCAGCATGAGTTTCCAAGAGCATGCAAACAAGTTTCTTTGCTCTTCGGAAGATGGAATCCTGGACATACGGGTGGAAGGCAACAATATTACGGGATTAAATGTCCTGGGCTTGAGCTCGGTATCCAATTCGGTCGTTTATTTCATCGACACAGAAACAATTTCTGAGATGCAATACGGAGGAGTTGATCAGATCGACGAGGGCCACTTCTCGATAGAGATATTTTTCATGGCCGATGCTTCCATCGATTACGTTGCCGAACAAGGCGAATTCCATAAATTACCAAAACGGCGTCGCGAAGAGATCGACATCCTGGAGCGGCTGGATAATTTCTACGACCTGACCGAAGATCGATTCTTTGCCTTTGCCGGTCACGCAGAGATCCGTTTTGATCCCGGTTTTAGCGCCGCGGAATTAGCGACTCACGCACAATATCTCGATAGCGGCCACAGCAAAATATCGATCGAGTTCGACATCGATAAAGCTGAAATAATGGCTGTGGTCCCGCACGCGGCAGATATCAGCGCCGACACCTGATCAATCGACAGCAGCCAATACGGCCGCGCCGACCCGGCGCAGAATGAAGAAGACTGCCGGAGGGCTTCCCGAGCGAATGCCAGCGCCCGTGGCGGCCATGCCGGCTTTTCAAGCCACTTTGCCGCTCTTCGGCGACATGCCGGCGCTGAGCGGCATCGTTGCCTTCAAACAACAGTCATTGTCAGAATGGCTAATTGCCGTGCGTAAAGTTCTCGACTTAAATACGCATGGCGGGTAAAGTTTGACCGAACTGATGCATTCGCATCGTTCCTCCCGGATCATTCTGGCTGCCGGGGCCGCTATCCGACATCAGCATGTATCAGCAACTCACAAACGGCAAGCTGCTCCCTGCCGTGCTCGGCAGCGCCATGCTTGCGTGCGGAATTTCCGCCCAGGCCCAAGCCGCCGATCCGTCCAGCCTCACCTGGAAACTGTCCGGCTTCGGGACGGTCGGCGCCGTCCATTCCAGCAATCCGAACGCCGACTTCACGACCTCGCCCCTGAAGGCGAACGGCGCCGGCTACACGGAGTCCTGGAGCCCGGATGTCGATACGCGCTTCGGCGCCCAGCTCGACGCCTCCTACGGGCGCTGGTCGGCGGTGCTGCAAGTGGTGAGCGAACAGCGCCTCGACGGCAGCTATCGCCCGCTGGTGGAATGGGCGAACGTCAAATACCAGCTCACCCCGGACCTCGCCGTGCGCGCCGGCCGCATCGCGCTGCCGATCTTCCTGGCGGCGGACTACCGCAAGGTCGGCTACACCGTGCCCTGGGTGCGCACCCCGGCCGAAGTCTACGGCGGCCAGCCGCTGAGCGGCAGCGACGGCGTCGACCTCACCTGGCGCTGGAACCGCGGCGCCCTGCGCAACACCACCCAGGCCTTCGCCGGCCACATCGACCTGAACCTGTACAACGAACTGCGCCTGAAGGCTTCCGGCATCGCCGGCCTGTCGCACAGCATCGAGCAAGGCGCGTTCAGCGGCCGCATCTCGGCCGGCACCGCCAGCATCACCACCGACATCGGCAAGGGCCTGTTCACCGCCCTGCGCGCCTTCGGCCCGCAAGGCGACGCCCTCGCGCGCCGCTACGAAATCGTCGACAAGCGCATCACCATCCTGACCGCCGGCGCCAGCTACGACCCGGGCGACTGGTTCGTCACCGCCGAAGGCGGGCGCACCCGCACCCACTCCCTGCTGGGCGACATGAGCGCGATGTACGTGGGCGCCGGCATGCGCTTCGGCGCCTTCACCCCGTATGCCGGCTATGCGCGCTCGCGCGCCGAAAGCGCGGCGTCCGACCCGGGCCTGTCCCTGGCCGGCCTGCCGCCGCGCGCGGCCGCCACCGCAAGCGTGCTCAACGCCGGCCTGAACGCCTACCTGTTCTCGATGGCCGCCCAGACCACCTGGAGCACCGGCGTGCGCTGGGACCTGGCGCCGAACATGGCGCTCAAGGCCCAGTACGAACGCGTGCGTCCGGAAGACGGCACCCGCGGCTTCTTCTCCATCACGCAGCCGGCGTTCCGCTCCGGCGAGGCCGCCCACGTGACGAGCGTGGCGCTGGACTTCGTATTCTGAGGAGCAGCATGGGATTCCGACTCCGTCATCTCCCCGGTTCGCTGAGCCTGGCCCTGGCGCTCGGCTTCGGCGCGGGCGCCAACGCCTCGGCCGAACTGGTCGTCATCGTCTCGGCGCGCGGTCCCGCGCAGGCGCTCAACAGCGACCAGATCGCCGCCATCTTCCTCGGCCAGTCGGGACGCTTCCCGGACGGCGCCGAGGCGGTCGCCCTCGACCAGCGCATCGGCTCGCAGGAGCGCAACCAGTTCTACCAGCAGGTCGCCGGCAAGACCCCGGCCCTGCTCAAGGCCCACTGGTCGAAGATGGTCTTCACCGGCCGCGGCCAGCCGCCGCGCGAAGCGCCCGACAACACCGCGGTCAAGCGCATGGTGGCCGACAACCCGGCCATGATCGGCTACATCGAGCGCAGCGCCCTCGACGCGAGCGTGCGCCCGGTCCTGGTGCTGCGCTGACATGAGCTCGATCGCCCGGCCCGCCC
>CAMPHU010000286.1 GCA_946886065.1 uncultured Massilia sp. | reverse complement strand
GCGCCGGCTGGCTGGCGGCGCGCATGGGCGACGTGCAGGTGGTGATGCAGTACGCCTTCGTGGCCATGTTCCCGGTGGCGGCCCTGGCCCTGTTCGGTCCGCGCCTGGCCTGGTCGCTGGCCTTCCCGCTGCTGTTCCTGCTGTTCGCGGTGCCCTTCGGCGAAGTCTTCGTCGAGCCCCTGATCCAGTTCACCGCCGACTTCACGGTGTGGGCGGTGCAGGCCACCGGCATCCCGGTGCTGCGCAACGGCACCCGCTTCGAGCTGCCCACCGGCAGCTGGTCGGTGGTGGAAGCCTGCAGCGGCATCCGCTACCTGATCTCCTCGATCACCCTGGGCTGCCTGTACGCCTACCTGACCTACCGCTCGCCGCTGCGCCGCGCCGTCTTCATCGGCCTGTCGGTGGTGGTGCCGATCGTCGCCAACGGCCTGCGCGCCTACATGATCGTGATGATCGGCCACTCCAGCGGCATGGAGCTGGCCACCGGCGTCGACCACATCATCTACGGCTGGCTGTTCTTCGGCCTGATCATGTTCATCATGTTCTGGATCGGCAGCTACTGGCGCGAGGACGAGCAGCCGGCCGAGCAGCGCGCCGCCGCCCACGCCTCGGTGCCTTCGCTCCCCGGCTGCATCCTGCCGGCCGCGCTGGGCGTGGTGCTGGTGGCCGCGCTGTGGCCGGGATTCGCCGTCTGGAACGACCGCGCCAACCACAACCCGGACCCGGTCAAGCTGGCCGAGCCCGGCCTGGGCTGGCAGGTGGCCGCCGGCTTCCCGGACTGGCGCGTCGAATACATGGAACCGGATGCGCGCCTGGAGCGCACCTACGCGCGCACGGGCATCGACCGCCCGGTGCGCCTGCAGGTCCTGTACTACCGCAACCAGACCAAGCAGAAGGGACTGATCAGCTCCGTCAACCGCCTGACCGGCGAAAAGTCGCCCTGGCATCCGCTGTCGAGCGCCGGCCGCACCGAGCAGGTGGGCGGCCGCCCGCTGGCGCTGCGCGAAACGGTGCTCAACAGCGCCGCGGGCAAGCTGGTGGTGTGGCAAGTGCTGTGGATCGACGGCCACTACACGGCCAGCAACGTGGTCGGCAAACTGCGCCAGGCCGAGAGCCGCCTGCGCTTCCGCGGCGACGACGGCGCCATGATCGCGCTCGCCGCCCCGTTCACGGAAAGCGAAGACAGCGCCCGCGCGGCCTTGCGCGCCTTCCTGGGCGATAACTTCAAGACGCTCGACGCCACGCTGGTGGCGGCCCAGGGACGGTGACGATGGCCGAAGTTGCTCTGCAAGCCTCTTCGCAGCGCCGGCCGCCCCTGGTCGTGCACCTGCTCTACCGCCTCGACATCGGCGGCCTGGAGACCTTGCTGGTCGATATCATCAACCGCATGCCGGCGCACAGCTACCGGCACGCGATCGTCTGCCTGACCGACTACACCGATTTCGCCCGGCGCATCACGCGTCCCGGCGTGGAACTGATCGCCCTGCACAAGCAGCCGGGCCTGGGGCTGGACATGCACCTGGTGCTGTGGCGCCTGCTGCGCCGCCTGCGCCCGGCCATCCTGCACACCTATAACTTCGGCTGCATGGAATACGCGGCCACCGGCTTCGCCGCCGGCGTGCCGGTGCGCGTGCACGCCGAGCACGGGCGCGACGCGCGCGACCCGCAAGGCCTGAACCGCAAGCACAACCTGCTGCGCCGCCTGGTCACGCCCTTCATCGACCGCATCGTGCCGGTCTCGCTCGACTTGCGCCGCTGGCTGGGCGACGTGGTCGGCGTCCCGGATCGCAAGCTGGTCCTGATCGACAACGGCGTCGACACCGAGCGCTTCCGCCCCGCCCTGCCGGACGACGCGCGCGCCGAGCCCTGGCAGGACGACCCGCAGGCCTTCGTGATCGGCAGCGTCGGCCGCCTGCAAGACGTCAAGGACCAGGCCACCCTGATCGACGCCTTCGCCGAACTGCGCCGCCTGCTGCCGCAAGAGCGCCTGCGCCTGGTGCTGGTCGGCGACGGCCCGCTGCGCGAAGCGCTGGCCGAACGCGTGGCCGCGGCCGGCCTGCAGGATTGCGTGTGGCTGGCCGGCGCGCGCGCCGACGTCGCCCCGCCGATGCGCAGCTTCTCGCTGTTCGCGCTGTCCTCGATCGCCGAGGGAACCCCGGTCACCCTGCTGGAAGCGATGGCGACCGGCCTGCCGGTGGTCGCCACCGCGGTCGGCGGCATTCCCGACCTGGTCGCCGACGGCGTCGCGGGCACCCTGGTCCCCCCGCGCGACCCGGCCGCGATGGCGCGCGCCTTCGCCGCCTACGCGACGAGCCGCGACCTGGCGCGGCGCCACGGCGACGCCGGCCGCGCCCACGTCGAGCGCAAATACAGCATGCACGCCATGCTGGCCACCTATGTGGACCTGTACGACGGCCTGTGCCAAACCAAGATGAAACGAGAAAAAGCGATCACACCATGTGCGGAATAGTTGGAATTTTTGACCTGGAGGGTGGCGCGCGCGCCATCGACCGCGAGCTCCTGCACCGGATGAACGAGAGCCAGTTCCACCGCGGCCCGGTGGAAGGCGACCTGCACCTGGAACCCGGCCTGGGCTTCGGCCACCGCCGCCTGTCGATCATCGCCCTGGAAGCGGGCCTGCAGCCGCTGTTCAACGAGGACGAGACCATCGCCCTGGTGTTCAACGGCGAGATCTACAATTTCCGCGAGCTGCGCGCCGAGCTGCAAGGCCTGGGCCACGCTTTCCGCACCCCGTCCGACAGCGAGACCATCGTGCAC
Organism: uncultured Massilia sp.; assembly: GCA_946886065.1. The sequence goes on along the minus strand of CAMPHU010000286.1, from coordinate 2,787 downwards.
GCCTACGAGCAGTGGGGCGAGGACTGTGTCAAGCACCTGCGCGGCATGTTCGCGTTCGCGATCTGGGACCGCCCGAAACAGACCCTGTTCCTGGCGCGCGACCGCCTCGGCATCAAGCCGATGCACTACGCGGCCCTGCCGGACGGCACGTTCGCCTTCGGTTCCGAACTCAAGTCGCTGCTGACTCTCCCGAGCTTCCTGCGAGAGATCGATCCGCTCGCGGTCGAGGACTATTTCGCCTACGGCTACGTGCCTGAGCCGCGCACCATCTTCACCGGCGCGCGCAAGCTGCTGCCGGGCCACACCCTGACCCTGCGCGTGGGCCAGCCAGTACCGGCCTCGAAGCAGTACTGGGACGTGCCCTTCGTGCCGCACGTGGGCATGACCGACCGCGACATCGAGGGCGAGCTGATTGTCCGCCTGCGCGAAGCGGTCGAAAGCCACCTGATCGCGGATGTGCCGCTGGGCGCCTTCCTGTCGGGCGGCGTCGATTCGAGCGCGGTGGTCGCCATGATGGCGGGTATCAACAGCGAGGCGGTCAACACCTGCTCGATCGCCTTCGACGACCCGGCCTTCGACGAATCCGACTACGCGCGCCAGGTGGCCGAGCAGTACAAGACCAACCACCAGTGCGAAACCGTCGGCACCGACGACTACGGCCTGCTCGACACCCTGGCAGCCCTGTACGACGAACCCTATGCCGACAGCTCGGCGATCCCGACCTACCGCGTCTGCCAGCTGGCCAGGAAGCGCGTCACCGTGGCCCTGTCGGGCGACGGCGGCGACGAGAACTTCGCCGGCTACCGCCGCCACCGCATGGCGATGGGCGAGGAGCGCGTACGCTCGCTGCTGCCGCTGACCGTGCGCAAGCCCGTGTTCGGCCTGCTGGGCAAGGCCTATCCGAAGGCCGACTGGGCGCCGCGCATGTTCCGCGCCAAGACCACCTTCGAAGCGCTGGCGCGCGACCTCACCGAAGGCTACTTCCACGGCGTCTCGGTCAACAACGACCGCGTGCGCAAGCAGCTGTTCTCCCAGGGCTTCCAGCAGCGCCTGCAGGGCTACCGCGCGGTCGAGGTGATGCGCGGCTATGCCGAGAACGCGCCGACCGACGATCCGCTTTCCTTGATTCAGTACCTGGACATGAAGACCTACCTGCCGGGCGACATCCTGACCAAGGTGGACCGCGCCAGCATGGCCCACGCGCTGGAAGTGCGGGTGCCGCTGCTGGACCACCAGTTCGTGGAATGGGTGTCGGGCCTGCCCTCGACCTCCAAGCTGCGCAACGGCGAAGGCAAGCATATCTTCAAGAAAGCGCTCGAGCCCTGGCTGTCGCAGGACATCCTGTACCGCAAGAAGCAGGGTTTCTCGATCCCGCTGGCGGCCTGGCTGCGCGGCCCGCTGCGCGAAGCGATGCGGCGCGCGGTGCTGAACCCGGCGCTGCTCGACACCGGCATCTTCAACGCAAGCTACCTGAAGCAGATCGTCGACGAGCACCAGGCCGGCACCAAGGACCACGCGGTCACCCTGTGGTCGGTGCTGATGTTCGACGCCTTCCTGCGCAAGAACGGCGCCGGCGCCCACGCCCTGTAATCAACACCAAGAGCAATAACGGAGTCTCAGAATCATGCGCGTCCTTCACATCCTCGACCACTCGATCCCTCTGCACAGCGGTTATACCTTCCGTACCCGCTCGATCCTGCGCGAACAGCGCGCGCTCGGCTGGGAAACCTTCCACGTCACCGGCTCCAAGCAGCATTCCGGCGACATGCTGGAAGAGACCGTCGACGGCCTGCACTTCTTCCGTACCCCGGAATCGAAGAGCGCGCTGTCGAAACTGCCGGTGCTGAGCCAGAAGGAAGTCATCGACGGACTCACCAGGCGCCTGGCCGAGATCATCCCGCAGATCAAGCCGGACGTGCTGCACGCCCACTCGCCCAGCCTGAACGCGGTCGCCGCCCTGCGCGCCGGCAAGAAGTTCGGCATCCCGGTCGTGTATGAAGTGCGCGCCTTCTGGGAAGACGCGGCGGTCGACCACGGCACCAGCACCGAGAACGGCCTGCGCTACCGCGCCACGCGCGCCCTGGAGACCTATGCGCTCAAGCGCGCCGACGCCGTCACCACCATCTGCGAAGGCCTGCGCAAGGACATCGTCGCGCGCGGCATCCCGGCCGAGAAGGTCACGGTGATTCCGAACGCGGTCGACATCGACAAGTTCTCGGTGGGCGGCAGCGCCGACCTCGACCTCAAGGCCAAGCTCGGCCTGCAGGGCTCGCGCCTGATCGGCTTCATCGGTTCCTTCTACGCCTACGAGGGCCTGGACATCCTGCTGCGCGCGGTGCCGGCCCTGAGCAGCCGCCTGCCGGACCTGCGCGTGCTGCTGGTCGGCGGCGGCCCGCAGGACGCCCAGCTGCGCCAGCTGGCCAAGGACCTCGGCATCGTCGACAAGGTGGTGTTCACCGGCCGCGTGCCGCACGACCAGGTGCAGAAGTACTACGACCTGCTCGACGTGCTGGTCTACCCGCGCCTGTCGATGCGCCTGACCGACCTGGTCACTCCGCTCAAGCCGCTCGAAGCCATGGCCCAGGGCCGCATCCTGGCCGCTTCCGATGTCGGCGGCCACCTCGAGCTGATCGCCGACGGCAAGACCGGCGTGCTGTTCAAGGCCGACGACCCGGAATCGCTGGCGGCCAAGGTCGGCGCCCTGCTGGAAGAGCAGGAGCAGTGGCCGGCCCTGCGCGCCGCCGGGCGCCAGTACGTGGAAGTGGAACGCAACTGGTCGGTCAGCGT
>CAMPHU010000285.1 GCA_946886065.1 uncultured Massilia sp. | reverse complement strand
GCCAGCGCGCCGTGGATCTCGCCCAGGCGCATGCCGTGGGCGTCGAGGTCCGGGTGGGCTTCCAGTTCTTCCAGTTCGGCCTGCAGGCGGCGCAGGTTGACGTCGCCGTCGATCGCGTATTCCAGCGCCGGGCGGTCGAGCGCCGGCGTCTCCTGGGCCACGTAGGCCATGCGCCACTTGGACGGGAAGTCGATCGCGCCCTGGTCCGGATGCAGTTCGCCGCGCAGCATGGCGAACAGGCTCGATTTGCCGGCGCCGTTGGCGCCGATCAGGCCGATCTTGTCGCCGGGGTTGAGGGTCAGGTCGGCGTCCTCCAGCAGCGGCTTGGTGCCGCGCATCAGGCTGACGTTCTGGAATCGGATCATGGCGGGGAATGGAAGAAGCGGTGAGCGCGCGCCGCGCGGCGGCGCGCGTGAAGAGGCAGGCTTATTGGGCGTTCTGCAGCTGTTCGGCGGTCAGGAGGAACACGGCGTCGTCGCCGGTGCTGGTGGTCAGCCAGGTCAGGCCCAGGTCGCCGAAGGCGGCTTCGGCGTATTCGCGCTCGTTGCCGATCTCGACGATCAGGAAACCCTCCGGCGTCAGGCGCTCGGCCGCGCCGGCCACGATCTTGCGCACCAGGTCCATGCCGTCTTCACCGCCCGCCAGCGCGATCTGCGGCTCGCGCAGGTATTCCGGCGGCAGCTTGCGCATCGAGTCCGAATTCACATACGGCGGGTTGGTGACGATGATGTCGTACTTCTTGAAGGGCACGTTCTCGTACAGGTCCGACTCGATCGGGTTGACGCGTCCTTCCAGCTTGTATTCGCGGATGTTGTGCTCGGCCACGGCCAGCGCATCCTTGGAGATGTCGACCGCGTCCACCACGGCATTCGGGAAGGCGTCCGCCATCATGATCGCCAGGCAGCCGCTGCCCGTGCACAGTTCCAGCACGTTCTCGACGCCGTCCGGATCGACGATCCAGGGGCTGAACTGCTGCGGAATCAGCTCGGCGATGAAGGAGCGCGGCACCAGCACCCGCTCGTCGACGTAGAAGTTGTAGCTGCCCAGCCAGGCTTCCTTGGTGATGTAGGCGGCCGGCACGCGCTCGGAGACGCGGCGCTCGATCACGGCCAGCACCTGCAGCACTTCTTCCTGCAGCAGCCTGGCGTCGAGGAAGGGCTCGAGCTTGTCCAGCGGGAGCTTGAGGGTGTGCAGGATCAGGTAGGCGGCTTCGTCGAGGGCCTCGGCGCTGCCGTGGCCGAAGAACAGCTTGGCGCCGTTGAAGCGGGTGACGGCATAGCGCAGCAGGTCGCGCGGCGTGCTGAAGGAGGTCGTAGTCATGGCCTTGTTCTCGTGTTGGTGGGCTCAGGCAGCCAGCAGGCGTTCCAGCGTACGGCGGTAGATGTTCTTCAGGGGTTCGATGTAGCGCATTTCGATGTGCTCGTCGATCTTGTGAATGCTGGCGTTCGGTGGGCCGAATTCTATCACCTGGGGGCAAATCCTGGCGATGAAGCGCCCGTCCGAGGTGCCGCCGGTGGTCGACAATTCGGTCTGCACGCCCAGTTCTTCCTGGATCGCGTCGCACAGCGTGTCCGACAGCCTGCCTTTCGGCGTCAGGAAGGGCTGGCCGGACAGGGTCCACTCCAGGGCGTAGTCCAGGCCGTGGCGGTCGAGAATGGCATGCACGCGCGCTTCCAGGCCGTCCGCGGTGCTGGCGGTGGAGAAGCGGAAGTTGAAGTCCAGGCTCATGTGGCCCGGGATCACGTTGTTGGCGCCGGTGCCGGCCTGGATGTTGGAGACCTGCCAACTGGTGGGGGCGTAGTACTCGTTGCCTTCGTCCCAGACTTCGGCAGCCAGTTCGGCCAGCGCCGGCGCGGCCTGGTGGATCGGATTGCGCGCCAGGTGCGGGTAGGCGATGTGGCCCTGCACGCCCTTGATGACCAGGTGGCCCGAGAGCGAGCCGCGGCGGCCGTTCTTGATCATGTCGCCCAGCACGTGGGCGGAAGTGGGTTCGCCTACCAGGCAATAGTCGAGCGTTTCGCCGCGCTCTTCCAGGCGCTCGCAGACGACCACGGTGCCGTCGACGGCCGGGCCTTCCTCGTCGCTGGTGATCAGGAAGGCGATCGAGCCCTGGTGGTCTGGGTGTGCGGCAATAAATTCTTCACAAGCAACGACCATGGCGGCGATCGAGGACTTCATGTCCGAGGCGCCGCGGCCGTAGAGCTTGCCGTCGCGGCGGGTCGGAGCGAAGGGTTGCGAATGCCACTGGTCGAGCGGACCGGCCGGCACCACGTCGGTGTGGCCGGCGAACACGAAGACGGGGGAGACCGTGCCCTTGCGCGCCCACAGGTTGGTCACGCCGTTGGACTCGATGGTTTCGCAGCGGAAGCCCAGCGGCGCCAGCAGCTCGATCAGGCGCTGCTGGCAGCCCTTGTCGTGTGGGGTGATCGAATCGAGGGCGATCAGCTCTTCGGTCAGGAGCAGGGTGCGCGAGGGTTTCATCAGGCGTTCCCGAAGATGGCGCGGTACTGGTCGGCGGAGAAGCCGACGCTCAAGGGGCCGGCGCCTTCCAGGACCGGGCGCTTGATCACGGACGGGTTCTCCAGCATCAGCTCGGCGGCGCTGGCCTTGTCGACGATCTGGGCCTTGCGCTCGTCGCTGAGCTTACGCCAGGTCATGCCTTTGCGGTTGACCAGGGTTTCCCAACCCAGCTGTTCCAGCCAGCCGTCCACCAGTTCGCGGCTCAAGCCTTGTTTCTTGAAGTCGTGGAAAGTGAAGTCGTGGCCGTTGTCGGCCAGCCAGGTGCGGGCTTTCTTGACGGTGTCGCAGTTGGGAATACCGTAGAGGGTCGTAGTCATGGCGTAAATCCTTGCGTCCGCGCGAGCGCGCGGGCTGTTTGAATTTTGGAAACGCGGGAGGATAGCACAAGCTCCGCCTTGGGAGATTGTACACAGGGATGCTTTCAGGGGGCGGTACGGAGACGGGGTGCAGTTAGGGCGCTCAGCCCGTGGCCCAATTCGAACAGTAAAACGGCAAATCCGGTGAACATCGCACCCTGAGGTGCAGCTCGCGCAGAACTAGCAGCCGACTGTGCCAACACTATCGCCTGTCCTCAAATCGATACCGATCCAACAGCGATAAGGCCCCTCTTTGCTAGCTCTGTCCTGGACACTATACGAACAGTAAACCCCCTTTTTGTCTCGGGCCCGGTCCCCGCTCTCACCTGAGCAAGCATCCGGCAAGTCGGGGCCAATGGCGTCGAATATTTCCTTTGCCGGGGGGCCGTCGACCAGAATAGACAGCTTGCGGTCGCTCACTGTGGCAGCCTGTCGATCCGCCAGCGAGCCTCCGTGAATGAGATAGATTGCTCCCCGAATCGATTTCCACCCATTGATCGGCTCAGCGGCGAGCGCCAGTGAAAGCAAGCTCGCACCGATCAGGCCTGTCGATAGCCAGGTAGCAGAATGTATTTTCCGCATGAGTCACCCTCGCAGCTTCAAATGGAAATGGTCGTCGTGACGAACGGCCCGCTTTGCAAACACGATGCCGGGGTCGTTGAATAACACGGTGACGACAGGCGCGAACGTCCGGAACAGGTCGATCAGCTGTGCAGTAGCTTCCTTGTCGTACTGCGATTCCCACCACCGGACCGGGCATTCAAGGCCGTCTTTGCGCACGGGTCGAATATCGACTTCAAGCCCGCTTCGGTGCGAGTCATGATCTGGCGTTCGGACGCCATTTGCCAGACTGATGTCACCGATGCCGAATCGCCGTTTGTCGCGTGCCTGCCATTGCGATGCAACTCGCAGAATGGCGGTCATCATGATTGGATGAGCGTACTGGTATGCGCCACGGGCGAGCCTCCCGAACAGATTGCCATAAACATAATAGCCGGACTCTGCAGGCGATTGTGGGAGCATGAAGAAGCCTCGAGAATCCTGAGGCGGAGGCGGAAATCGATTGCTGACGCCCATGACGACCCTCCGTTGATGACGGTGAGTCGCAATTGTTGTCGAGCTTAATCCGGTTGCAGTTGCTGACGGTCAAAATAGGTGCTGCATGTCCTCAACAGAAGACAGACCTGATAGCCGCCGGCTCTGCAGTTCAGGAATTGAGCGTGAACTCGGTGAACGAGGCCCCCTGCGGCTCCGCAGGCTTGTTCTGCTCTTCCTGCTGCGTCTGGCTCTCCGGCCCATTGTTGAGCAGCCACAGCAGGTTGGTCGCCGAATCCGCATTCGCCAGCGCCTCGTCCTGCGTCACCAGCCCTTCGCGCACCAGGCGGAACAGGGCGGTCTCGAAGGATTGCGAGCCCGGCGACAGGCTCTTGTCCATCGCTTCCTTGATCTGGCTGATCTCGCCTTTCTCGATCAGGTCGCCGATGTAGCGGGTGTTGAGCATGACCTCGACCGCCGCCTGGCGCTGGCCGCCGGCAGCCGACTTGACCAGGCGCTGCGAGACGATCGCCTTGACGCTAGACGCCAGGTCCTGCAACAGGGCGGGGCGGTTCTCGATCGGGTAGAAGCTGATGATGCGGTTCAGCGCGTTGTAGCTGTTGTTGGCGTGCAGGGTGGCCAGCACCAGGTGGCCAGATTGAGCATAAGCAAGTGCGGCCGCCATGGTCTCGCGGTCGCGGATCTCGCCGATCAGGATGCAGTCCGGCGCCTGGCGCATCGAGTTCCTCAGCGCCGTATAAAAACTGGTGGCGTCGCTGCCGATCTCGCGCTGGTTGACGATCGATTTCTTGTTCTTGAACAGGTATTCGATCGGGTCTTCGAGCGTGAGGATGTGGCCGGTGCGCTGTTCGTTGCGGTGATCGAGCATGGAGGCGATCGTGGTCGACTTGCCGGAACCGGTGGCGCCCACCACCAGCAGCAGGCCGCGCTTTTCCATGATCAGTTCGGACAGCACGGACGGCAGGCCCAGCTCGCCCAGCGGCGGGATATGCGCCGGCACGAAGCGGAAGACGGCCGAGATCGAGCCGCGCTGGCGGAAGGCCGACAGGCGGAAGCGTCCCAGGTTGGGTACCGATACACCCATGTTCAATTCGTTCTCGCGTTCGAGTTCGGCCATCTGCTCGGGAGAGGCGATCTCGGACAGGAGGGAGTGGATGTTCTCGGGTTCGAGACGATGCTGGTTGATCGGGATGAGGTTTCCGTTGATCTTGATGTGGACCGGCGAATTCACCGCGAAGAACATGTCGGACGCGTTCTTCTCCTTCATCAACTGGAACAGGCGTTCCATGGCCATGGCATCGTCTCCGTGTTGTTGTGGGTGTCGCAGCGCCGGCCGAACGCCCAGGGCGTCCAGCCGGCGCGGGCAAGGCGCGGAATCAGTCGCCGCGCAGCAGCTCGTTGATGCCGGTCTTGGCGCGGGTCTGCGCGTCGACGCGCTTGACGATCACGGCGCAGTACAGGCTGTACTTGCCATCGGCGGACGGCAGGCTGCCCGACACCACGACCGAACCCGAGGGCACGCGGCCGTAGCTGACTTCACCGGTTTCACGGTTGTAGATCTTGGTCGACTGGCCGATGTACACGCCCATCGAGATCACCGAGTTCTCTTCGACGATCACGCCTTCGACGATTTC
>CAMPHU010000284.1 GCA_946886065.1 uncultured Massilia sp. | reverse complement strand
CGCGCGCCAGATCGAATGCACGATCAACGGGCTGGGCGAGCGGGCAGGAAACACCTCGCTGGAGGAAGTGGTGATGGCGCTGCGCACGCGGCACGACTACTACCACCTGGCGGTGGGCGTGGACACGACCCAGATCGTGCCGGCCTCGAAGATGGTGTCGCAGATTACCGGCTTCGCGGTGCAGCCGAACAAAGCGGTGGTGGGGGCGAACGCCTTTGCGCATGCTTCGGGTATCCACCAGGACGGCATCCTCAAGGCGCGCGAGACCTACGAGATCATGCGCGCCGAAGATGTGGGCTGGACCGCCAACAAGATCGTGCTGGGCAAGCTGTCGGGACGCAACGCCTTCAAGGCGCGCCTGCAGGAGCTGGGGATCGCGCTGGACTCGGAGGCCGAGGTCAACGCGGCGTTTGCGCGCTTCAAGGAACTGGCGGACCGCAAGGCGGATATCTTCGACGAGGACATCATGGCGCTGGTGTCGGACGAGGACCGGGCCCAGGGCGGGGAGATCTACCGCTTCGTGTCGCTGTCGCAGCGTTCGGAGACGGGCGAGCTGCCGCATGCGCGCATCGTGTTCTCTGTGGAAGGGAAGGAGGTGGCTGCCGAGGGTTCCGGGGATGGGCCGGTGGATGCGACCATCAAGGCCATCGAGAGTGTGGTGGGGAGCGGGGCCGAGCAGGTGCTGTTTTCGATTAATGCGATCAGCAATGGGCCGGCTTCGCAGGGCGAGGTCACCATCCGGCTGGCGCACGCGGGGCGCATCGTGAATGGGGTGGGGGCGGATCCGGACATTATCGTGGCGTCGGCCAAGGCGTATCTATCGGGGCTCAACAAGCTGCATTCGAAGATCGAGAGGGTGAATCCGCAGGGGGTGTGAGGATGCGATCACGCTGCTCATGCACACTTGGGTCCCCGCCTGCGCGGGGATGACGTGCTTATGGACGTGGCCGGATTTGGTCAAGCGGTTCGCTAGCACCCTCAGTCAACGTCATCCCCGCGAAGGCGGGGATCCAAGTGTCGCACCGCCGCCACGAACCCATTCAAAACCCGAACTTGCTATCCTTTTCAAACATCGGATCCGGCCCATTCATCATCATCCTCACCACCCCTTGCTCATCGAAGTGCACATGCATGAGCGAGTTCCACACCCCCGCTTCCTTGTACCGGTACGACCACACCTCGTAATTGTGCAGCGCCACCCGCGACCGCTCCGCCGGCCGGCCCACCGTGCGCAGCACGTCCTCCTTGGTCGCGCGATCGACCTTGATGGACGCGAACTTCTCCCCGGTCAGCACCTGCTCCCAGCTCAGCATCCGGCCATCCGGCCCCATGCGCGCCATATAGGTGAATTGCCCATAGGGCCCGGTCGCATACTCCAGCACCTGCCCGTCCGCGCTGGGGTACACCCCCGTCGGCGGCCCCAGCTTGGCCTGCACGGCCTCGAGCGTTTCACCCGGCACCGGCGCCTGCTTCCACATCCCCGCGCAGCCGGCCAGCGCCAGCACAGCGCCCGCAATTGCAATTTTGATCACGTTTATCATGGGTTCACCCGCACTCCGCCCGAAAACCCCATCATGCCCGATCCGGAGACAGCAAACACTGGCTCCACGAAGCGTTTTCACCTATACTGGCGGGTCTGTCCGTTTTGGACGGGTTTTTTGATAATCACGGTACGCTGGGTTCCGACTCTTGTACCGCATGTGAAAGGTAACATCATGACCGTAGAAAACATCAACAAAGCCGCGATCATCGCGGACAACGCACGTGGCCAGAACGACACCGGTTCGCCGGAAGTCCAGGTCGCACTGCTGACCGCACGTATCAACGAGCTGAACGGCCACTTCAAGGCACACCAGAAGGATCACCACTCCCGTCGTGGCCTGATCATGATGGTTAACCGTCGTAAGAGCCTGCTGGCTTACCTGAAGCGTAAGGACGCTAACCGTTACCGCGATCTGATCGCCAAGCTCGGCCTGCGTAAGTAATCGTTGCGCCAGACGGTTTAGTCACGAAATGCCTGCGCCAGTGTCACTGTCGCGGGCATTTTTTGTTTTTGCCGTCTTTGTTGTATGCAGTAAAGGCCGCCGAGGCGGCCCGTGGTGAGGTGAACGACAGCCCCTGAAAATCTGTCGGCAAATAGAAAGGGATTACCCATGTTTAATAAAGTTACGAAAACCTTCCAGTACGGTCAACACACGGTCACCATGGAGACGGGTGAGATCGCGCGCCAGGCATCCGGCGCCGTCGTCGTGTCGGTCGAAGATACCGTCGTGCTGGCAACCGTAGTCGCCAGGAAGGACGCCAAGCCGGGCCAGGACTTCTTCCCGCTGACCGTCGACTACATGGAAAAAACGTACGCAGCCGGTAAGATCCCGGGCGGCTTCTTCAAACGCGAAGGCCGTCCTTCGGAAAAAGAAACCCTGACTTCGCGCCTGATCGACCGTCCGATCCGTCCGCTGTTCCCGGAAGGCTACCTGAACGAAGTCCAGGTCATCATCCACGTCCTGTCGGTCAATCCTGAGATCGACCCGGACATCCCGTCGATGATCGGCGCTTCGGCTGCCCTGTGCATCGCCGGCATCCCGTTCAACGGCCCGATCGGCGCGGCGCGCGTCGGCTACGCGAACGGCCAGTACATCCTGAACCCGACCACCACCCAGCTCAAGACCTCGCAGATGGACCTGGTCGTGGCCGGTACCGAAACCGCCGTCCTGATGGTGGAATCGGAAGCCCAGCAGCTGTCGGAAGAAATCATGCTCGGCGCGGTCGTCTTCGGCCACGACCAGATGAAGGCCGTGATCGATGCGATCCACGACCTGGTCGCCGATGGCGGCAAGCCGGAAGTCGAATGGGCGCCGGCGCCGAAGAACGAAGCACTGATCGCCCGCGTGGGCGAGCTGGCCGGCGCAAAAGTCCGCGACGCATACCAGACCCGCGAAAAATCGGCGCGCCAGCAGAAGCTGAAGTCGCTGTCGAGCGAAGTGATGGCCGAACTGGCTGCCCAAGGCGTCGACGCCGATGCGGCCGAAGTCGGCAACATCCTGTTCGACATGGAAGCCAAGGTCGTGCGTTCGCAGATCCTGGAAGGCGAACCGCGTATCGACGGCCGCGACACCCGCACCGTGCGTCCGATCGCGATCCGCACCAGCGTCCTGCCGCGTACCCACGGTTCGGCCCTGTTCACCCGTGGTGAAACCCAGGCGCTGGTCGTGGCCACCCTCGGCACCGCGCGCGACAGCCAGAAGATCGACGCGCTGATGGGCGAGTACACCGACGACTTCATGCTGCACTACAACATGCCTCCGTTCGCCACCGGCGAAACCGGCCGCGTGGGCACCCCGAAGCGCCGCGAAGTCGGCCACGGCCGCCTGGCCAAGCGCGCGCTGGTCGCCGCGCTGCCGTCGGCGGACGAATTCAGCTACTCGGTGCGCCTGGTCTCGGAAATCACCGAGTCGAACGGTTCCTCGTCGATGGCATCGGTGTGCGGCGGCTGCCTGGCGCTGATGGACGCCGGCGTGCCGATGAAGGCGCACGTCGCCGGCATCGCCATGGGCCTGATCAAGGAAGGCGGCAAGTTCGCGGTCCTGACCGACATCCTGGGTGACGAAGACCACCTGGGCGACATGGACTTCAAGGTTGCGGGTACGCCGGCAGGCATCACCGCGCTGCAGATGGACATCAAGATCCAGGGCATCACCAAGGAAATCATGCAGGTGGCGCTGGCCCAGGCCAAGGAAGCCCGCCAGCACATCCTGGCCGAGATGCAGAAGGCCATGCCGACCGTGAAGACCGAGCTGTCGGACTTCGCACCGCGCCTGATCACCATCCGCATCAACCCGGAAAAGATCCGTGACGTGATCGGCAAGGGCGGCGCCGTCATCCGCGCGCTGACCGAAGAAACCGGCACCCAGATCGACATCACCGACGAAGGCATCGTGACCATCGCCTCGGTCGACGCCGCCGCCGGCCAGGAAGCCAAGCGCCGCATCGAAGAGCTGACCGCATCGGTCGAAGTGGGCAAGACCTACGACGGCACCGTGCTCAAGCTGCTGGACTTCGGCGCGATCGTCCAGGTCATGCCGGGCAAGGACGGCCTGCTGCACATCTCGCAGATCGCCAACGAGCGCGTCAACGCCGTGGCCGACTACCTGAAGGAAGGCCAGCAAGTGCGCGTGAAGGTCCTCGAGACCGACGAGCGCGGCCGCCTGAAGCTGTCGATGAAGGCAGCCGATCCGGTGGAAGCTGCTGCGCAGTAAGCCGATCCGGCCTTAGCCGCAAAAACCGCCAGTGCGTGAGCCTGGCGGTTTTTTTTTCGGCGGTACGCATCGAATCCACGGCCCGGAGCGGCACGCGGGCCAGTGATAATCCACGCATATTTTTTGACAAGAAAATGGCATCATTCTGCAAACTCGACGACTGCAGCCAATGGCCGTCGGCACGTCCTGCCCGCGCATGGGGCGGGGCTTTATTTCCTCATCCGAAAGGGCACGTATGAAGTTTGTAGTCCAGGCCATGCTGGGCCTGTCGCTGGCAGTCGCCGCTCCCGCATTCGCCGCCGTCCCGGCTTCCCCCTCCCAGTCTGCGGCGCCGAACGCCGCCCACGTCAAGGCCGTACAGGATCTGCTCGGCGCAATGCAGGTCGAGAAACTGATGCGCGGCGTGGTCGCACGCACCCGCTACCCGAGCGAAGCGCAGCGGCAGGCGCTGTCCGCCAAGTTCGAGAAGACGCCGCCCGCGGAAATCTACCAGCGCCTGGCCGCTCCGATGGCGCGCATCATTTCTGCCGATACGGCAACTGAAATGACCCGCTTCTACCAGACCCCCTACGGCAAGCAGGTCATCCACAGGAAGTACAACAGCGCTTCGCAGATCATGTTCCCGGGTGCGAAACCGGTCGTCCCGCCGGAGGAAAAGAAGGAGCGCAAGCGCGCCGCGTATGTGAAAGCGAGCAAGGAACTGGCGGATGCGGAACCCTGGATCGAGCGCGAGGCGTTCAAGCTCCTGCAGGCGATGAGCAAGGAAAAGCGCTGACGCCTGCGAATGAAGCGCGCACTGTTCATCTGCAGCCGGAACCGCTTGCGCAGCCCCACCGCCGAACAAGTGTTCGCAAGCTGGCAGGACGTGGAGACCGATTCCGCGGGCCTGGCCAGCGACGCGGCCGTACCGCTGTCTTCCGACCAGATCGCCTGGGCGAACATCATTTTCGTGATGGAGAAGTCTCATCGAAGCCGGCTGTCATCGCGGTTCGGCAAGTACCTCGGCGGCAAACGCATCGTTTGCCTCGATATTCCGGACAATTACGCGTTCATGCAGCCCGAGCTCGTCACACTGCTTGAGAAGAAGGCCGGCCCTTTCCTGCGCGCCGCAGCCTAGGCGCGCGAGGCGGCCGGCCGGCTGATTCAGTCCTGCGGCGCCATCCACACCAGGTTCCACAAATGGCCATCGAGGTCTTCGAAGCCCTGGTCAACCATGAAGCCGTGATCCTCCGGCGGATGCGGAGTGCGCCCGCCCGCGGCGACGGCCCTGGCGATCAGGCTGTCCAATTCTTCCCGGCTCTCGCAGCTCAGGCAGATGATCACCTCGTTGGC
>CAMPHU010000283.1 GCA_946886065.1 uncultured Massilia sp. | reverse complement strand
GATCTCGGTCTGCATGTCGGCCAGCTTCTTCTGCACCAGCTGGTTGGCGGCGAGCGGCTTGCCGAACTGCTGGCGGTCCATGGTGTACTGGCGCGCGGTGTGCCAGCAGTCTTCGGCCGCGCCCAACGCGCCCCAGGCGATGCCGTAGCGGGCCGAGTTCAGGCAGGTGAACGGACCCTTCAGGCCGCGCACTTCCGGGAAGGCGTTCTCTTCCGGGCAGAACACTTCGTCCATGACGATTTCGCCGGTGATCGAGGCGCGCAGGCCGAACTTGCCGTGGATGGCCGGGGCCGACAGGCCTTTCCAGCCCTTTTCCAGCACGAAGCCGCGGATCGCGCCTTCGTCGTCCTTGGCCCAGACCACGAACACGTCGGCGACCGGCGAGTTGGTGATCCACATCTTGGAGCCGGTCAGCGAGTAGCCGCCCTCGACCTTGCGGGCGCGGGTGACCATCGAGGCCGGGTCGGAACCGTGGTTCGGCTCGGTCAGGCCGAAGCAGCCGATCCATTCGCCGGTGGCCAGCCTGGGCAGGTATTTCTGCCTGGTTTCCTCGTTGCCGAACTCGTAGATCGGGACCATCACCAGCGAGGACTGCACGCTCATCATCGAACGGTAGCCCGAGTCGACGCGCTCGACTTCGCGCGCGATCAGGCCGTAGGCGACGTAGTTCAGGCCCGGACCGCCGTACTGTTCCGGAATCGTCGGGCCGAGCAGGCCGAGTTCGCCCATTTCGCGGAAGATCGAGGTGTCCATCTGCTCGTGGCGGAAGGCTTCCAGGATGCGCGGCTTCAGCTTGTCCTGGCAGTAGGCGGCCGCGGCGTCGCGCACCATGCGCTCGTCGTCGGTCAGCTGGCTGTTCAGGAGCAGGGGATCGTCCCAGTGGAACTGGGGTTTGGCTTTTTTGGGCGAATCGGAATGGTTCATTGCAACATCCTGTCTCTGGGTTCTTGGTCGAATGCGGGACGAGTCACGCCTAACCTGACCATTATAGGGAAGGCGGCGCGTTCGCATCTTTTCAAAGTGCGACAGTATTTTTTAGATTTGTCCGGCTAGCAACCCCGGCCGGGTAGCGGTTCAGCGGTGCGGGGTGACGCCGAATTTGCCGCCGTGAAAGATCAGCGAGGGCTGGGGATGGACCTGGCATTCCTCGACCTCGCCCACGAAGATGACGTGGTCGCCTTCGGGATAGCGGCTGCGGTTGTGGCATTCGAACCAGGCCGACACGCCTTTCAGGATGGGCTGGCCGGTGCGCGACAGCTCGTACTCGACGTCTTCGAAGGGATTGTCGCGGCGGCGCGAGAAGCGCATCGCCAGCTCTTCCTGGCCGGCCGAGAGGATGTTGATGACGTAGTGGGAATTGCCGCTGAAGATGGGCAGGCTGTTGGCGCCCGCGCCCAGGCTCCACAGGACGAGCGGCGGCTCCAGCGAGACCGAATTGAAGGAGCTGGCGGTCAGGCCACGGAAACTGCCGTCCTCCAGGCGCGTCGTAATGACGGTGACACCGGTGGCGAACTGCGACAGTGCGTGACGGAAATGCGTCGAATCGAAGCCGCGCGTGGCCGCGCGGGGGGAGCGTGTATTCATTGGTGCCTTGGATGTTGGCGCCATTATGCCATTGCCGGGGCATCTCTTGCCGCGCAACCCCGTTTCGGGACAACAAAATGCCTCAGGTCATGGTTCCGGAGTAAGGTCGGCATTCCCTGCGTCGCGCGCGCGACGGGCACTCTGCAGGGTCAGCTGCTTTGCGTTACATTAAGAGCTGTCGATAATGTCAGCGCAAAAAGGTGAGCTATGAATGAGCAAACGGGAACCGAGGTCGCCATCCTGGGCGGCGGATGCTTCTGGTGCCTGGAAGCGGTTTACCTCGAAGTGCGCGGCGTGACGCGCGTGGAATCGGGCTACATGGGCGGGCAGGTGCTGAATCCGACCTATGAGCAGGTATGTACCGGGCAGACCGGCCATGCCGAAGTCGTGCGCCTGGAATTCGACCCGTCGGTGATTTCCTATCGCGACATCCTGGAGATTTTCTTCACGATCCACGATCCGACCACGCCGGACCGGCAGGGCAACGACGTCGGCACGCAGTACCGGTCGGCGATCTTCTTCACCTCGCCCGAACAGGAAACCACCGCGCGCAAGGTGATGGCCGAGATGGCGGCGGTGTGGGACGCGCCTATCGTGACCCAGATCGTGCCGCAGGAAACCTGGTACAAGGCCGAGGAATATCACCAGAATTATTTTGCGCAGCATCCGCTGCAGGGATATTGCGCGTTCGTCGTGGCGCCCAAGGTGCAGAAGTTCCGCAAGACGTTTGCGGAGCGCTTGAAGGCTTGAGTTGGTATAGGGTGGCAGCGAACATATCGGCACGACGTCGATGTCAGCCCTATTGCGGCGCTACACGTACATGTAGCGCCGCGACCAGGGTATATCCCCCGGCTTTCCACCCGCCTTGCCGCACACGATCTGGTACAGGCTGATGCGGTCATGCGCGAAGGCGTAGGCGCAGCCGGCCAGGTAGATGTGCCAGATGCGGAAGCGCTTCGCATCGGTCAGCTTGCGGATCTGCTCCGCATTCCCCTCGAAATTCTCGGTCCAGGCCGCGCAGGTGCGCGCGTAGTGGCGGCGCAGGTTTTCCACGTCGCGCACTTCCAGCCCGCCTTCCTGCATGGCGCGGATCACCGTCGACAGGTGGGCCAGCTCGCCGTGGGGGAACACGTATTCGTCGATGAACTGGCCGCCGCCGTACGGCGTGGCGCCGTTGTCGACGTTGGTGGTGGTGATGCCGTGGTTCATGACCACGCCGCCCGGCGCCAGCAGCCGGCACACGCGCGCAAAATAGTCCTGCAGGTGCTGCACCCCCACGTGCTCGAACATGCCGACGCTGGTGATGCGGTCGAAATGGCCGTCGACGTCGCGGTAGTCCTGCAGACGGATCTCGATGCGGTCCTGCAGCCCGGCCTGGCGGACGCGCTCGCGCGCCAGGCGCGCCTGGTTCTCGGACAGGGTGATCCCCACGCAGCGCGCGCCGAACTGCCCGGCCGCGCGCAGCACCAGCGCGCCCCAGCCGCAGCCGATGTCGAGCAGGGTCTGGCCAGGCTGCACGCCGAGCTTGCGCAGGATGTGGTCGATCTTCTTTTCCTGCGCCGTGGCCAGGTCTTCCTCGCCGGTTTCGAAATAGGCGCAGGAATACACCATGTTCGGGTCGAGCCAGGCCGCGTAGAACTCGTTGGAGACGTCGTAGTGGTAGCGGATCGCCTCGGCGTCTTTCTCACGGGTGTGCTGGGAGCCGATCTTGAACCCGCCCAGGCGGCTGCGCGGCTTGTCGGGGAGGGCGCCGGAGGCGGCCAGGGCATTGCCGACGTCGATGATGTCGGCCGCCCGGCCCTTGACCTCGATCGCGCCTTCCACGTAGGCGCGTCCGAGGTTGTACAGGGAAGGGGAGGTGAGGTAGCGCAGCGCCGATTTATCCGGCACGCGGATGGTGACGCGCGGGACTTCGGAGGACAGCTCGATGTGCTCGCCGTTCCACAGTTCCACGCGCAGCGGAAGGGAAAGCTTGTTGCGCAGGCCTGCGCTCCAGGCCGAGAGCTTGATCTGATCGAACACGGTCACCTCCGAAGTGGCGGCCGGCCCCGACTGCTGCCGGCCTACGGTTGCAAACGCTGGCGCGTCCAGCTGCCGTCCGCCTGCCGCTCGTACACGATGCGGTCATGGAAGCGCGAGCGCCGGCCTTGCCAGAATTCGATGCGTTCGGGAACCAGCCTGAAACCGCCCCAGTTCGCGGGGCGCGGCGGATCCTCGCCTGCCTGCCGAGCCACCGTTTCGTAGTTCTCCTCGAGCGCGGCGCGGCTGGCGATCGGGGCGCTTTGGTGCGAAGCGATGGCCGACAGCCGGCTCTTGAGGGGGCGGCTGCGGAAATACCGGTCGCTCTCGTCGTCCGAGGTGCGCTCCACTCGTCCTTCGATGCGCACCTGGCGTTCCAGTTCACTCCAAAAGAACAACAATGCTGCAAATTTATTATCGCGCAAATCCTGGGCTTTTTTGCTGTCGTAGTTGGTGTACCAGGTGAAGCCCCGCGCGTCGAACTGCTTCACCAGCACGATACGCGAACTCGGGCGGCCTTCGCTTGATACGGTCGCCACCGACATCGCATTCGGCTCGTTGACCTCGGCCTTGAGCGCCTGCTCGAACCACCGCGTGAATTGCAGCATCGGGTCGTCCAGCACGTCTTCTTCCGTCAGGCTTGCCTGGCCGTAATCCTTGCGCAGGTCGGCCACCGCCTGGCCCACCAGGGGCGCCGCCGCGGCCTGCGCTTCGCCGCCCAGGCCGCGGCGGCGCTGCATGGCGGCACCCAGGCGCGTCATCTGCTCCGGCGAGAACAGGCGCATCGCCATCGGCGCGATCACGCTTTCCTCGCGTTCCATGTGCGCGCTGTAGCGCTGCACGAAGCGCTGCACGGCGCCGGCCGACAGGCTCGCGGCGCTGCCTTCGGCGACCAGGCTGAGCTGTTCGTGCAGGTCCTGCCACAGCGCGTCCATGTCCTTGTGGTCCTGCAGGATCACCGGCGCCAGCGCCTGCAGGGTGGCGGCATCCTCGCCCTGGGCCACGGCGCGCAGCATCGGGATCAGGTCCTGCTCTTCGTCCTCGTGGTGCAGGTGGGCGGCCTTGTCGAAATACTTCAGCACAGCGCCGGCGGCCTGGCGCGCCTGCTCGTCGGCGCCGTATTCCGGCAGGTGGACCAGCAGCTTGTCCAGGGTCGCCAGCTGCTTGCGGATGCGGCCATGGCAATGCTTGAGGACCGCGATCGGCTGGTCGAAATCGGGAGCGCTGTCGTGCAGGAGGGTGGTCATATGGCTTTTTGTTGACACGCGAAAAGAATTTAATTGACTGAGAAATATTTTAGTGCAGTTGCGAAAGTTCCGTCCGTTAAAATGGAAGAATGAACACGATCAATACCCATGAGTTCGCGGCAGCACTGGAAGAGGAAGTCGACTTTGCGCGCCGCTTCGGAGGCATAGCTCGCCTGTATGGCGAGCGTGCACTGGAACGTTTCCGCGCGGCGCACGTTTGCGTGATCGGCGTGGGCGGCGTCGGCTCCTGGATCGTCGAGGCGCTGGCGCGCAGCGCGGTCGGCCACCTGACCCTGATCGACCTCGACAACGTGGCCGAATCGAACATCAACCGCCAGATCCAGGCGCTGAGCTCGACCGTGGGCTTGCCCAAGATCGAGGCCCTCCAGCGCCGCATCGCCGAGATCAATCCGTTTTGCAAGGTGACCCTGGTCGAGGATTTCATCGACCCGGACAATATCGAGAGCATGGTCGCGGGCAAGGGTTTTGACTACGTGGTCGACGCCATCGACAGCGTCAAGCCGAAGGCGGCCCTGATCGCCTGGTGCAGCGCCAACAGGATGCCGCTGGTGGTCATCGGCGGCGCCGGCGGGCAGCTGGATCCGACCAAGGTCGAGATCCGCGACCTGGCGCGCACCGAGCAGGAGCCGCTGCTCAAGAAAGTGCGCAAGATCCTGCGCGCGCAGTACGGCTTCGCGCGCGGCGAGAAGAACAAGTACCACATCGACGCCGTGTTCTCGATGGAGCCGCTGCGCT
>CAMPHU010000282.1 GCA_946886065.1 uncultured Massilia sp. | reverse complement strand
TGTCCATTTGCGCAAATAAAACGCCAACGCTCGGGTAGAATGGCCTTCATGGCCTCGACCCATCCGACCTCCGCCCGCCGATGAAGAACTGGCTTGCCCGCCTGTTCGGGAGCGCGCGCGGCGACGCCTCCGCGCCGCCAGTCCCTTCCGCGCAATGCACCGGGCCGGTTGACGTTGCGAACCCGCCACGCGGCGAAGATGCCGCACCGGACCTGGACCTGGCTTTCTACCGCTGGCTGGCGGGCCCCTGCTCCGCCGCCGTCCCGGGCGGCGCGCTGCTCCTCGACGAGCTGGCGCGCCTGGCGGCGCAGCCGCAGGCGGCGGCCGGGCTGGTGCCGCGCGTGCCCGCCGTGATTCCGCAACTGCTGCGCGGCCTGCGCGACGAAGCCAGTTCCGCCGCCGACCTGGCGCGCCAGCTGTCCCAGGACGCGGTGCTGGTCGCCGAAGTGATCCGTGAAGTCAACAGCCCTTATTACCGCCCCGCCACGCCAGTGCGCAACATCGAGGGCGCGCTGCTGCTGCTCGGCCAGAACGGCTTGCGCATGCTGCTCGCGCGCGTGGCCTTCCGCCCGGTCATCAGCATGCAGCCCGGCCAGCTCGCGCGCCATCTCGCCCCGCCCCTGTGGAGCCAGTCCGAGAAAAGCGCCATGGCCGCCTCGCTGCTCGCCCCCTTGCATGGCGCCGATCCTTTCGAGGCCTATCTGGCAGGGCTGATGCACAACGTCGGGCTGGTGGTGGCCCTGCGCGTGGCCGACCATGCATTGCCCGGCGTGCTGCCCGACGACGATGCCTTCGCGGCGGCGCTGGTGGCTGCGTCGCGCCTGCTGTCGTCGCGCATCGCGGCCGAATGGGACTTGCCGCCCTCCGTGGCCGCGGCCATCGCGGGATCCGGCGCCGCCGCGCCCCTCGCCTGCGCATTGGCGGCAGGCGACCGCCTCGCCAAGCTGCGCCTGCTGGCCGACGCCGCCCAGCCGGGCTTCGTGCGCGCCGCCGGCGCGCTGGCGCCGCGCGAACGCCAGGTATTCGACGCCCTCCAGGAAAAGGAAGACTGATGGCATTTCAGATCGAGCAGAAACTCGTGATCGGCGTCGCCTCCAGCGCGCTGTTCGACCTGTCGGAGTCGCACCAGGTCTACCTGGAGGAAGGCCCGGACGCCTACCGCGGCTACCAGGAACGCCACCTCGACGTCATCCTCGGCAAGGGCGTGGCCTTCCCTTTCATCCGGCGCTTCCTGAACATCAACAAGTGCTTGCCGCGCCAGTCGCCGGTGGAAGTGGTGCTGTTCTCGCGTAATTCGCCCGAGACCGGGCTGCGCGTGATGCGCTCCATTGCCCACTACGGCCTGGACATCTCGCGCGCCGCCTTCATGAACGGCAAGTCGCCCTACGCCTACCTGCCGGCCTTCAATGCCTCGCTGTTCCTGAGCGCGAACGAGGAAGACGTCAAAAGCGCCATCGCCGTGGATTACCCGGCCGGCCTGGTGCTGCCCTCCAGGATTGCCGACGACGAGGACGACCTGGAGCTGCGCGTGGCCTTCGACTTCGACGGCGTGCTGGCCGACGACGAATCCGAGACCGTCTTCAAGCGCAACAACGACCTCGACGAATTCCATGCCCACGAGCGGCTGCACGTGGCGCGCCCGCACCAGCCGGGGCCGCTGGCGGACCTGTTCCGGAAGCTGGCAATGATGCAGCGCCTGGAAGACCGCGCCCAGCGCCGCGATCCCGGCTACCGCAAGATCGTGCGCATCGCCATCATCACGGCCCGCAACGCGCCCTCGCACGAGCGCGTGGTGACCACGCTGAAGAGCTGGGGCGTCTCGGCCGACGAGACCTTCTTCCTCGGCGGCATGGAGAAGGCGCGCGTCCTGTCGGTATTCAGGCCCCACATCTTCTTCGACGACCAGCTCACCCACCTGAAGGCCGCGCCGGGCGGCACCATCCCCATGGTCCACGTGCCTTTCGGCATCGCCAACCGCCGCATCCTTGCCGATCCCGCCACCGATATCGCTGCTTGACGCCGAACCGCGATTGACCCGCCGGACGGCTACGCCTCTCCGGGATGCGCGGGTCCGCGCGGGAACAGGCGGTGTTCGATGCCTCCGGCCGGCTTGCGGCGGCATATTGAACCGGCAAGGAAAACGGCCAGCCGCAGCCTGGCCCGCCCACGGCGGCGAATGGCCGCTTCGACTATAATGGACGACCCATCGTCGCGACTTTCATTGCACGCTGCATGCCCTTCGATCTCAAGAAACATCTCCCCAAACCAGGTCAACGTTTTGTCCTGCCGGCCCTGCACGGTTCCTCGGACGCGTACGCGCTCGCCGTCGCCGCGCGCGCGCTCAAGGCGAACCAGCAGATGCTTACCGTCATCGTGGCGAACGCCAGCGACGGCCAGCGCCTGCTCGACGAGATCCCCTGGTTCGCGGAGGGCGAGCTGTCCTGCCACCTGCTGCCGGACTGGGAAACCCTGCCCTACGACGCCTTTTCGCCGCACCAGGACCTGGTGTCCGAGCGCCTGGCGACCCTGCACGAGATCCGCAACGGCCAGTGCGACGTGCTGGTGGTTCCGGCCACCACGGCGCTGGTGCGCCTGGCGCCCCCGTCCTTCCTGGCGGCCTACACCTTCTTCTTCCGCCAGGGCGAGAAGCTCGACGAAGCCCGGCTCAAGGCCCAGCTGACCCTGGCCGGCTACACCCACGTGTCGCAGGTGATGTCGCCGGGCGAATACTCGGTGCGCGGCGGCCTGATCGACCTGTTCCCGATGGGTTCGGCCCTTCCCTACCGCCTCGACCTGTTCGGCGACGAGATCGACACCATCCGCACCTTCGACGCCGACACCCAGCGCTCGCTGTATCCGGTCAAGGAAGTGCGCCTGCTGCCGGGCCGCGAGTTCCCGATGGACGAGGCCTCCAGGACCGCGTTCCGCGGCCGCTGGCGCGAGCGCTTCGAGGGCGACCCGACCCGCTCGCCGCTGTACCGCGACATCGGCAACGGCATCGCTCCGAGCGGCATCGAATACTACCTGCCGCTGTTCTTCGACGAAACGGCGACCCTGTTCGACTACCTGCCCGCGGAATCCCCGCTGGCCCTGGTGGGCGACATCGACGCGGCGATCCAACGCTTCTGGCTGGACACCGAGTCGCGCTACCGCTTCCTCAAGAGCGACCGCGAGCGCCCGCTGCTGGAGCCGCGCGAGCTGTTCCTGGGCGCCGAGCAGTTCTTCACCTGCGCCAAGCCGCACGGGCGCTGGGCCATCGCGCGCGAGCCGAACGCGCCGGCCTCGGAACTGAGCGCGCCGATTCCCGACATCGCCGTCAACCGCCGGCTGGACGACCCGCTGAGCAATCTGCGCTCCTACCTGCTGCGCCAGGACGCGCGCGTGATGATCTGCGCCGACTCGGCCGGCCGCCGCGAGACCCTGCAGCAGTACTTCGCCGAATACAAGCTGGACCTGGCCCCGGTCGAAGGCTTCGAGGGCCTGCGCGCGACCAGTGCGCGCCTGGCCCTGGGCGTCGCGCCGCTGCAGGCCGGCTTCGAGCTGCTGGACGAAGGCAGCGGCCACCTGGTCTTCGTCACCGAGACCGAGCTGTATGCGGGCTCGGGCCGGCGCGCCGGCAAGAAGAAGCAGGAAGCGACCAGCCAGGTCGAATCCATGGTGCGCGACCTGTCGGAGCTGAAGATCGGTGACCCGGTGGTGCACATCAACCACGGCATCGGGCGCTACATGGGCCTGATGAGCATGGACCTGGGCGAAGGCGAGACCGAGTTCCTGCACCTGGAGTACGCCAAGGACTCGAAGCTGTATGTGCCGGTGTCGCAGCTGCATGTGATCTCGCGCTATTCCGGCAGCTCGCCGGAAGACGCGCCGCTGCACGCGCTCGGCTCGGGCCAGTGGGAAAAGGCCAAGCGCAAGGCGGCCGAGCAGGTGCGCGACACCGCGGCCGAGCTGCTCAACCTGTACGCGCGCCGCGCCGCGCGCCAGGGCCATTCCTTCGAATACTCCAGCGTCGACTACGAGAACTTCGCCACCAGCTTCGGTTTCGACGAGACGCCGGACCAGGCGGAGGCGATCCACAACGTCATCAAGGACATGACCTCGGGCCGTCCGATGGACCGCCTGGTGTGCGGCGACGTCGGTTTCGGCAAGACCGAGGTGGCCTTGCGCGCGGCCTTCATCGCGGTCATGGGCGGCAAGCAGGTGGCGATCCTGGCGCCGACCACCCTGCTGGCCGAGCAGCACGCCCAGACCTTCGCCGACCGCTTCGCCGACTGGCCGGTGAAGATCGCCGAGCTGTCGCGCTTCCGCACCGGCAAGGAAGTCAACAACGCCATCAAGGGCATGGCCGACGGCACCGTCGACATCGTGATCGGCACCCACAAGCTGCTGTCGCCGGACGTGAAGTTCGAGCGCCTGGGCCTGGTGATCATCGACGAGGAACACCGCTTCGGCGTGCGCCAGAAAGAGGCGCTGAAGGCCTTGCGCGCCGAAGTCGACGTGCTGACCCTGACCGCGACCCCGATCCCGCGCACCCTGGGCATGGCCCTGGAAGGCCTGCGCGACTTCTCGATCATCGCCACCGCGCCGCAGAAGCGCCTGGCGATCAAGACTTTCGTGCGCAGCGAGGACGGCTCGGTGATCCGTGAAGCCTGCCTGCGCGAACTCAAGCGCGGCGGCCAGATCTACTTCCTGCACAACGAGGTCGAGACGATTGAAAATCGCCGCGCCATGCTCGAGGAGCTGCTGCCGGAAGCGCGCATCGGCGTGGCCCACGGCCAGATGCACGAGCGCGACCTGGAAAAGGTGATGCGCGACTTCGTCGCGCAGCGCTTCAACATCCTGCTGTGCACGACCATCATCGAGACCGGCATCGACGTGCCGACCGCGAACACGATCATCATGCACCGCGCCGACAAGTTCGGCCTGGCCCAGCTGCACCAGCTGCGCGGGCGCGTCGGCCGCTCGCACCACCAGGCCTACGCCTACCTGCTGGTCAACGACGTGATGAGCCTGACCAAGCAGGCGCAGCGCCGCCTGGACGCGATCCAGGCGATGGAAGAACTGGGCAGCGGCTTCTACCTGGCCATGCACGACCTGGAGATCCGCGGCGCCGGCGAAGTGCTCGGCGAGAACCAGTCCGGCGAAATGCTCGAAGTCGGCTTCCAGCTGTATTCCGACATGCTGAACGAGGCGGTGCGCTCGCTCAAGGCCGGTAAGGAGCCCGACCTGGCCGCGCCGCTGTCCTCGACCACCGAGATCAACCTGCACGTGCCGGCCCTGCTGCCGTCCGACTACTGCGGCGACGTCCATGAACGCCTGTCGATCTACAAGCGCCTTGCCAACTGCGAGACCCCGAACCGCATCGACGACATGCAGGAGGAGCTGATCGACCGCTTCGGCAAGATGCCGGACCCGGTGCGCGCGCTCATCGAGACCCACCGCCTGCGCATCGCCGCGAAAACGGTCGGCATCGTCAAGATCGACGCCCACAGCGAAGCCGTGAACATGCAGTTCATGGAAAAGCCGCCGATCGACCCGATCAAGATCATCACCCTGATCCAGAAGAACCGCCACATCAAGCTGGCCGGCCAGGACAAGCTGCGCATCA
>CAMPHU010000281.1 GCA_946886065.1 uncultured Massilia sp. | reverse complement strand
TCCGGCAAGCCTTCGTGCGCCGTGTAGTCGACGATGTCCTCGGCCTTGACGATGTCGCGCGCGACCGTGTCGACGGTGCCGAAACCGTCGGCCAGGCCCATCTCGACCGCCTTGGCGCCGGTCCAGTACAGGCCGGAGAAGGTTTCCGGCGTTTCCTTCAGGCGCTTGCCGCGCCCGGCGCGCACCACCGTGATGAATTGCTGGTGGATCTCGTTGAGCATGGCCTGGGCATGGGCCTTGTGCTTGTCGGACTGCGGGCTGAAGGGATCCAGGAAACCCTTGTTCTCGCCCGCCGTCATCAG
This sequence comes from uncultured Massilia sp., assembly GCA_946886065.1. Next base: position 5,331 of record CAMPHU010000281.1, on the reverse strand, counting down.
GCGCCGCTCGACGCCCAGCTTGTCCATGGTGCCGGTGAAGCCGAAGCTGTCCATCAGCACGCCCACCGAGCCGACGATCGAGGCCTTGTTCACGTAGATCCGGTCCGCCGCCGAGGCGATGTAATAGCCGCCCGAGGCGCAGATTTCGTCCACCACCACGTACAGCGGCTTGTCCGGATAGCCGCGCTTGAGGCGCTGGATCTCGTCGACGATGATGCCGGCCTGCACCGGGCTGCCGCCCGGGCTGTCGATGCGCAGCACCACGGCGGCCGAGCCGGAGTCGGAAAACGCCTTGTTCAGCGAAGGGATCACGGTATCGGCCGCGCCGCTGCCTTCCGCCTCGATCTCGCCGTTGATTTCGATCAGGGCCGTGTGGCGGCCCAGGCTTTCGTCGCCGGTGCCCGCGAAATTGAAGTCGTAGTACGCCCACAGCGCCAGCAGCGCCACGGTCAGGAAACTGAGCTTGAAGAAGATGCTCCAGCGCCGCGCCGCGCGGCGTTCCTGCACGGTGGCGAACACGAGCTTTTCGAGCGTGTCGCGCTCCCAGTTGCTGACCGTCGGGTTGGCGGCAAGGCGGCTGTCGCCCGGGTGATCGTTGCTGGTGTGATCGCTCATAAACTCTGTCGTTGTCTGAAGTTCGCTTCTCTTGGTCTACATGGGCGCCTGGATCTGCTGATCCGGCTGCCAGAAAATCTTTCCATCCCGCTCCACCACGCCGATCGGCAGCAAGCGGCCACCACGGCAGGGCCCGCCTGCGCAGCGGCCGCTTTCGGGCTCGTACACGGCGCCATGGGTCGCGCACATGAGGTACAGCCCGCTCGATTCGAAGAAGTCGCCCTCTTTCCAGTCGAGTTCGATCGGCACATGGGCACAACGGTTCAGGTAGGCATACGGTTTACCGCCGAAGCGCACCACGAAGCCGGTCGCCGGCTGGCCATAGACCAGCACGGGAAAGCGCACACCCCTGCCGCCATCGACCAACTGGTCCGCATCGCACACGAACAAGCCGGCTTCTGCACTCATTCTTACGCGTTTTCCATCAGCCAGGCGTGCAGCTCGGGAATCGAGCGGGCTGAGTACAGCGGCCGGCAGGCCTGCAGCTGCTGAACCGGGTGGGCGCCGAATTCGACCGCGATCCCTGCCGCACCGGCATTGTTCGCCATCATCAGGTCGTGCGTGGTGTCGCCGATCATAACGGTACGCCGCAGATCCTGCCCCAGCTCCCTGGTCAGCTCTTGCAGCATCGCAGGGTGCGGCTTGGAAAATGTCTCATCCGCGCAACGGGTCGCATCGAAGGTCGACAGCAGGCCGGCCGCGTTCAGGGCGCGGTTCAGGCCGACCCGGCTCTTGCCCGTGGCCACGGCCAGGAAATAGCCTTCGCCGGCAAGTTCGCTCAACATCTCGCGAACTCCCTTGAACAGCACCAGTTCGTGATCCTTCGTGAGGAAGTGGTAGCGGTAGCGCTCGACCATGCGCGGATACAGCGCCGGCTCGATGTTCGGCATCACGGCCTGCATCGCTTCCGACAGGCCGAGGCCGATCACATGCGCCGCCGAGGCGTCGCTGGGAACCGGCAGGCCCAGGTCGCGCGCGGCCGACTGGATGCACTTGACGATGGTCGCCGTGCTGTCCATCAGCGTGCCGTCCCAGTCGAACACGATCAGATCAAATTGTTTTCTTGCCATGTCATACGGCGGCCGCAGGCCGCCGTTCCTTCAATTAGGTTGTTGTCGCAGGCTTGATGCAGCTCATGCGACCGGTTGCCCCAAGCTTACCAAGAATTTCTCGCACTCCGCCGGAAGCGGTGCGCGCAAGCTCAGCGGCTTGCCGGTGTCGGGATGGGTGAAGGTGATCTGCCAGGCATGCAGGAACATGCGGCGCAGCGCGCCACGGTCCTCGCCCGCCTTCTGCAGCCGCTTGTTGAGCGCGAAATCGCCGTATTTCTCGTCGCCCAGGATCGGAAAGCCGGAGGAAGCCAGGTGCACGCGGATCTGGTGCGTGCGGCCGGTCTTGAGCTCGGCTTCGAGCAGGGCGAAATCCTGCCACTTGCGCTTCAGGTTGAAAACCGTGTGCGCCTCCTGGCCGCCCGACTGCACCACCACGCGGCGCTCGCCGTCCGGGGTGGTGAACTTGTGCAGCGGCAGCTTGACGTGCTGGCGCTTGTTGACCCAGTCGCCGTAGACGGCGGTCAGGTAGCGCTTGTCGGTCAGGCCGTCGCGCATCTGCGCGTGCAGGTTGGTCAGGGCCGTGCGCTTCTTGGCGATCAGGAGCAGGCCCGAGGTCTCGCGGTCGAGGCGGTGCACCAGTTCCAGGAACTTGGCCTCAGGACGCGCCGCGCGCAGCTGCTCGATCACGCCATAGGACACGCCCGAGCCGCCGTGCACGGCCACGCCGGCCGGCTTGTCGATGACGAGCAGGTGCGAATCCTCGAACACGATAGCGAATTCCGCTCCCGGCGCGGCCTGGGTACTGGCTTTCTCGGCCAGGCGGATCGGCGGAATCCGCACCACGTCGCCCTCGCCCAGGCGGTACATCTGGTCGATGCGGCCCTTGTTCACCCGGACTTCGCCCGAGCGCAGGATGCGGTAAATATGGCTCTTGGGTACGCCTTTGCAGACACGCAACAGGAAATTGTCAATTCGCTGACCGGCTTCTTCTTCGGCGATGGTCACGAATTGCGCTTGGAGTGCCGGCTGTGATGAAGGGGGAACAACATCGTTCTGTATTGCCATTCTCTCTGTCTTCCCAGAAATTCTCTCTAAGTCCTTCATTTTGAATATATAATCGACAGGCGGCGGTCAAACCTCTGCTGGTGTAAGAAATAAAACGATATTTTACACAGGGGCGCGTTCCACCGGCCCCGCCAATGTGCAAATTCGGTGGAAAAATAGTGTACGCACACCTAGATAGCGGATCAGGGTTGCACCTGCAGTTGTAATCGGGTTGCGCGTCTGGGTGCAGGATTGGATTGTTTGGATTGTTAAGGATAAGTACCGGCAAGCCTCCCGTGGCGGCTCGCCGGATGATGGCGTCGATAACGCTTGTCGTTTTCGCCCGACCCGATGTAAGCCTCATCCTGAAGGCTTGAGTCAAGGCAGATTGATTTGAAGAAGTTGGAAAAACCCTAGCGGACGGCCACCGATTGGCCGGCACCCAGCCGCGCGAGCAGCGCGGCAGGCATCGCAGGCCGACAGCGGCTCACGCAACAAGGTTTTTCCGGAGAAATCATCGCCTGAATATCGAGCTAGGTTTGTTCGCTGGCTAAGGTTTGGCTGGTTGTTGCGCACCGCCCTCCCGGCGCTGTGCCAGTCCCGAAGGGATGGCAGGCGCCCTGGTCGAGGTCGCGGAGTGCGAAGGCAATGACGTTCGGCTCCATTCGCGCCCTGTTGCGGGCAGCGACGCATCGCGTCGCCGCGCCGCACGCCCCGGGCATTACTCCCTCCAACGCTCCCTTCTTCGCGTATTCCCTGTACTTCGCCGTCCGCAAGGACGGCAATGACACGGCCCCAGGGTCGCGGAGTTTATAAAAATGAAACGTATGTTGTTTAACGCTACGCAGCAAGAGGAGCTGCGCGTAGCGATCGTCGATGGCCAGAAACTGATCGACATCGATATCGAAACGGCCGGACGCGAACAGCGCAAGTCGAATATCTACAAGGGTGTCATCACCCGCATCGAACCCTCCCTCGAAGCCTGCTTCGTCAGCTACGGCGAAGACCGCCACGGTTTCCTCCCCTTCAAAGAAGTTGCCCGCTCTTATTTCCGTGACGGCGTCGACGTCCGCAATTGCACCATCAAGGAAGCGCTGCGCGAAGGCCAGGAAATCATGGTCCAGGTCGAGAAGGAAGAGCGCGGCAACAAGGGCGCGGCGCTGACCTCCTTCATCTCGCTGGCCGGCCGCTACCTGGTCCTGATGCCGAACAATCCGCGTGGCGGCGGCGTCTCGCGCCGGGTCGAAGGCGAAGAGCGCCAGGAACTGCGCGAGACCATGGACAAGCTGGACCTGCCGCAGGGCATGTCGGTCATCGCCCGCACCGCCGGCATCGGCCGCAACGTCGAAGAGCTGCAGTGGGACCTGAACTACCTGATGCAGCTGTGGCGCGCGATCGAAGGCGCCGGCAAGTCGGCCCCGGGCGCCTTCCTGATCTACCAGGAATCCTCGCTCGTCATCCGCGCCATCCGCGACTACTTCCAGCCGGACATCGGCGAAGTCCTGATCGACACCGACGACATCTACGAGCAGGCCCAGCAGTTCATGAGCCACGTGATGCCCGACATGGCGCACCGCGTGAAGCGCTACAGCGACGACGTGCCGCTGTTCTCCCGTTTCCAGATCGAACACCAGATCGAGACCGCCTACGCGCGCACCGTGCCGCTGCCGTCGGGCGGAGCGATCGTGATCGACCACACCGAAGCCCTGGTGTCGATCGACGTCAACTCGGCCCGCGCGACCCGCGGCTCGGACATCGAGACCACCGCCTTCAACACCAACTGCGAAGCGGCCGACGAAGTCGCCCGCCAGCTGCGCCTGCGCGACCTGGGCGGCCTGATCGTGATCGACTTCATCGACATGGAAGTGGCCAAGAACCAGCGCGAGGTGGAACAGCGCCTGAAGGACGCCCTGCACCATGACCGTGCACGCGTCCAGATGGGCAAGATCTCGCGCTTCGGCCTGATGGAACTGTCGCGCCAGCGCCTGCGTCCGTCGCTGTCGGAAGGCTCCCACGTGACCTGCCCGCGCTGCTCGGGCACCGGCCACATCCGCGATACCGAATCGTCCGCCCTGCAGGTGCTGCGCATCATCCAGGAAGAGGCGATGAAGGAGAACTCGGCCGCGATCCACGTGCAGGTGCCGGTCGATGTCGCCGCCTTCCTGCTGAACGAAAAGCGCGGCGAAGTGCTCAAGATCGAGAACCGCCACCGCATCACCGTGATCCTGATCCCGAACAAGCATCTGGACACCCCGCACTACAAGCTCGAGCGCATCAAGCACGACGACCCGCGCCTGGAAGACGCCGCCGCCAGCTACACCCTGGCCGAGTCGGCCGACACCGACATGGCCTACGCCAAGCGCCAGAAGGAAGAGCAGAAGCCGCGCCAGGAAGCCGTGGTCAAGACCATCACCCCGGCCCAGCCGGCCCCGATGGTCGACCGCAGCGAAGCCGCCAAGCCGGCCAAGCCGGTCGAAGCCGCCCCTGCCCCGGCATTCACGCCGGCCGCCGCACCGGCCGAGCAGGGCTTCTTCGCCCGCCTGCGCAACTTCTTCTTCGGCGCGCCCGCGGCGCCCGGCCCGGCTCCGGCGCCGGTGGTCGCCGAGAAACCCGCCGCAGC
>CAMPHU010000280.1 GCA_946886065.1 uncultured Massilia sp. | reverse complement strand
CTACGGCTGAGGCTTCAGCCGTAGTCCCGGTTGTCGGCTGAGGCTTCAGCCGTAGGAATTGGTGCCGGTATATTTCCCGACCGCCGGCGCCGGTAGGGCGGTTCGCACCGCCGTTGCCCTTCCCTAGGAGCGCTTGCATTGTGCGGGTCCAATGTGACGCGCTTGTGACGGATCAGCGCCTTCTCCTTGTTTCCTTTTGTAAAGTACGCGGATAATCGCTGCTTTGGCGGCCGACTTCCTCGCGGCCGCAGCAAGAGGAGAGAGCATGCACGATCATGAACAGGAGCAGGGTGCGCAGGACGCCGCTGCCCAGCCGGACAATCCCGCGCGCAGGCGCATCTTCCAGGCCGCGGCGGCGGCCGGGCTCGGTTCGGCCCTGCCCGCCGTGGCCGAGGCCGAGCCCGCGCGCGCTCCCGCTCCCGCGCAGGCCGTCAAAGGCTCGCTCGATGCCAAGCTGAAGGCGCACGTCAGGAACGTGGTCGTGATCTACCTGGAGAACCGCAGCTTCAACAACCTGTTCGCCGACTTCCCCGGCCTGGCCGCGCCCTTGTCCGCGCTGCCGCCGGAAGCCGCGCAGCAGCGCGACCGCGACGGCTCGGTGCTGCCGTCCCTGCCGAAGATCTGGGGCGGCATGGTGCCGGGCCGCCAGGACATCGGCGGCAAGGAATACCTGATCAAGGAAGACCAGCTGGTCAATCTGCCGAACGCGCCTTTCAAGCTGACCGACGCCGAGGGCAAGCCCCTGCCCGAGAGCATCGTCACACGCGACCTGGTGCACCAGTTCTACCAGAACCAGATGCAGATCAACGGCGGCAAGAACGACGGCTTCGCGGCCTGGTCGGACGCCGGCGCGATGGTGATGGGCCATTACGGCGAGACGGCGAAGAACCTGGGCCTGTGGCAGATCGCGCGCGCGTTCACCCTGTGCGACAACTTCTTCATGGCGGCCTTCGGTGGTTCCTACCTGAACCACCAGTTCCTGATCAGCGGCCGCACGCCGGAATACTTCAACGCCGCGTCGACCCCGGCCAAGTCGAAGATCGCCGTGCTGGAAGACGGCCCGGCCGGGCACCGCCTGGCGGTCGCGCCGGATGCGCCCAGGTCGGCGCTGGAGGGCAAGCCGAAGTACGTGCACGCCGGCCCGATCACGCCGGACGGCTACGCGGTCAACACGATGGCGCCGCCTTACCAGCCGAGCTGGGTGCGTCCGGCGCAGGGCGGCGATCCGCAGCATGCCGACCCGCAGGACCCGTCGGTGCTGCCGCCGCAGACCTACAAGACCATCGGCGACCTGCTGTCCGAGCGCGGCGTGAGCTGGGCCTGGTACGGCGGCGCGCAGCAGGCGGCGCTGGACGGGCGCGGGGCGGGGCAGAAGCCGAACTTCCAGCACCACCACCAGCCCTTCAATTATTTCAGGCAGTTCGCGCCGGGCACCGCCGCGCGCGAGCGGCACCTGCGCGACGGGGGCTTGGGCGACAGCCCGATCTCGAATCGATTCCTGGCCGACGTGGTGGCGGGCACGCTGCCGGCCGTGGCCTTCTATAAGCCGCAAGGCAACCTGAACCTGCATGCGGGCTACTCGGATGTCGAGTCGGGTGACCAGCACGTGGCCAACGTGATCGAGCACCTGAAGAAGTCGCCGCAGTGGAAGGAGATGGTGGTGGTGATCACCTTCGACGAGAACGGCGGCTGGTGGGACCACGTGGCGCCGCCCAAGGGCGACCGCTGGGGGCCGGGCTCGCGCGTGCCGGCGATCATCGTGTCGCCGCATGCCAAGCGTGGGGCGGTGGATCACAACTTCTACGATACGACTTCGATCTTGCGCTTCATCACGCGCCTGCATGGCTTGCCGCTGCTGGAGGGGCTGGCGGCGCGCAATGCGGCGTTCGCGGCGCGCGGGGCGAGGCCGCCGGGGGATTTGACAGGGGCTTTGCGGTTTCGTTGAGCGCGCGGGTTAGTGGAGAAAGCCAGTTCTTGTGGACTGGCTTTTTTTATTGTCGCGGCTGCTCAACGAACTTGGGTCCCCGCCTTCGCGGGTGACGCTTATGAGTGCGTGTCCGAAACCAAGGCCTTGAGTACTCATCACACTAAACCAACGTGATCCCCGCGAAGGGCGGAGCAATGCCACTGGCATTGCTCCGCCCAGGTTTTGCACGCACACCACAAACTCCCTTGCACTCAGGCTACCGCGCGCTCCACCCAAAGACCCGGCGATACACTCACCTGCGGCTCGATATTGCGTAGTTGACAACCGGAACGAAGCAGGCCGGCAGCGCAGCCCGAGCCCGCACACCAGCCCCAAACCAATTCAGGAACAGGAGAACAATCATGCAGAAAAAACAGGTCCTCAAAAGCCTGCTCGCCGTATCGGCAGTGGCAGCCATGCTCGGTTCCTTCGGCGTACAGGCGCAGAACAATGCCCAGAGCGCCCAGCAGATGAGCCAGCACGGCTCGCAAGGCAACCCCAACCTGACCGGCAAGGCGGCCAATGACGGCACCGTCGGCAACACCAACAGCCAGGGCATGGAAGACCGCAGCGGCCAGGTCGGCAGCTCGAGCACCGCCACCACCCAGTCGGGCGCCGCCGCGCCCGCCACTGCCGCCGCCGCAGCCGGCGCCAAGGCGGACGCAGCGGCCAAACTGACCAAGGCCGACAAGAAGGCCCTGACCGACATGGCCCTGTCCAACATGGCCGAGATCGAAACCGCGAAGCTGGCCCTGAGCAAGAGCCAGAACCAGGAAGTGAAGACCTTCGCCCAGCAGATGATCGACGACCACAGCAAGGCCCAGGCCGAAGTCGAGAGCCTGGCCCAGGCCAAGGGCGTGACCCTGCCGACCGAGCTCGACGCCAAGCACAAGGCCAAGGCCGCCATGCTCGAGAAACTCAGCGGCGATGCCTTCGACCGCGCCTACACCAAGCAGTCCGGCCGCGCCGACCACAAGGCCACCCACGCCAAGCTGAAGAAGAGCATGAGCGCCGCCAAGGATCCGGACGTCAAGGCCCTGGCCACCAAGATGACCCCGGTCGTCGAGCAGCACCTGAAGTCGGCCGAGGAAATGATCTCGACGCAGGGACGCACCGCCACCGGCCATTCCGGCGCCACCGGCAAGACCGACAGCGGCAACAAGTAAGCCTGCAACAGCCGCGCACCGTCCGGTGCGCGGTTCCTCTCAGCGCGCCGCCGGCGCGCTTCCCTTCCATTTCCCTTCGATGCGCTCGATCGCGATCTCGATGCCGACGATGGCCTTGAGCATGCCGTCGATGAATGCGCGCGGCGCGTCGCCGACGCTCCACGGATGAGGCAGCACGCTTTCCTGGCGCTCGGTCTGGCGCCTGACCTGGGCCAGCAGCCAGGCCGGGTCTTCGATGGCGCGCAGGCGTCCGTGCACGTGCACCACGTGGTAGTTCCAGGTCGGCACCACACGCCCTTGTGTTTCCACCTTCTCGATGGGATCGGGCGTGATGTAGCCAGCCGGGCCGCGAAAGGCGACCAGCACCTGCTGGCCCTCGCGGCGCCACACCGGATTGGCGCGCGCCACGTGGGCCCGCAGTACGCCATGCGGGCCATGCGCGTGGTCGGCGACGAATTCGAAGGGCAGGTGGTCGGCGTCCGGCAAGCCGTCGTCCAGGGTGACCAGCATGCCGAGCGCATGGGTGGCCATCAGGTCGTGCATGGCCTCGATGCGGTCCTGCCGGTGGCGGGCGGCGATGTACATCAGCTTTCCTCCACGACCACGTCGCATTTCAGCGAATTGGCCACATAGCACTGCTCGTGGGCCAGGTGGTGGATGTGCGCGAGTTCTTCGGCAGCGGGCTGAGGCCCGGCGAAGCGGATGCTCGGGCGCAGCGCGATGCGCACCAGCGCTGCGCGCCCGTCCGCGCCCTTGTCCAGCAGGCCGAGGGCCTGGTCTTCGTAGCTGTCGACCACGTGGCCGCGCCTGGCCGCGATCGACAGGAAGAACAGCATGTGGCAGCTCGACGCAGCCGCGACCAGCGCTTCTTCCGGATCGATGGCGGCCGGGTCCGACATCGGCAGCGGCACCGACAGCGGCGAGGACGAGGCCGGCACTGCCAGGCCGCCGTCGAAGGACCAGGCGTGGGCGCGGCTGTAGCGCTGGTCGAGGAAAGGCTGGCCGGCGCGCTGCCAGGCCACGCGGGCGCTGAATTCCATCGGTTTCATCGAAGCTCCTGTGTGAGAACAGGCATATGGTAGGGTGGCCACTTGGCTTGCTCAAAGTACCAATTCCGGCGAAGATGGGCGTACCAATTTCCACTGCATAGCATGCATATTCACGACCTCATCGCCGGCGCGCCGCTCGACCGTGGCGGCGCCGTTCCGCTGTTTCGCCAGCTGTACAGCCGGCTCAAGGGCGCCATCCTGCGCGGCGCGCTGGCGCCGGGCGCGCGCCTGCCGGCCACGCGCGACCTGAGCCGCCTGCTGGGCGTATCGCGCCAGACCGTGCTGGCGGCCTACGAACAGCTGAGCGCTGAGGGCTACCTGCGCGGCGGCGTGGGGCAGGGGACCTTCGTCGACGAGGCACTGCCGCTCGCGCGCCAGGAGCAGCCGGCGCCGGGCCTGCTGCGCCCGCTGCCTGAACGCGGGGCGGCGCTGGCGGCGGCGATGGCGCGGGTGCGCAGCCACGACGGTCCGGTACGCGCTTTCCGGCCCAGCATGCCGGGGCTGGACCTGTTCCCCTTCGACGTCTGGCGCAAGCTCGAGATGCGCCAGCTGCGCCGTCCCGGCCCGCACCTGGGCTACAGCGAGCCGTCCGGCCACGGCCCCTTGCGCGAGCTGCTGTGCGCCTACCTGCGCGCCTCGCGCGGCGTCGAATGTACGCCCGGCCAGATCGTGATTACCTCCGGCTCGCAGCAGGCCTTGTTCCTGCTGGCGCAACTGCTGCTGGCGCCGGGCGACGGCGTGTGGGTGGAGTCGCCCGGCTACCAGGGCGCCTGCGCGCCGCTGGCGGTAGCCGGCGCGCGCCTGTGCACGGTGCCGGTGGATGCGGAAGGCATGGACGTGGCCTACGCGGCGCGGCATCATCCGGACGCGCGCATGGTGTTCGCAACTCCTTCGCACCAGCTGCCGCTGGGCGTGACCATGAGCCTGGCGCGCCGCCTCGACCTGCTGCGCTGGGCCACGGCGCACCGTGCCTGGATCATCGAGGACGACTACGACAGCGAGTACCGCTACACCGGGCCGCCACTGGCTTCGCTCCAGGGCCTGGACCGCGCCGGCTGCGTGGTCTACGTGGGCACCTTTTCGAAAGTCCTGTTCCCCGGCCTGCGCCTCGGCTACGTGGTCGCGCCGCCGGCGCTGGCCGGGCCGCTGGCGCGCGCCAAGGCGGTGGTGGACCGCCACAGCGCCATCGTGCCGCAGGCGGTGCTAACCGACTTCATCGCCGAAGGCCATTTCGCGCGCCATATCCGGCGCACGCGCGAGGCCTATGGCGAGCGCCGCGAAGCCCTGCTCGAGGCGCTGCACAACCGCCTTGGCGACAGGCTGCGGTGCGGGCCGTCCGACGCGGGGCTAGACGTCTGCGTGCACTTCAAGCCCGGCCGCGACGGCAGGCTGCCGGACGAAGCGCGGGTGGCGCAGGCGGCGCTCGAGGCGGGCATCGAGCTGCGGCCGCTGGACTACTA
>CAMPHU010000279.1 GCA_946886065.1 uncultured Massilia sp. | reverse complement strand
TGTCGGCCGGGTTGGCCGCGCCCAGGATCGCGCGCTGGGCCATGATCGCCAGCGGAATGACGGTCAGGCCCGAGGTCTGGATCACCAGGAACATGATCTGGGCGTTGCTGGCCTCGTCCTTGCTCGGGTTCAGGGTCTGCAGGCTTTCCATGGCCTTCAGGCCGAAGGGCGTGGCGGCGTTGTCCAGGCCCAGCATGTTGGCCGAGAAGTTCATCACCATGTGGCCGTTGGCCGGGTGGTCCTTCGGCACCTCGGGGAAGATGCGCGAGAAGAAGGGAGCGATGATGCGCGCGAACACGTTGATGGCGCCGGCGCGCTCACCCACGTTCATGATGCCGAGCCACAGCGTCATGACGCCGGCCAGCGGCAGGGCGATGTCCATCACCGCCATCTTGGCTGACGAGAAAGTGCCGTCGATGATGCGCTTGAAGATTTCGGTGTCGCCCAGGAAGAGCCATTGCGCCAGCGCCGCAATGAAGCCCACGAGGAAGAATCCGGTCCAGATGTAATTGAGTGCCATGAGTCGGTCGCCGCAGAGGTACAGCAGATTGTGCAGCGGAGAGTATAGGCCGAGATCGTGGTGCCACGATGAAAGAATGCAGCCGCGCCATGCGAAAAAGTTATAAGCCCGCGCCACCGCGCTATCCCATTTGCCTGGCCTGCGCTGCCGCGCATATGATCGTCGGCATTTGATACGCAACGCTTTCGAGGACCCGCCGCCATGACACTCCGCCTGACCACGCTTGCATTATTGCTACCTCTGCTCTGTGGCGCCGCCGCATCATCGGCGCAGGGAGAAGAGAAGGTCTTGCGCATGTTCCTGTCCACCAGCGAAACCGGGCTGGACCCGGCGGCCGCTTCCGACAACGCCACCCTGTCGCTGCTGGAAAACCTGTTCGATCCCTTGCTGCGCTACGACTACCTGGCGCGCCCGGCCAGGCTGCGCCCGAACACGGCCACCGCCATGCCCGAGGTGAGCGCGGACGGGCTGACCTATACCTTCCGCATCCGCCCCGGCATCCTGTTCACGCCGGACCCGGCCTTCAAGGGCGCGCGGCGCGAGGTGACGGCCCAGGACTACGTCTACAGCATCAAGCGCCTGTACGACCCCACGCTCAAGTCGCCCTGGGCCTATATGTTCGAGGGCAAGATCGCCGGCGACGAGGCCCTGCGCAAGCGCTTCGGCCACGAGGTCCCGGTGGCCGGCCTGCAGGCGCCCGACCGCTACACCCTGCGCATCCGCCTGAACGCGCCGGACAACAACTTCCTGTTCTACCTCGCCACCCCCGCCACTGGCGTCGTGGCGCGCGAGGTGATCGAGGCCTATCCCGGCCAGGCCGGCAACCACCCGGTCGGCACCGGCCCCTTCATGATCGGCGACTGGAAGCGCAGCGACCGCATCGTCCTGCTGGCCAACCCGGATTCGACGGCCGTGTTCCACGCTACCCCGGGAAATAATCCGGAAGACCGGGCGATCGCCGCCGCGCTGGAAGGCAAGCGCCTGCCGCGGGTCGACCGGGTCGAGGTGAAGATCGCCGAGGAATTCCAGGGCCGCATGCTGGGCTTCCTGAACGCCGAATACGACTACCTGGAGCAGATCCCCGAATCGATGACCGACATGGTGGTGCGCGACGGGCAGCTCAAGCCGGAGCTGGCGGCGCGCGGCATCGTGCTGTCGCGCTTCCCGGTGCTGCAGACCTACTACATGTGGATGAACATGAACGACCCGGTGGTCGGCGGCTACGGCAAGGACAAGGTGGCGCTGCGGCGCGCGATCTCGATGGCCTACAACAATGCCGAGGACATCGCGCTGCTGAAAAAAGGCTTTGCGATCAAGGCCGAATCGCCGCTGCCGCCGAATGTGCTGGGCTACGACCCCAGCTACCGCAGCCCGGTGCCCTACGATCCGCGCCTGGCGAATGCGCTGCTGGACCGCCATGGCTATACCCGGCGCGATCCCGACGGGTTCCGGCGCGCCCCGGACGGCAAGCCGCTGACCCTGACCATGCACAGCGAAGCGACCGTCGGCGGGCGCCTGCGCGACGAATTGTGGCGCAAGTGCCTGAACAGCATCGGCCTGCGCGTGGTGTTCAAGTCCGACAAGAAGACCGAGATCATCAAGGCCTCGCGCCTGGGCACGGTCCAGATGTTCGAGAGTAACTGGATCGCCGACTTCCCCGACGGCGACAATTTCTACCAGCTGCTCTACGGCCCCAATGCGGGGCGCGCCAACTACGCCCGCTTCAACCTGCCGGCCTACAACACGCGCTACGAACAGGCGCGCCTTTTGGGCGACGGCCCCGCGCGCCAGAAGCTGTATTTCGAAATGAACCAGTTGATCCACGCCTACAACCCCTGGGTGCCCCTGACCCATGTGCTCTCCGGCGACCTGCGCCATCCGTGGTTGAAAAACTACAAACGCCACCCGGTCGAATTCACGACCTGGCGTTACCTCGACGTCGATGTTGCAGAAAGAGCACGCCTCTCCAGAGCGAGATGAGGGGATTGGTGAGTTTTTCCTAAAGAAAACATTCCCCTTAGTTATACTGGCCTCCGGATTATTCATTGGATAGGCCCAAATTGTTGGGCGTACTCTGAATCAATAAAAATGGCGGAATGCTAAGACATTGCGCATGGAGCAGACCCGGTCCCGGGTCCGCGGACCAAGGGAAAACGTTAGGAGAAACGCGTGAAGGTGAAGAAGCTGGCACACATGATTGCCCTGATCGGGGTGATGAGCCCGGCGGTGGCGCAGGAGCAGCCGCAGGTGCAGGGGATGCAACGGGTGGAAATCACCGGCAGCAGCATCAAGCGCATCGCCAAGGAGGGCGCGCTGCCGCTGGAGATCATCTCGCGCAAGCAGCTGGAAGACCAGGGCATCGTGACCGCCGAACAGCTGATCTCGACCCTGAACGTGAACGGCAACGGCTCGGACAACCTGGCCTCGAACGCCGACGTGACCTCGGGCGCCCAGCGCGGCAACAACGGCGCTTCCTCGGCCAACCTGCGCGGCCAGGGCGCCGACTCGACCCTGGTGCTGCTCAACGGCCGCCGCATCGCGACCCACGGCATGAAAGGCTCGGCGGTCGACCTGAACTCGATCCCGATGGCGGCGGTCGAGCGCGTCGAAGTGCTGAAGGACGGCGCCTCGGCGATCTACGGCACCGATGCGATCGGCGGCGTGATCAACTTCATCCTGCGCAAGAACTACAAGGGCCTGGAAGCGCAAGGCTTCGTCGACGTGGCCGAACAGCCCGGCGCGGAAATCGGTCGCGCCTCGCTCACCGGCGGCTGGGGCGACCTGGACGCCGACGGCTGGAACGTGCTGGCGACCGTCGCGCACAGCGAGAACAAGGCCCTGCGCGGCGACCAGCGCGATTTCGTGAACACCTTCCAGCCGGACCGCGGCCTGTCGGTCGATACCCGCGGCGCGCCGCACGCCAATATCTTCGCCACCTCGCTGGCGCCGACCCTGCTGTCGCGCACCGGCAACGGCCCGACCCTGCCGGGCGGCGGCACCACCACCTACAGCGGCATCAGCCTGCTGGACCTGCCGGGCGGCCCGGGCTGCAACAGCATCGACGGCATGGGCGCCTACGACGAGAAGCTGTGGGATACGCCGGGCGCCGCCTATGGCTGCGCCTGGGACACCGGCCGCGCGGCCGTGCTGCAGCAGCCGGTCAAGAACACCAACGCGCTGGCGCGCGCCACCTTCAATGTCGGCCAGCACCAGCTGTTCGCCGAAGCGGTCGGCTCGCGCGTCGAAGTGGCCAAGCGTTTCTCGCCGAACCAGGTCTCGCCTTCGTCCTCGACCTTCACCCCGGTTTCGTTCTACCCGAGCACCGGTGCGGCCTATAACGACGTCTACAACGCCCTGGTCAAGGTGTTCCCGAGCGTCGCGGCCAACTACGGCCTGCCGATCGCCTACCGCTGGCGCTGCATGGACTGCGGCAACCGCGAGATCGAGACCGAAACCAAGGCCGGCCGCGTGCTGGTCGGCGCCGACGGTCCGCTGAACCTGTTCGGCCGTACCTTCGATTACCGCGTCGGCCTGTCGCGCGCCACCAGCGAGTCGAAATCGACCCTGGGCACCGGCTACAACTACACCGCGCCGCTGCGGGACGCGCTGGGGTCGGGCAAGATCAACCCCTTCCTGATGCCGGGCCAGGCCCAGTCGCAGGAAGCGATCGACCTGATCAAGGCAACCTCCGCCGCCGGCGTGGTGCTGTATGGCGGCACCTCGACCATGACCCAGTTCGACGCGGCGATCTCGGGCGAGCTGTTCAAGCTGCCGGCCGGTTCGGTCATGGCCGCCGTGGGCACCGACCTGCGCCGCGAAGAGTACAAGTTCAACGGCGACGAGCGTAACATCGCCGAGCGCCGCGCGATCCTGAACGCCCCGTTCGACGATGTCAACGCGCTCGACGACGTCAAGCGCGACATCAAGGCGGTCTACACCGAAGTGCTGGTGCCGATCACCAAGGCGCTGGAAGTGACCCTGGCCCTGCGCCGCGACCACTACACGGGCTTCGGCACCACCACCAATCCGAAGATCTCGTTCCGCTACCAGCCGCTGGCTTCGCTGATGTTCCGCGGTTCGTACAACGAGAGCTTCCGCGCGCCGGCCTTCAACCAGCTGTTCAACGGCCTGACCATCTCGCCCTACGTCGGCAAGGACCTGGCCGACCCGGCCACCTGCCCGGGGGGCAAGGTCGACACCGCCAAGCCGGGCTGCGCCTCGGTCAACCCGGAAACCGTGACCGGCGGCCGCCGCGAGCTCGGTCCGGAGACCGCCAAGCAGGGCAGCATCGGCGTCGTGTTCGAACCGACCAGCTACTTCTCGGCCAACGCCGACCTGTGGGAGATCCGCAAGGAAAACACGATCGATTCGTTCACCCTGACGAACATGGTGGCGAACTACGATTTCTTTAAGGACGCCTTCATCCGCGATGCGGCCGGCACCCTGGTGACGATCGACCAGCGCTGGATGAACACCGGCGAGCGCATCACCCGCGGCGTCGAAGTGGGCGCCCGCCTGAACGGCAAGTTCAGCACCGGTTCGCAGTGGGGCCTGGGCATCGACGGCTCGCGCCTGCTGGAGAAGAAGTCGCGCGCCACGACCAACGCTCCCTTCGGTCCGAGCGAAGTGGGCCGCTTCGTCTTCACCGGCGACCTGGGCCTGAAGTGGAAGCACAGCGCCTACGCGACCTACAAGTACGGCAACTGGAGCGGCATGCTGCAGAACATCTACCGTTCGGGCTATGACGACCAGGTGCTGCCGGGCGTGGCGAGCGGCAAGGTGAGCCCGTCGAACTACAACCCGAAGGTGGATGCGTACTCGATCTACCACCTGACGGTGAACTACACCGGCTTCAAGAACCTGACCTTGACCGCCGGCGTGAAGAACCTGCTGGACGAGGATCCGCCGTTCGCGATCACCTACGACAGCAACACCGGCGCCGGCAGCTCGTGGGAACCGCGCGTGGCCGACCCGCGTGGCCGCTCGTTCACCCTGATGGCGACCTACAAGTTCTTCTGATTGGCCCCGTTGGCGGCCCGTCGTCCGCAAGGCGCTGTGCGCCTTCGGCGCGGGCCGTTTTTTATTGTGCAAGAGGAGCAGTGGCCCGTCGCTACAGTCACCACGCCCCGCAACCTTCTCACGTCGTCC
>CAMPHU010000278.1 GCA_946886065.1 uncultured Massilia sp. | reverse complement strand
ACCGCTGACCTCTTGCATGCCATGCAAGCGCTCTCCCAGCTGAGCTATACCCCCGCAGCGCTGAAGTGCGAGCATTATAGCGGGCGCCCTTGCATTACGCAAATATCCTTTTTCACTTCAAAGATATTTATTTACGCGGGCCAGCACCACGTCGCGGCCGAACAACTCCAGCACGGCGTCGATGGCCGGGGTTTGCAGCTGGCCGGTGACGATCAGGCGCAGCGGCATGGCAATCTGCGGCATCTTGAGGCCGTGCGCGGCCAGCACTTCCTTGAGCATGGCCGCCAGGGCCGCCTTGTTCCATTCCACCGTGGCGCAGCGCTCGGCGAACTGGGCCAGCGCCGGACGGACCGCATCGGTCAGGTGCTGGGCCAGGAGGGCCGCATCCGGCTTTGGCTCGCGATAGAACAGCATGGCGGCGTCGGCCAGCTCGTTGATGGTGTTGGTGCGCTCCTTCATCAGGGCCAGCACCGCAGGCAGGGCGGGGGCGCCGTCGAAGACCGCGCCGTCGCGCTCCAGCATCGGCAGCGCCAGCTGCGCCAGGCGCTCGTTGTCGGCCTGCTTGATGTAGTGGTTGTTCAGCCAGGCCAGCTTTTCCGGATTGAACTGCGCCGCCGAGGCGGTCAGGTGCTCCAGGTTGAACCACTCGGTGAACTGCTGCATCGAGAAGATCTCGTCGTCGCCGTGGCTCCAGCCCAGGCGCGCCAGGTAGTTCAGCATCGCTTCCGGCAGGTAGCCCTGCAGCGGGTATTCCATCACGCTGACCGCGCCGTGGCGCTTGGACAGCTTCTGGCCGTCCGCGCCCAGGATCATCGGCAGGTGGCCGTACTGCGGCAGCTCGGCGCCCAACGCGCGCAGGATATTGATCTGGCGCGGGGTGTTGTTGACGTGGTCGTCGCCGCGCAGCACGTGGGTGATCTTCATGTCCCAGTCGTCGACCGCGACGCAGAAGTTATAGGTCGGGGTGCCGTCCGGGCGCGCGATGACCAGGTCGTCGAGCTCCTTGTTGGCGATGGTGATCGGGCCCTTGACCACGTCGGTCCAGGTGACTTCGCCGTCCAGCGGGTTCTTGAAGCGCACCACCGGCTTGACGCCTTCCGGCACCGGGGGCAGCACCTTGCCCGGCTCCGGGCGCCAGGTGCCGTCGTAGCGCGGCTTTTCGCCGGCCGCGCGCATGCGCTCGCGCATCGCCTCGACTTCATCCGGCGAGCAGTAGCACAGGTAGGCCGTGCCCGCGGCCAGCATGCCCTGCACCACCTCGCGGTAGCGGTCCATGCGCTTCATCTGGTAGAACGGGCCCTCGTCGTGTTCCAGGCCCAGCCATTGCATGCCGTCCAGGATCGCCTGCACGGCTTCCGGGGTCGAGCGTTCGAGGTCGGTGTCCTCGATGCGCAGGATGAAGGTGCCGCCGAAGTGGCGGGCATAGGCCCAGGAGTACAGCGCGGTGCGCGCGCCGCCCAGGTGAAGGTAGCCGGTCGGGCTTGGAGCGAAACGGGTGCGGACGGTCATGGCAGGAGAAACGAAAAGGTAAAGCACCTATTTTACCGCGTCGCTCCCCTCCCCGGCATCCGCCTGCCGCGCCCGCCTCCTGGTATCGATATACGCAGCCAGCTGGGCAACCGTGGGAAATTCGTAGAGCAGCTCGGCATTGACCGCCAGCCCGGTGCGCTGCTCCAGCTCCAGCGCCACCGGCATGGCCGCCAGCGAATCGAGGCCCGCCTCGGCGAAGGAGGTATCGTCCCCGATCGCGTTCACGCCGGCATCGCGCAGTCCGTTGAGCACGCACTCGCGCACCAGCTCGCGCGTGCACGGTTCTCCCGCCGGCCCGGCCGCGGCGGGCGGCAGCGCCGCCGCCCACTCGCACGCCAGCAGCGGATCGCGGCCGTGCGCCTCGCCTGGCGCCGACTGGTCCGGCTCGCCGATCGCGCCTTCATAGCCCGCTACCCGCCGCGCCAGCTCGTCGAAGGACGCCGGCCGCCGCCCCTCCGCCGTGAACGCGGCCAGCAGGGTCTCGAGCCTTCCGCGCGCCCACGCGGCCGCCGCACCCCCTCCCGGCGCTGGATCGGCGGCGGCCGCCAGCATCGTCCAGGCGCACAGTTCGCCCGCCGCATGGGCGGCATCCGGACCGGCGCGCAGCACCGCTTCCCGCACCGGTTCCACGAAGGACGGCGCGCCCGGCATCGCGCCGATGAAGTCGAAGCACGCCTGCTCCGCCGTCCCCAGGTGCGCGTACAGCGCCTCGGTCGGCCCCTCCAGGATGCGCATCACGCGCGCGTCGCGCAGCAGCTGCGGCGCCAGGTTCGGTTCCAGGTAGCCGCGCCCGCCCAGCATCTGCATCAGCCGGTCCGCCGCTTCCCACAGCAGTTCCGATGCCACGCACTTGCACGCCATGCAGGCTTCCTGAGGCAGCGCCCCGTCCGCATCGCGGGCGGCAATGGCCCGCACCAGGCTCTCCAGCGCCGCGATCGCGCAGCTCAGCTCGTCCAGCCGGGCCAGCGTGACCGGATTGTCGGCCAGGCGCCCGCCGGCGATGTCGCGCCGCGCCGCATAGCGCAGCATCAGCTGGGCGCAGCGCTTCATCGCGCCCACGCACAGCGCGCCGATGCCCAGGCGGGCAAACGCCATCGCGTCGCGCGCCACCTCCATCCCGCTGCCCGCCCGGCCCAGCACCTGGGCGTCCGGCACGAACACATCCTCGAAGCGCAGCGCGTTCTGCACCATCGCGCGCATGCCCATGGTCAGCGCTTCGGCCTCCTGGCGCAGTCCCGGCGCGTCTTCCGGCACCAGCAGCGCCACCGTCCCGAGCGCGGCGCCGTCTTCGGCCACGGCGCGCGCCAGCACCGTGATCCAGCCGGCCCAGCCGGCCAGCCCGATCAGGTGCTTCCCTCCGCTCAGGCGCCAGCCGCCGTCGACCCGCAGCGCGCGGGTGCGCATTGCCAGCGGGTTGGCGCCCGCCGCCGGCTCGGTCAGGGCGAAGGCCGCCAGCTGGCGTCCGGCGGCCAGGTCCGGCGCCACCCTGGCGCGCAGGGCTTCCGGCCCGAAGCGCAGCAGCGGACGCAGGCCCAGTCCGTTGTGCACGCCCACCGTGGTGGCCAGGGTCAGGTCGATGGCCGCCAGCTGTTCCATCACGCGCAGCAGGTCGACGGTGGCCAGCCCGCGCCCGCCCAGCGCCGGCGGCGCCTGCAGGCCAAGCAGGCCCCGGCGGCCGACATCCAGCAGCACATGGGGCGGCATGCAGCGCCGCTCGTCCATCAGGCGCGAATCGAGGCGCCGCGGCGCGTACTGGCGCAGCCACGCGATCAGTGCGGAAGCCTGTTCGCGGCTGGCATCCGGCGCCGGTGGATCGCTGCGGCGCCGCTGCGGACGGGAAGCGTCCTGCGGCCGTATCATCAATTCGCGCGCGGCATACACGATATCGAGCGCGCCTTCGAGCGCCAGCGCCTTGCAGCATGCGCGCCGCAACTTGCCGCTGGTCGTGCGCGGGACACCGCCCGGCCGCACGAAGGCGAGCAGGCCGAGCGCGACGCCGAACTGGCGCGCGACGGCGGTGCGCAGGCGCTGGCTGAGGGCGTCGAACTCGGCGATGCTGGCGCCGTCGGCGCAGCCCCGGCGCGCCACCCGCAGCAGATGGCGGTCGGCTTCGAGCACGACCGCCAGGCGCTCGCGCCCTCCCTCTTCCAGCGCAAAGGCCGCGCAGCGGTTCGGCTCCAGGAATGCCGCGGTTTCCTCGACCAGCGCCTCCACGTCCTGGGGATAGATGTTGCGTCCATTGACGATCACCAGGTCCTTCAGCCGCCCCGTGACATACAACTCCCCCTCGCGCACGAAGCCCAGGTCGCCGGTGCGCAGCCATGGCCCGCCGCCGTCCTCCAGCCTGGCGCCGAACGCGGCCACGCGCTGTTGCTCCCGCTCTTCCCGTGCGCCATGGTAGCCGCGCGCCACCGAGTCGCCGGCCAGCCAGATTTCGCCGACCCGCCCCGCCCCGGCCGGGCGGCGGCTGTCGGGATCGACGGCCAGCACGGTCACGCCGGGCGCGGGCGGTCCGCAGCTGACCAGTTCACGCGCATCCGGATCGTCCGCCCCCGCTTCGCGCACCTGCCCCGCTTCCAGGCGCGCCTTGCTGACGCCCAGGACGCGCGGCGCGCGGCCGCGCGGCCCTGCCGACACCAGCAGGGTGTGCTCGGCCAGGCCGTAGCAGGCGAACAGGGCCTCCGGCCGCAGGCCGCAGCCGGCGAAGGCGGCGGCCACCCGGCGCAAGGTGGCGGCGCGCACCGGCTCGGCGCCGTTATAGGCCAGCTCCAGGCGCGACAGGTCGAGCGGCGGACGCGGCCCTGCCTGGTAGCGGCGCGCACACAGGTCCCAGGCGAAATCCGGCGCGCCGGCGCAGGTCGCGCCATAGCCGGCGATCGCTTCCACCCAGCGCAGCGGCTGGCGCAGGAAGGTCGCGGGGGCCATCAGCACCGAGCGAAAGCCGAGCACCGCCGGCGCCACGATGCTGCCCACCAGGCCCATGTCGTGGAAAGGCGGCAGCCAGCTCACCATCACGCTGCCGCGGTGGAAGCCGAAGGCCGCGCCGATCGCCTCCACGTTGGCAGCCAGGTTGGCGTGGCTGACCTCCACGCCCCTGGGCGCGGAGGTCGAGCCCGAGGTGTACTGGATGAATGCCAGCGCAGTGCGCGCGACGCCGGGCGCGGCGTAGTCGGCCTCGAAGCCGTCGGTGCAGACCAGGCAGGCCTCCCGCCCGTCGAGCTGGCGCTCCAGCATCGGCGCGAGTTGGGACGCGGTCTCGCGCGTGCTGAGCACCAGCGCCGGCGCGGCATCGCGCAGCAGGGCCGCGAATTGCCGCTTGCCGTGCTTGCGCGGCAGCGGCGCGGGCACGGCAACCAGTCCCGCGCGCAGGCAGGCGAAGAAGGCCGCCACGAAACCCAGGCCTGGCGGATACAGAAGCATGGCGCGTTCGCCCGGTCCGGCCAGGGCCGCCAGGGCGCCGCCCAGGGCGTCGACGCGCGCGGCCAGCCCGCCGAAGGACAGCGATTCCTCGCGGCCATCCTCGCGCAGGAAGGTGAAGGCGATGGCATCCGGAGTGTCGCGCGCATGGCGCTGCAGGCTCTCCAGCACCGGCGTGGCGCGGCGCGGCTCGCGGTCAGCCACGGCGGCGCTCCGGATGCGGGCCGCCGGCAGGTTTCGCGCCGGCGCGCGCCGCGGCGGCCGCCACCAGCGGCGCGGCGCTCCGCACCTGGGCCGGGGTGTGGTTCGCCATCAGTTGCAGGCGCAGCCGCGCCGCGCCCAGCGGCACGCCCGGATACTCGACCGGATTCACGAACACCGCGTCGCGCGCCAGCAGCATGCCGGCCACCCGCGCCGCCGCCTCCGTGCCCATCCACACCGGCACGATCGGCGAAGGCTCGCCCAGGCAGCGCAGCCCAGCCTCGCCGAGCAGGGCGCGCAGTTCGACCGCGTTGCGCATCAGGTCGGCGCGCAGCCCGTCGCCCTCGCTCGAGGCAACGATGCGCAAACTCTCCAGCACCACCGCCGCCTGCACCGGCGACAAGGCGTTGGAAAACATGTGCGGCCCGGCATACATCTGCAGCTGGCGCCGCGCAGGCCGCTCGGCGCAGGCGGCGAAGCCGCCGTTGGCGGCGAAGGTCTTGGAAAAGGCCCCCACCACGATGTCGATCCGGCCCTGCATGCGC
>CAMPHU010000277.1 GCA_946886065.1 uncultured Massilia sp. | reverse complement strand
GGCCTTCGCCGGGATGACGTTTTTAGGGCGCGGGTGCTGGCAGTTGATGCGGTACGCAGACGACCAGAGGCTTATTCCGAGTCCGGCCAGTTCCTGTTGATCGCGATCGCCTTGTCCATGTTCTTGATAAGCAGGTCGACGTAGTACGGATCGAGATGATGCCCCGCCACCTCGCGCAGGTGCTCGGTGACCTTCTCGGCCGGCCAGGCGTCCTTGTAGCAGCGCTTGTGGCTCAGCGCGTCGAACACGTCGGCCACGGCCACGATGCGCGCGTACGGGTGGATGTTCTCGCCTTTCAGCCCCTGCGGATAGCCGGTGCCGTCGAACTTCTCGTGGTGCTGGTGGGCGATCACCGCCGCCGCCTTCAGGATCGGGCGCGAGGAGCCGTCCAGGATCTGCAGGCCGACCGTGGGGTGCTGGCGCATGATTTCCCATTCTTCCTCGGTCAGGCGGCCCGGCTTGAGCAGCACGGCGTCCGGGGTCGCGATCTTGCCGACGTCGTGCATCGGGGCGGCGTGCATCAGCACCGCCGTCTCTTCCTCCGGCATGCCGGAAGCCTGGGCCAGCAGGTGGCAGACCTGCGACATGCGGCGCACGTGGTTGCCCGCCTCGTTCGAGCGCGATTCCACCACGTCGCCCAGGCGCAGGATCAGTTCGGCCTGGGTATCGGTGATTTCCTGGTTCAGCAGGATGTTGTCGAAGGCGATCGTCACGCCCGAGCAGAATACCTCGAGCAGCTGGGCGTCGATTTCGGAGATCTCTTCCACGCCCTTGAGCACCAGCAGCGAGGCCTTGCCGCTGTTGTTCGGGAAGTAGCCGACATAGGTGTCGCCGTGCAGGCGCGAGATGCGGTTGTGGCGCGCATCGTCGAGCTGGGCCACCAGTTCCGGGCCGATCTCGTCGCCGCCGAGGTCGCCGATCTGGGCCAGCACTTCGTACTGGCTCTCGCCCGTGATCACGCTCGCGCCCTTCAGGCGCAGCAGCATGCTCTGCTCCAGGCGCAGCAGCGCCACCACCTGCTGCAGCAGGCCGTTGGCGAAGTCCTTCAGGCTGCGCTGCTTGAACAGGTGGCTCGAGGCCGCGATCACGCGTTCCAGGCCTTCGCGGTAGTTCAGCTGAACGCGGCGCGCTTCCTCGACCTTCATGATGTCGCGGTAGGCGCGCAGCGCGGCGAAGGTGGTGGTGAACAGCTTGGTGCGGTCGAGCTCGGTCTTTTCCTTGTAGTCGTTGATGTCGTAGTCGACGATCACGCGCTCTTCCGGCGCCTGGCCCGGCTGGCCGGTGCGCAGCACGATGCGGGTAAACTGGTTGTCCAGCTCCTGGCGCATCCAGCGCGCCACTTCCAGGCCGCTGTCCTCGCGCTCCATCACCACGTCCAGGAACACCAGGGCGATGTCCTTCTCGCGCGCCAGCACTTCCTTGGCTTCGGCGCCGCTGTAGGCGTGCACGAAGGACAGCGCACGGCCGTCCAGGCGGAAGCGCGACAGGGTCAGCTTGGTGATGTCATGGATATCGGGCTCATCGTCGACCAACAACACTTTCCATGGTGCCAGTTTGGGCGTGGCGGAGGACAGGAAGGACATAAACGTGTTCCGATACCGTGATTGTCGAGTTAACGGGGCGCGAGCCTGGTAAAAAGATAGCCGCGAGTCAAGTTGATTGTAGTATGGCTCATGATCCTTAACAACAGGCAATAGTAAAAGTGTTGGCGAAAGATGTCACATGTGAAGGCGTGCCGCATAAAGGGGCAGGCAGCCCGGTGGAAATGCGCCGTTTTGGCGCCCCGGTCCTGGCGTGTCGACGGGCTGGCTAGCCGCCGTAGTGTTTCTGGCAACGCTCGCACCAGAAGCTGCGGCGCCGGGTCTGGCCGAGGTTCGCCTTATGCAAAGGGATCTTGCAGCGCGGGCAGGTGCGCTGGGCATGGGCTTGCCAGTGCTGCTTGAGCACGAACCGGCGCTTCCATTCCAGGAAATCGAAGCTGTATTGACGCGCCTCGTCGACCAGCTGGCGCAGCTTGGCCGCGGGCAGGGCGCCCACGGCCGAGAGGGGATGCACGCGGATGCGGAACAGCACTTCGTTCTTGATGATGTTGCCCACGCCCGAAAAGATGTCCTGGTCGAGCAGGGCGTCGCAGGCCAGGAGTTCAGGGCGGGCGCGCAGCTTCTTGCGCGCCTTCTTCGGGTCCCACTGGGCGGACATCACGTCCGCGCTGAAGTCGTAGGCGGCAAAGGTGTCGCGGTCGATCTCCTTGACCGAGCAGGCGTAGAAGTTCATTTCGCCGCCGCCGCTGGTGGCGAGCGAGAGGCGCGCTTCCTTGTCGCGCCGCTCGTCGATGCGGTAGGTGCCGAACAGCAGGAAGTGGATGCGCAAGACCATGGCCGGCGTCTCGATCAGGAGATGCTTGCCCCAGGTGTGGATGGCCAGGATGGGCTGGCCCACCAGGCGCGCCTTGTCGATGGCCCAGGTATTGCCCTCGGCGCGCACGATGTCCTGCCCGACGAAGCGCGCGGTTTGTTCTTTCAGCAAGTAGAGCGATGGACCTTCCGGCACGGCTGACCTCCCTGCGCCATTGTCGCCGCGAGTGTGAAAATGCCGTGTGCGGGGCCTAACATTTCGATACAAAACTCCGACGATTACAGGCGAGCACGGCCGGGTAAAGCGGCGTATATTGAATGATGAAACGACCGGTCGCAGGGAAGCCGAGGGGCGGTCAACGAGCAGTCAATGAGCAGTCAAAGCGTAGTCAACGAGTAGTCAAGGACTAGTCACCAAGTGAGGTAAAGACGATGAATACCCTGATTCGCAACCTGGCCCTGGCGGGCCTGCTCGCGCTGGGCGCGGGCGCCGCATCGGCGGGTGTCACCGTGAAGTACATCGAGCCGGACAAGTTTTCCGACCTGCCGTTCTCGCCCTGGGAGCGCGAGGAAGTACTGCGCGACCTGAGCGACTATTTCACCAAGCTGGGCAAGTCCCTGCCGCAAGGGCAGGACCTGGCCATCGAGGTGACCGACGTCGACCTCGCGGGCCGCGAGTACCCGAATTCGCGCGCGGCGCGCGACCTGCGCATCCTGAAAGGCCAGGCCGACTGGCCGATCATCGTGCTGCGCTACACCCTGACCGAGAACGGGCAGGTGCTGAGAAGCGGCGAAGCCAAGATCTCGGACATGAACTACCTGCACCGCATCAACCGGCACTGGGACAGCGAGAGCCTGCGCTACGAGAAGCGGATGCTCGACGAATGGTTTGCCGACGACATCCTGCGCAAGCGCCCCGGCTGAACGCCTGGCGCATCAAGGACAACGGCGCCCCGCGGGGCGCCGTTGTCATGTCAGCCCTGGCGATGCGCAGGGTGGACCGTCAAGCCATGCGAGATGGCGTGATCGCGATGTTCACTCGCCCTTCTTGATCACGGTGCGCCGCGGCGCCATTGCATCCTTGACCGTGTAGTCGGACGGTACCGTGAACAGCGCCGCCGCCGGTTCCTCGCGCTTCAGATCCTCCAGGCGGTACACCATCTCGCCGCTGCGCGGGTCGCTGCGCTTGTGGTAGACCAGCATCTGAAGGTCGGGGGAGGTCCAGGTCTCGCTCGAGACCGTGATCGGGTTGCGGTTGCCGATCTCGCCGGCCGGGATCTCGTAGCTGCGCTGGCGTCCCTGCGCCTTCACGCCCGAGAACTCGCGCGTGCCAAGGTCGCGGGTCGCGGCCTTGGACGACCATTTGCCGTCGCCGATCGCACCCGCGATCATCGGCCCCAGTTGCACCGACATCTCGCGCGCTGCCAGCGCGGCTTCGGCGCCCGGCTGGGCGATGCGGATGCGCACGTCCTTGTGCTCGCCGTCGCGCTCCACTTCCTTGACGATGAAGCGCCCGCCTTCGGGCAGCTTGCCTTCCTTGCGCAGCTGCTCGATGCGCTCGCGCGCCCGTTCGGCCGCCATCCTGGCGTGCTCGCCGGAGGCGCGGGCCTGGGCGGCGGCCGCGCGCGCCTGTTCCGCCGCGGCGCGCGCCATGTCGCCCGACGCGCCGATCCTGGTCGCGGTCTTGTTCTTGGGACGCAGCACATAGCGCACGCCTTCGGCCGGATCGTGGATGGTCACGAGGCGCACCTCGCCATTGTCGTCGCGGACCTCGCTGCGGGTGCGGCCGGCGCTGTCGCGGTAGTTCATCGCGCTGCTCTTGCGGACGATCTGGTTGCCGTCGGCCAGATGCTGGATGCGCTCGGACACCGCCAGCGCGCTGTAGGGCGCGTTCTTGACCACGCGCCCGCCGTGCAGCGGCAGGATGGCGCCGGACATCATCGGCATGGTGTCGAGCATGTGCATTTCTTCCATGCCGCCCAGGCGGGTGACGATGCGGCGCTCCACGCGCTCGGCCGGGTTATCGGCCTCGCTCATGTCCTCGGCCATGGCGGGGGTGAACGCGCAGGCCAGCAGTGCGGCAATCAGGATCTTCTTGGTCATCATGGCTTCCTTTGGATAGCTAGGGGTGTGTCGACTACAGGGTGTCGGATTACTGGATGTCGCTCAGGCGCACCGCCAGGGGGTGGCCATCGGCCGCCACCAGCATTTCGGCGCGTACCGTGGCGGCCGCGCTGGCCGGGTCGAGCGGCACGCCCAGCGGCGCCAGCGCCGCGCGCGGCAGATCGGCTTCGACCACGCGGGTGTCCGGTTCCTGTTCGATGCGCTCGAGCGATTCGAGCGCGATGAAGGCGGCGCCCTTGTCCATGCCCAGGCCGAGCACGGGCGCGCCCACCGTGACGGCGCGGTGCGGCGACAGCGCCAGCAGCATCGCCACCACGCTCAGGGAGCACAGGGCGCCGGCCGCGCCCCACTGGGGCGGGGACAGCCGCTGGTACCAGCGGCGCTTCTTCGGGAACTGGCGGGAGAAGGCCTGCATCAACTCCTTTTCCACGCAGCGCGGGGCGTCGCGTCCGGCCAGTTCGGTGCGCAGCGCGTCGAAGTGGGCCGCCAGCAGCGGTTCAGGCATGTCCTTGTCGTCATTCATGTTCATGTTCGTGTTCCTTCTTTTCAGGCCGCAGAATGGGCCACGGCATGGGCCGCCGGGTGCAGCGCCTTGAGGCGCCTGGCCAGCGCCGCCCGGCCGCGCGCCAGGCGCGAGCGCACCGTGCCGATGTCCACCTGGCAGATCGCGGCGATCTCCTGGTAAGACAGGTCGTGCAGTTCGTACAGGATGACCGGGTCGCGGTAATGCGGCGGCAGCAGGGCCAGCGCGCGGCGCACCTGTTCGGCCGCTTCGTTTTCCAGCAGGCGGCCCAAGGGCTCCTGCGCGCTGCAAGCCTGGTCCGGATCCAGGTCCGCTTCACCGTCCCCGTCCTCGCTCGGCTCGGCCAGGGCCACCTGGCGCCGCTGCGGCTCTTCCAGCTTCAGGATCAGGTTGCGCGCCACGCCGAACAGGAAGTGCTGCAGCTGCCCGCGCAGCGGGTCGTAGCCGAGGCGGCCCGTCATCAGCGCCATGAAGGCTTCCTGCACCACGTCGGCGGCGGTGTCGCCGGAGCCGCAGCGCAGCAAGGCGAAACGGTACAGCGGGCCCTGGTGCCGCCGGTACAGCGCCGCGAAGGCGGCAGCGGTTCCTGCCTGCATCTGGCGCAGCAGCTCGGTGTCGGAGGATTCGGAGGTCGTGGTCATGGCGGTCATCTTTACCTCTATTCCGCCGGAGCGGCGGAAAAGTTCCAACTTTTTTAAGCAGGAGGAAAGACGAGCGGAAAGA
>CAMPHU010000276.1 GCA_946886065.1 uncultured Massilia sp. | reverse complement strand
TGTGGATCTCGTCGATGAAGACGATGGTCTGGCCCTCGTCCTGGGCCAGTTCCTTGAGGACGCTTTTCAGCCTTTCCTCGAATTCGCCGCGGTACTTGGCGCCCGCCAGCAGGGCCGCCATGTCGAGCGAAAGCACGCGCTTGCCCTTGAGCGAATCGGGCACTTCGCCGTTCACGATGCGCTGGGCCAGGCCCTCGACGATGGCGGTCTTGCCGACGCCGGGCTCGCCGATCAGCACCGGGTTGTTCTTGCTGCGGCGCTGCAGGACCTGGATCGCGCGGCGGATCTCGTCGTCGCGGCCGATCACGGGATCCAGCTTGCCCATGCGGGCGCGCTCGGTCAGGTCGAGGGTGTATTTCTTGAGGGCTTCGCGCTGGCCTTCGGCATCCTGCGAGTTGACGGACTCGCCGCCGCGCACGGCCTGGATCGCCGATTCGAGCGCCTTCCTGGTCAGGCCATGCTCGCGCGCCAGGCGGCCCGCTTCGGACTTGTCTTCGGTCAGCGC
The DNA here is from genome assembly GCA_946886065.1 of uncultured Massilia sp. Next base: position 5,248 of record CAMPHU010000276.1, on the reverse strand, counting down.
CAGCAGCACCATCTCGGACGAGAGGAACTGGTCGCCGCGCTTCTGCGATTCGCGGTCCGCGAGGTTCAGCAGCGACACCAGCTCGCGCCCGACCTGCACGTCGCCGCCAGTGCCCGAGACCTTGGGCAGGCGCTCGAAGCCGGATTTCAGGGCGTTGCTCAAGCCGCCGACATTGACGCCGGCGCGCTGCAGCAGCGAGCGGGCGCCGCCGTCGTCCTGGTTCAGCAGGGCCACCAGCAGGTGGAGGGGTTCGATGTACTGGTTATCGTTGCCGACCGCCAGGCTCTGGGCATCCGCCAGCGCCTCCTGGAGCTTGGTCGTCAGTTTGTCTTGCCGCATAGTATTACTCCCTAGTGGTGTTCTTCACTAAGGAGAAAAATATGGACGGCTGACCGCATTTCAAGATGCGCAACGCTCAGCCGTTAAATCATGACTGTCAGGACTGGACGGGCACGGCGTCGGCCGGCGGCCGGACGGCTTTCAAGTCGCGCACGTTCTTCTGGACGGCGATCACGGCGAACAGCGCCATCACATAGGCGATCGCGTAGAAACCCTTTTCGCTGCGCGCCAGGGTGGCGTTCCACAGCCCGACCGTCATAAGGAGCGCCGCACTGACCAGCGACAGCCAGCACAGGCCGACATAGAGACCGGTGACGGGCAGGCTCTCGGCCTTGTCGCGCACGGTCTTCTGCAGCGAGATGGCGGCGAACAGGCCGTACAGCAACAAGGTCAGGTAGTAGCCTTTTTCGTTGAGCTGCATGTCGGCGTTCCACAGGCCGGCCAGGTAGCCTGCGGCGCCGATCAGCAATGCGCCCCAGGAGGCGCCGACGAAGGCCGGGGTGGGTCGTTGTGCGTGGTACATGGCGAACTCCGGAAGTTGTCCCACCCAGACTGTGCCATGCCGGCTCACGACTGAAATTGATGCGCCACATAAATATCCAGACGCCTGAGCCGGCTCAGCCCCTCAGCGCCCGCCAGGTCGCGAAGCCGGCCGCGCACAGCACCAGCGAGCCGAACAGGTGCAAGGCGGTGTGCACCAGCGCCCAGCCGTATTCGCCACGCTGCAGCAGGGTCACCGATTCGCCGGAAAAGCTGGAAAAGGTCGTCAACCCGCCCAGGAAGCCGGTGATGACGAACAGGCGCCACTCCGGCGCCAGCTGCGGATAGGCGGAAAAGACGCTGAGCGCGACCCCGACCAGGAAACCGCCCAGCAGGTTGGCCGCCAGGGTCCCCATCTGCACGAAGGTGTGGAAACCGCCCAGCCACAACCCGAAGCCCCAGCGCAGCCAGGCGCCGAGGGCGGCGCCGGCGCCGACCGCGAGCCAGCTCAACGCGCGGCCCAGCGCGCCTTGGCGCTGTCGTCGCTGCTGCGCGCATCGACCCAGCGCGCGCCTTCGGGCGTCTGCTCCTTTTTCCAGAACGGAGCATCGGTCTTGAGGTAATCCATGATGAACTCGCAGGCGGCGAAGGCTTCGCCGCGGTGCGCGGCGGTACAGGCCACCAGCACGATCTGGTCGAGCGGCTTCATGGGGCCGATGCGGTGGATCACCAGGGCGCCGTACAGCGGCCAGCGCTCGCGCGCCTGGGCCACGATATCTTCCAGCGACTTCTCGGTCATGCCGGGGTAGTGTTCGAGCTCGAGCTCGGCCACGTGGGCGCCCTCGTTCAGGTCGCGCACCGTGCCGACGAAACTCACCACCGCGCCAACCCGCGCGTCGCCTTCGCGCAAGCGCGCGATCTCGCTGCCGAGGTCGAAATCCCCGGCCTGCACCCTGACGTCAACCCTCACTTACCCTCCTTCGCCTGACGCATTAACAGTTGTTCGATGCGCGTCTCGGTGCGCGCGTCCGCCAGCGCCGGCATGCTCAGGAGCTGGCGCAGCGCGTCGCCCTGCGCGCCCGGCTTCTGGCCGGACTTCAGCGAGCTTTGCAGCACTTCGACCTGCAGCTTGAGGCGCTCGCGGGCGAATTCCGGTCCGCTGTCGATGCCGGCCGCGATCTCCAGCTTCAGCAGGTCGTGCTCGAGGCGCTCGCGGTTGGCTTCCAGCTGGCGCGCATACGCCGCGCGGTCGCCGTCCAGCGCGCCGAGCGCGGCCTCGAAGCGGGCGTGCAGCAGATTGTCGTAAGGGCCGTCGAGCGGCAGCATCGCGTCCCAGCGCTGGCGCCAGTCGGCGGCGTGGGTGTGGGCATCCGGGTTGACCAGCGCGTTTTCCAGCGCCTGGATCAGGCGCAGCTTGTCGCGCACCGCGCCGGCCAGCGCCAGCCCGGCGGCGCGGCGCGCCACATCGGCATGGTGCTGCACCTGGGCCACGGCGGCGTGGTAGCGCTTGTCGATACGCGCCTCGTGGGCGCGCGGCACCGGGCCGATCGCCTGCCATTCGGCGGCCGCCTCGCGCAGCAGCTTGCCGGCGGTGGAAGGGGTCGCATCGGGCGCGGCCGCTTCCAGGCGCGCGCACAAGGCTTCCTTGGCGGTTTCGTGGGCGCGGCGTTCGGCGTCGGCCGCATGGGCGTATTCCTTGCGCGCCGCAAACAGCGCGTCGCAGGCCGCGCGGAAGCGCTGCCACAGCGCCTGCTCGGCCTTGCGTTCGAGCGGCAAGGCGCGCGCATGCTCCTGCCAGCGGTGCTGCAGCTCGCGCAGCAGGTCGACCGCGTGGCGGTCGTGCGGGTCGAGCGCCAGGGCTTCCTCGATCAGCTGCTCGCGCACGCCCGTCTCGACCTGGCGCTGGGTCTCGAGCGGTTTCTGCAAGGTGGTCAGCGCTTCGGAGAACAGCTGGTCGAGGCGCTTCTTGTCCTTGCGGTCGATGGCGCCCAGGTGGCTCCACGCCATGCGCAGGCGCTGCACCGTGCCGGAGACATGCTTCCAGTCGGCCTCGCCCGTTTGCAGGCGGGCAATCTCGGCCTGGGCTTCCTCGACCAGGGCCTGGCCGCGCGCGGCGTTGGCGTGGCGCTCGTCGGCCAGCTGGCGGAAGTGGGCGGCGGCCGGCGCATAGGCGGCGGTGCAGGCGGCGTCGAAACGCTCCCACAGGCTGCGCGGCGCCGCGCCCGACAGGCTGTCCAGGGCCTTCCAGCGGTCGCGCATGCTGCCGACCTTCTTGGCCAGCTCGCTCATCGCCAGGCTCTGGGTGGGCAGCGCCTCCACGGTCTTGATCAGTTCCTCGCGCGAGACATTGCCGCCCCAGCGCGCCCAGTCGGACAGGCGCTTGAGCTCGGCCCGCAGCTGGGCCAGGCGGTCGGCCTGGGCCGGCGTCAGGCGCATGCCCTTGTCCTTGCTTTCCTTCAGCGCCTTGTCGAGCTCGGCGGCACTGTGGAGCGAACCCTGCTGCAAGGCCGCTTCGAGCGCGTCCATGTTGTCGATGAATTGCTGGTCGGCGCCACGCGCCGGCTTCTGGCCCTGGGCCGGAGCGCCGCCCTGCACCGCCTGGGCGGGCTTGGCGGGGCTGCGTTCCGGCTTGGGCTTGCGGACTTCTTGCGGCAAGGCGGCCAGCAATTCGTCGAAACGGCGCTGCAGCTGGGTGCCGGCCGCGTTCGCGGGAAGCACCGGCAGACGGCTCCAGTCCTTGCGCAGCTGTTCGGGCTTCAATTCCTCCTGCGGTTTCCCCTGCCACTCGTCGAGGGCCGCTTCGCGCGCGGCGAGCGCCGCCTGGTCCTGTTCGATGGTCGCCAGGCCCGCCGTCAGGCGCGCATGCTCGGTGGCGAACTCGGCCACCAGGGCGCGCGGCAGCGAGGCATGCTCGGGCGCAATCAGGGCCGCTTCCTGTTCGTGCTGCAGGCCGGCCAGGCGCTCGGCCAGTGCGCCGGCATCGAGGCCGGCGCCATCGAGCTGGCGCAGGACCGCCAGGCGGTCGATCATGGCGCGCTGCAGCTGCACCTGGGCTTCCAGGCGCTGCGCCAGCCCGGCGCGCACGGCGTCGAACTCGGGCGCCAGCTCGGGGGCCTTGGTGATCGCCCACTTGCGGTCGAGCTCGGCAACATGGTTGGGGGTCAGCAGATGGTCGCCCAGCAGCGCCCTGGCCTGGGCCAGCGCTTCCTGGCCGCGGCGCAGCTCGGCGTCGTGGTGGCGGATCGCGTCGAGGCGCGACTGGGTCAGCTTGGCGACGCGGCGGTCGGTATTGCGGATTGCCGCATGGACGCGCTCGAGCTGCTCGCGGCTATGGACCAGCTCGGCCGCGGCCAGGCGCAGCTCGGAGAATTCGGAACGGAGGATGAATTCGACGGCGGCGGCTTCGTCGCCGTTCAGCTGCTTGAGCTGTTCGGCCTGCTGCTCGCGGGAGACGTTCCGGGCCGACTCCGGCGCAGCCTGCGCCGCAGCCTGCCCGGACGCCTTGCCGGACGGCTGCCCGCCCGGCGCGGCAGCGTCGGGCCCAGCCGTCGACTTGTCTCCACCCTGCCGTTTGAAAAGGAATTCGAACATGATGAGCGCACTTCCAAAACCCCCATCATAGCAAAGAACCATGGCCTCGAATGGTCTGCTCCCCCTTCTGTTCGGTTTCAATGAACCAGAGGCAATGCAGGGCCTTTCCGCGCGGAATATTCTGCACCGGCCGACAGGCCCGGCGCGGCGGCGCGCGCTTCCACCTGGTGGGTGTCGTGGGCCAGCATCTGGTTGGCGATGGCGAACCAGGTCTCGCCCGAGATCAGGGCGCGCGCCAGCGGGAACAGCTCGCGCTCCTCGAGCTCCAGCCTTTCCAGCAGCAGGCTGCAGCAGTGCTCGACCGCGCGCAGGCATTCCGGATTGCCCTCCGCCGCCTTGGCCTGGGCCGCCACGCGCGCGTCCAGCGCCCGCCGGCTCAGCCCCTCCAGGCGCACCAGCAGCGACTCGGCCGCTGCGCCGGCCGCGGCCCGACGCAGCGCCGGCAGCACGAATTTGTCGAGCTTGCGCCAGTGGCAGCTTTCGTACACGCGCCGCAGCGCCTCGCAGGCCTGCTCGAACTGGCGCAAGGTCCATTGATGGGGGCCTTCGCCCCACCATGCCTTGGGCCGCCAGCGCTCCATGAGCGCCTCCACCTCGACCCGCGCGCGCGCCTGCTCGACGGACAAGGCGACCAGCGTATAGGTTGACGTCAGCATTGTGTCTCCTCTTAGAATGGCTCCGCCAGCAAGGCAGCACGGCCGTGTGGGTCGGGATGCATGAACTGGGGTGCTTTGTCAGGACGGCCAGCGTTTGTTATAGGGTTGTCGCTGGCCGGCGGGAACTCAAGTGTAGAGAGAAGGACACATGCAGACTTGAGCTGTGTCAAACACCCGGGCGG
>CAMPHU010000275.1 GCA_946886065.1 uncultured Massilia sp. | reverse complement strand
GGGGTGCCGCTGTGGTTAATCACCGTGTGGGGCGGGGTGGGGCTGTTCCTGCGCCGCGTGGTGCTGCCGATCCTGGAGCGCTTCGAGGGACGCACCTATGAAAACGGCCTGCTCGCGCAGGCCGCTTCCAGGGCATCGGCGTGAACGGCTCAGCCCAGCGACATCAAGCGCCGGGTAATGCCTTCTTCTTCCTTCTGCGAGAAGAAATACGGGAACAGCGAACGCTCGTTGCCCGGATGGTTGCTGGTGCCGCCGAAACGCTCGATCTGTTCCTGGACGTGGTCCAGGCTGCTCCACAGCAGCCAGGCCGGCGCGTCGACGCGCGGATTCGTGCGCATCTCGCCCAGGCGGGTGAAGCCCAGCATGGTCTCGTAGAAACGGCGGTGGCGCGGATTGACCTCGATGAAGACGTCGGTGCAATTGTGGATGCGGCGGCCGTAGATGAACAGGATGTGGAACAGCGAGGCCAGCGCCATCTTGGAGCGCACCTTGGGGTCGAAGGCCAGCTTGGTGATTTCGCACACCTTGCCGCCCCGCGCGCGGAAGCGGTCGATCTCGTCCTTGAAGATCTCGTCGGCCAGCAAGCCCACGCCGGAATCGATGCCGAGCGTTACCGTGCCCACCACTTCGCCGTGGTCGGATGCGGAGAGGGTGATTCGGTTGGGGTCGTCTTCAAGACGATGCGTGCCGGCGTAACCGCGCCAGGCATACATTTTATTGATCAGTAAACTGGCCTTGCTTCGGCCCTGATCCGTATCGGCAACCCGAATCCCGAAAGATTTTTCGTTGATGGCCACGTCGGTGATCCTATCACAGGAGGCCGGAGACCCTTCGGTAGCTGAGCTGTATCGTGCATCCCCCGGTTCAGAGATTAAATTTTTCAATTCTGTCGAATTCAGCGTGGTCATATTCTCTCTCCGCAGGATAGGCGCCGGATGGACGAGGTGGTGGTTCTTGTATCCTAGCACCGCCGGCACGGCCGTGCCAGAAAGAAATTACAAAATATTAACGAACGATGCTAAAACGCCACCTTTCGGTGGCGTTTTTGTTTGACTTACAGCTGTTTGAGAAGTTCCTTCGCCTGCTCGGCCCCAGGGCCTTTGCCCTTGGTCGCCAACAGCTCCAGTTCCTTTTTCGCGCCGGCCTTGTCGCCCGACTTGATCAAGGCCTGGGCCAGGTGCAGGCGCAGGTCGCCGCTGTTGGGCGCCAGGCTCAAGGCCTTCTGCAGCAGGGGCACGGCGCGCTTGAACTCGCCGCGCTCGGTGAGGATCGCGCCCAGCGTGTCCATCACCGCCGGGTGGTCGCCGCTGGCCCGGTAGGCCTGCTCGGCGGTCTCGAGCGCTTTCGGATCCTTCAGCTGCTGGTAGGTCCAGGCCAGGTTGTTCAGGGCCACGCCGTTGTTCGGCGAGCGCTTCACGATCGCCTCGAACTGCGTGGCGGCCTGCTTGAGCTCGCCCTTGGCCAGGCTGCGCTCGGCCGTGTAGGTCGCCACCAGCGCGTCGTCCGGATTCTTCCTGGCCCATTCGGCCAGGCGGGCGTCGGCCTGGGCTTCCTTGCCGCCGGCGGTCATGGCGCGGTGGATGGTCAGCAGCACCTGGGAGCTTGGCTTCAGGGCAAAGGCCTTCTCGTACAGGGCCAGGGCCTCGGCACGCTTGCCCTCGCGCGCCACCAGGTCGCCTTCCAGCACGTAGCCGATGGCGGCGTTGGCCGGCTGTTTCTGCAGGGTGCGCGCGCTCTCGATCGCCAGCGCCGGCTTCTTGGCGCGCATCGCCAGCTCCACCTGCGCGAGGTGGGCCGGCACGTAGTCCGGCTGCAGGGCCAGGGCGCGCTTGATGTCGTCGGCCGCGGCGCTTTCGTTCTTCAGAGCCATGTGGGCATTCGCCAGGCGGTACTGGGCGATCGCCGATTTCGGCAGCACGCTGGTCAGCTTGCTGTAGGTTTCCAGCGCGCCGGCGGCGTCGTTATTGGCCAGCTGGGCCTGGCCCAGCAGGTCGAGCAGGTCGGGCTGGGCCGGGTTCTCGGTGCTGGCCTTGCGCGCCAGGTTCAGGGCCTTCTGGTTCTCTTTCTGCTTCAGGTAGTGCCCGCCCAGCTTGAGCAGCGGCGCGACCGCGCCCGGATTCTCGTTGCTGGCCTGTTCCAGCCACTTGGTCGCTTCCGCCGGCTTCTTTTCGTACATGGCGATGTCGGCCAGGGCGGCCATGGCACCCATGTGCTTCGGATCGGCCTTGAGCACGCTGGTGAAGCGGCCCTTGGCCGCGTCCACCTTGCGTTCGCGCATGTCGAGCTGGGCCAGCGCGGTGGCGCCCAGGTAGAAGGCCGGCTGCAGCTTGACCGACTCCTCGAAGGCGGCGCGCGCGGACGGTCCGTTCTCCTTGGCCAGGTACACCAGGCCGAGCAGGTAATGCACCTGGGCGTTGGACGGCTGCTGCTTGACCAGCTGCTGGGCGGCGGCCAGGGCCTTGTCGTAGTGCTTCATGCCCAGCTCGGCCTGCACCAGCGCGATGCCGCCGTCGACCGATTTCGGGTCGAGAGTGGCGCCCGCCTGCAGGTCGCTCAGGCCCTTGGCCTGGTCGCCCTGGCCCAGGCGCGACAGGCCGAGCGAAGTGCGCAGCGCCGCCACTTTCGGGGCCAGCTCGCTGGCTTTTTCAAAATAGGAGGTGGCCTTGTCGAAGTCGCGCACCTGCATGTAGGACTGGCCGGCCAGGGCCAGCAGCTGCGGGTCGTCGGCGGCGTTCCTGAGCGCCGGCGCCAGGGCCTCGACCGCGTCCTTCGGCTGCGCGCTCTTGAGCAGGGTCTGGGCCAGCAGCTTGCGTGCGTAGACGTTGTCCGGATAGGCGTTCAGGTACTTGCGCAGGTAGATCTCGGCCTGCTGGTGGGCGCCCAGGTTCAGCTCCACCGCGCCGGCCAGCAGGATGCTGGGCAGGTGCTCGGGTGCGCTCTTGAGCACTTTTTGCAGCGATTCCTGGGCCTGGGCGTGCTTGCCCTGGGTGTAGTCGAGCAGGGCCTGGGCATAGTTGGCCAGCAGGTTGCCCGGCGCATGCTTGCGCGCGGCCTCGATCGAGGCCTTGGCGGCGTCGAACTTGCCCTGGTTGATCTCGATATAGGCCTTCTCGACGTAGGCCACGCGGTCGTGCGGGCGCAGGGCGATGACCTGGTCGTAGGCCTTCATCGCCTCGTCCGGCTTGTTGAGGGCGCGCAGGATGCTGCCCTGGAACAACCAGGCTTCCGGATTCTTGGGGTCCTTGGTCACGGCCTCGAGCGCATAGCGCTCGGCGGCAACTGCGTCCTGGCTGAACAGGGCGTGGCGCGCCAGGCCGATCAGGGCTTCGCCGGTGGCGGGGTCGAGTTGCAGGGCCGCGTCGTAGGCCTGCTTGGCTTCCTCGGGCTTGCGCTGCTCGAGCAGGGCGTCGCCGCGCAGGGCCATCAGGATGGACGAGCCCTTGGCCTTGTCGGCCGTCAGGGTGTCCAGCACCTTGTCGGACTGGCCCTGGGCCTGCAGGGCGCGCGCCAGCAGCGGCAGGGTGCGGTCGGCCGCGATCCCCAGGCTGGCCGCCTTGCGCAATTCCTTCTCGGCCGACGGGGCGTCGCCGCTGTCCAGGTGCAGGGAGCCCAGCTGGAAGCGCGCCTCGCCGTCTTCCGGACTCTGGGCCACCGCGTTCTTCAGCTGGATCATCGCTGCCTTGCGGTCTCCCTTTTCCTGGTACGCCTTCGCTTCGGCCAGCAGGGTCGCGGTCGATTCGGTGCGGTTGCAACCGGCCAGGCCACCCAGCATGAGGGCGCCGGAAACGAGGGCTGCGGTAAGAGTGAGCTTATGGACGTGACGCGGCATTGAATCTTTCCTTTTAGGTAGTATCACGGCGAAGAAGGCCCGGGATGGCCGGGGGAAGAGTTTCCTCATCGACAATAATACCCGAACAGATTGCTTAACAGGGACTCAATGGCGATGAGTGTTGCGGACTTGCCATGACAGTTAAGCAAACATGCATTCATACCAACTCGCGCTTACCCGCCGCCGGGCTCCCTGCCCTTCCTTAGGCGGCTGAGCAGGGCCTCGACGTTGTCGCTCACCGGCAGCCCGTGGCGCCGCAGCAGCTGGACGTGCAGGACCAGGTTTTCCAGCACCAGCTTGGCCGACACGGCCAGCAGGGTCATGAGGCGGTCTTCGGTGCTGAATTTTTCCATCGAGGCGGCCATCTCGCACAAATGGGTGGCGACCAGGGCGCGCAATTCGTCTTCGGGAAAGGGCAGGTCGGCAAAGTCGATCGGGTCTTCCTGCTCGACTTCCTGCATCAGGGCGGCCAGTTGCTCCGGTTTGATCGGCATGCGTTGCTCCGCGAATGGTTCACGGCTACATTGTAGGATTGCCTGCGGCGAAACGCCCACGGGATACGCATAACCCGGCAGGACATATTTTCGATGGAAGGATCATGGCGCAACTCTTCTTCACGCAGCAGCTGGCGCGCTTCACCGCGGTACCCGAGGTCGCTACTTCCGCCGGGCGGCTGCGCGAAGGCCTGGACAGCGCTTTCGCCCTCAACCCGCGCCTGCGCGGCTATGTGCTGGACGACCAGGGCTGCCTGCGCCCCAACGTCGTGATCTTCATCGATGGCCGGCGCTGCGTCGACACGCGGCGCCTCGACGACCCGCTTCAGCCTGACAGCAAGGTCTACGTGTTGCAGGCACTATCTGGAGGATAAAGGGAAATGAGCATGCAGGCTTACGTGGCGACCCGCAAGGGACTGTTCGAATTGTCGTACACCGGCGGGCGCTGGGAGTTCGGTCCGGTGCATTTCCTGGGCGACCCGGTGTCGATGGTGCTGCCGGACCGGCGCGACGGCACGCTGTACGCGGCCCTGAACCTGGGGCACTTCGGCGTCAAGCTGCACCGCAAGCAGGGCGAGATCTGGACCGAGCTGCCGGCGCCCGCCTATCCGCCCAAGCCGGAAGGCCTGGAGGAGAAGGTCGAATGGACCAACAAGCTGATCTGGTCGCTGGAAGCCGGCGGCGCCGACCAGCCGGGCGTGCTGTGGGCGGGGACCCTGCCGGGCGGCCTGTTCCGCTCGGGCGACCGCGGCGACAGCTGGGAGCTGGTGCGTCCGCTGTGGGACATGCCGGGCCGGCCACAGTGGTTCGGCGGCGGCTACGACGACCCGGGCATCCACAGCATCAGCATCGACCCGCGCGACAGCCGCAGCCTGCTGGTCGGGATCTCCTGCGCCGGCGCCTGGCGCACCGAGGACGGCGGCGCGAGCTGGGCGCTGAGCGCCAAGGGCATGCGCGCCGACTACATGCCGCCGGAGATGCAGGACAAGGAAGAAGCCCAGGATCCGCACCGCATCGTGCGCTGCGCGGGCGAGCCGGACGTGCTGTGGTGCCAGCACCATAACGGGGTCTGGCGATCAAGCGACGCGGGGCGCAGCTGGCAGGAGATCAGGAACATGCCGCTGTCGCATTTCGGCTTCGCGGTGGCCGCGCATCCGCGCGACGGGCAAACGGCCTGGTTCGTGCCGGCGGAGAAGGATGAGCGGCGCATTCCCTTGGGGGCGTCGCTGGCCGTGACGCGCACGCGGGACGGGGGCAAGACCTTCGATGTGCTGCGCGCCGGGCTGCCGCAGGAGCATTGCTATGACCTGGTGTACCGGCACGGGCTGGCGGTGCACGAGGACGGGCGCACGCTCATCATGGGCTCGACGACCGGCAACCTGTGGGTGTCGGATAACGGCGGGGACAGCTGGCATGCGGTGGCGGGGAATTTGCCGCCGGTGTATGC
>CAMPHU010000274.1 GCA_946886065.1 uncultured Massilia sp. | reverse complement strand
AACGTGGCGGCACGCGCGTGGTGGCCGTGGCCGACAACGAGTGGCTGGAGACGGCCGACAATTACGTGCCGCTGCATACGGCCGACGGCGCGCCGGTGGCAGCGTACAAAGCCCGGCCCCAGGCGTTCGAGCAGCGCGGCCAGCGTCTGGCGCAGGAGCGGCGCGCCATTTGCCGTATGCAGCGCGACATAATTGTCGGCGGTCTCCAGCCACTCGATATCGGCCACGGCCACTACCCGCGTGCCGCCGCGCTCGCTCACCAGCAGCTGACGCGGCGGCGCCGATGGCAGCGCCGAAGCGCGCCCGGCCGCCAGCCGCGCCCGCAGGCGTTCCAGGGCCCGGTGCAGGCGCGCCTGGTCGAAGGGCTTGAGCAGATAGTCGACCGCCTCCGCGTCGAAGGCGCGCAGCGCGTACTCGTCGTAGGCGGTCACGAACACCACCAGCGGCGCCGGCGCGGGCAGCGACGCCGCCACGTCGATCCCGGACAGCTCGGGCATCTCGATATCGAGCAGCAGGGCATCGGGCGCGAATGCGGCGGCCAGCTGCAAGGCCTCGATGCCGTCGGCCGCTTCCTCGACGGCCTCGATCCCGGCTTCCTGCGCCAGCATGCGGCGCAGCCGCGCGCGCGCCGGGCGCTCGTCGTCGACGATCAGGATGCGCATGGCACCCGCATTTCCGCCCGCACGCCGGCGGGCTCCAGCTGCGACAGCTCCAGCGCCGCCCGTGGTCCGTGCAGGACCTCCAGGCGCGCGCGCAGGTTGGCCAGGCCGATACCCGGCGCGGCCTGGGCGTCGAGCCGCCCGCCGTCGTCCTCGACGCGCAGCACCAGCACGCCGTCGCGGCAGGTGGCGCTGACGGCGATCCGTGTTGGAACGCGGCGCCGTTCGACCGTGTGCTTGAACACGTTCTCCAGCAGCGGCTGCAGGCTCACCGCCGGCAAGGCGGCGCCGAGGGCCTCGCCGGCGATGTCCCAGTCCAGCCTCACCCGTCCCTCGAAGCGCTCGGCCATCACGGCCGCGTAGCCGCGCGCCAGGCGCAACTCGTCCGCCAGGCTGGCCTGGGGCCGCTCGCCGAGGGCCAGGGTGGCGCGCAGCACCTCGGCCAGCTGCACCAGCGTGGCGTCGGCGCGCGCCACGTCCTGGTGCATCAGCGCGGAGATCGTGTTGAGGGCGTTGAACAGGAAGTGCGGCTGCATCTGGCGCGCCAGGCGCTCCAGCTGGGCTTCGCGCAGCAGGGCCTGCGCCTGCTCCGCGCGCACCCGCTCGCCGAGCAACTGGCGGTAGGACAGCAAGCCGAAGCCGATGGCCGTGAACAGGCCCACGAAGACCGTGATCTTGAGCGCCTCGTAGACGAATACCTCGCCCCAGGACTCATGGTCGTAGGAGGCGCCGGCCAGCGCGTACACCGCGTGGCGGATGCCGAACACCAGGGGCACGAAAGCGATCCAGTACAGCGGCAGCCAGCGCGCCTGCACCAGCGCCCAGCGCCAGGGCGTGGCGATCAGGCCGTCGTGGCGCCTGGTGAAGCGCCGCTGCACCAGGAGCAGGGAAGTGGCCACCAGCGCGGACGAAGTCTCCCACAGCACCGGCTGCCAGATGGCCTGGCCGCCGTCGCGCCGGAAGTCTTCCACGGCGACCAGCACCATCAACAGCCAGAACAGGGTCCAGGCGAGCAGGGCGGCGATGGTGCTGCGGTTCGGGAGCATGGCGGCGGCGTGGATGAGCGATGGCCGATCATCGGCGATTGGCCGCCGCTTGTAAAGCCGGGCCCGGCTTACTCGGCCTGGAAGCTGAAGCGGCCGACCTGGCCGTCCTTGCCGATGACCAGGCTGGCGATCATCGTGTCGCCTTCGTACTGGAAGCGGTAGCGATAGCCGCGGCCCTGTTCCTCGTCCTTCCGCGCCAGCAGCTCGACCGAGCGCAGCGGGCCGAGTTCCTGCATGAAGGCCGCGATGCGCGGGAGCGACTGCGGCGTGAACCCGGCAGCGGCCTCCGGGCCCAGGCCGGTGGGCATTTCGCCCGCGCCCAGCCGCGCGGCGATCTCGCGCACGCGCAGCGTCACGGCCGGGTCGCGGTCGGCGATCGGCTTGCCCGGCGGCGCGATCAGCGAGGGGGCATAGTGGCTGGTGACCAGGTTGGCGAACCTGGACGGCCGCGCGGAATCGGAGTTGGCCAGGACCACGACGGTCAGCTTGTCGTCGACATAGCGGCACAGATAGCTGCGGAAGCCTTGCCAGGAGCCGCCGTGATGGATGTGGCGGCGGCCCTTGACCGTATCCACGAACCAGCCCAGTCCGTAGGGCGCGTCGCTGCCGTCGTTCAGCTTGGCCGGCGTGAAGCTGGCCTGCCGCAACGTGGCGTTCAAGACCTTGTCGCCGTACAGCGCCTGGTCCCAGGCCGCCAGGTCGCGCGCGGTCAGGTAGAGACTGCCGTCCGCCGTCGTGTTCAGGCGCGGCGCTACCCAGGACTGGTTCTGCAAGGCGCCTTGCTTCCACTGGTAGCCGGCGGCGCGGTGGGGGACGATGTCGGCCTCGCTGATCACGCGCGTGCCCATGCCCAGCGGCGCCCAGATGCGTTCGCGCAGCTGGTCGCCGTAGAACTTGCCGCCGGCGCGGTTGGCGATGAAGCCCAGCAGGTGGTAGCCCATGTTGCTGTACGCCCACTTCTCGCCAGGCGCGAAGCGCAGCGGGATGGCCGCTTCCAGCGCGATCAGTTCTTCGTCCGTGTAGTCCTTGCGGAAATCGAGGCTTTCGTAGGGATCGCCCAGGCCCGAGGTGTGGGTGAGCAGGTGGCGCAGCGTGATCTTTTCCCAGGCCGGCGGCGTATTCGGCAGGTGGCGCGAGATGGGATCGTCCAGGCTCAGCTTGCCGTCCTGCGCGAGCAGCAGGATCAGTGCCGCGGTGAAGGTCTTGCCGACCGAGCCGGACTGGAACACGGTCTGCGGCGTCACCGGCACCTGGTGCTCGATGTTCGCCAGGCCATAGCCTTTTTCCTTGATGACCTTGCCGTCCTTGAGCACCAGCACGCTCAGGCCCGGCACGTGGCGCCGCTTCATTTCCTGGAGCAGGGCGTCGTCGAGGCTGTCGGCGCGGGCGGCGCCGAGCAGGACGGTGGTGGACAACAGGGCAAGGCAGGCAGCGCGCATCGGGTCTCCAGGGACGAGGTCATGTCAGCCTGGCATCATAGCCCTGCCTGACCGTCCCGGGACGATCCGCCCGCATTTCATGCTCGTTGGATCGGTTCAGTGGCCGCCATGCCTGCGCAAGGGAGTAATCGCTTCCGAAACGCATTGCTCGGGCGTGAGCTTGCGGCGCTGTCCAGGCTGGGAAAGCGTGCGCTCGATGACGGTCTCCGGCACCTGCTTGTGCTCCATGTAGCGCCGCGCCACCGCCGCGTCGCGCACCGACAAAATGTTGAGTCCGCGGGCAACGGCATTCGCCGTCGCCTGGTCATGGCGTCGCTGGCGCTGATCCGACATGTCTCCTATCCCCTTGAAGTCTTTTTTTTCAAGGACAGCACTATACGCGCTCATGCGGACATGCGCTACGCATGCAATTAGGAAACTCAGCCCTCGTCGCCCTGCTTGCGCTTGCGTTCGGAATCGATGCCGGCGCGCATGGCGCCGACCTGGCCGATGAACTCGGCCACCGGGGCATCGGGGCTGGCGCGCATTTCGGGCGGCAACAAGACCGACATGTAGAGCTCGTCGGCCACGCGCCCATGCCGCTGCTCGTTGCCCACAAGCACCAAGCCTGAGGCGAGGATGGCCAGGCCCGCGCAGATCCCGCGCAGCCGGCGCCGCAACTGCGGCTGCACGGTGGCCAAGTGGAAATAAATGACGCCGGCCACCGTGAGCACGGCCGCGTGCGAGCCATAGCGGGTAAGCCATTCCCAGGAATAGGCATAGGCCAGCACGCTGGCCAGCAGGCGGAAGGCGAGCAGGACCGCCAGGCCGCAGCCGACAATGAACAAGTGCCGCCCCAGGCGCGCGTGGCGGCTGAACACCCGGTTATTGAAGGCCCACAGGCCGCTCCACAGCAAGGCGATACCGATGCCGGCCGCGAGCGCCTGCACGTAGCGCTCCAGCGCGTAGCCGCCGCGGTCGGTCAGCCAGGCGGCCAGCAGCGCCGCCAGGCCGGTGAGCAGGGCGCCGGCGGCGCCCGGCAGCAGGCCTTCCCAGCCGTGCATGGTGCGGTCGCGCAGCTCCGGGCCGACCGGATAGTCGGCGCCGCGCACGCGCAGGGTGGTGTGGCCCATGCGCACCACGGTGTCGCCGTCCAGCGCCAGCTCGGTGACGCGGCGGCCCTTGTGCACGATGCCGTTGCGGCTGCCCAGGTCGCGCAGCAGCGGCTTGCCGTCCGGCCCCTCCTGGATCAGCACATGGTGCGGGGCGGCGTAGTCGTCGTCGACGATGAAATCGTTGTCGTAGGCGCGCCCGACCCGGATCGGCAGCGCGGCCACGCGGTAGCGGTGCAGCACCTCGCCGTTGCGGGCCAGCATTTCGATGGTCCAGGGCCCGTTCATCGGCGTCCGCTGCGCCCGAAGGCGCCCAGGAAGGCTTGCGTCACCCGCAGGCCGTTTTCGTAGGAGACGCCGGACACGTCGACCCGGCTCTGCAGGCTGGCCTGGGCGGCGTCGGTGCTGGCGGTGAGCAGCGTGAAGTTGTACAGGCCCTCGAACTTGCGGTAGCCGCGCACGCAGGTCACGGCGCGCAGCGGCAGCGAGCGCGTGTGCACGAAGCGCTCCGTGCAGAAAGGCTTGGTCAGGCGCGGGTCGGCGATGCTGCCGAAGCCTTCCACCCCGAACAGGTCGCTGGCCAGCGCCGCGAAGCGCAGCGGCTCCATGCTGCCGGAGCGGATGTAGCGGTGGGTGACGCCCACGGCCCCGGTCTGCTGGGAATTCGAGACGAACACCGCCGATTGCATCACGCAGGTGATGGCGTCGACGCTGTAGGCCGCTTCCGACTTCACCGTCGAACGGCCCCAGCAGCGCACCTGGCCGGATTCGCGCACCGGCACCAGGTAGGGCCCCATGCCCTTGAGCGTGAGCGGCTCATCGAGCAGGCGGTCCACCATGCCGCCCTGGTGGAGCAGCAGCTGCTGGGCGATCAGGGGATTGAAGTCCTTCGGCGGCGCCGGCTGGGCGGCCACCTTGCGCAGCAGTTCCTGCGCATACTTGACCGGCACCAGGAAGCTCACCGATTCGCCGTCCAGGCGGCGCGCCACGTTGATCCCGGCCACGGTGCCGCTGGCGGTGATGCTGGGGCCGCCGCTCATGCCGGAATTGATCGGGCCGCTGAAGATCAGGCGGTCGTAGAAGCTGCGCTGCAGGACGCCGTTGTACGAGCCTTCCGAAATGGCGAAGCCGAGGTCGAGCGGGTTGCCGAGCGAGTACAGGTACTGGCCCTGGCGCAGGACGACCTTCCGTTCCGGCACCTTGAAGAAGCCGCTGCCGTTGCGGTTGACGCGCACCACGGCCAGGTCGTGCAGCACGTCGACGGCCATCAGCTCCACCGGGCCGGTATTGCCGTCGGTGTCGATGTACTCGGCGGTGTAGACGTCGGGGTCGAGCGCCATCTGCGACACCACGTGGTAGTTGGTCAGCGCCAGGTTGGTGTCGCCGACCAGGAAGCCCGAGCCCACGGTCGACTGGGTGCGGCCGTTCTTGAGCAGCATGCGGATCTGCAGCAAATCGCCGCGCGCGGACGAGTACAGGTCCTGGGCGGCCGAGGAGGGCGGCGGCAGGGCGTCCTGGGCGTCGGCTTCACCCGGCGCCGGCGCGGGCGGGGCAGCGCCGGGCGGCGC
>CAMPHU010000273.1 GCA_946886065.1 uncultured Massilia sp. | reverse complement strand
ACCAGGGTCGAGAACACCAGCGGCGCGATGATCATCTTGATCAGGCGGAGGAACAGCGTCGTGATCAGCGACATCGCGTCCGAGAAGGATTTCGCCTGCGCTGCATCCACGTTGGCATTGACCAGATAGCCGACGACGATCCCGAGCACCAGGGCGATCAGGATGTAGGTGGTCAGGCGGTTTCGATTATTCATAACTACTTCCTGTCTCTTATAAGACCTGTGCACGGCCGGCGGCAACGGGTGGCGCTGTCGCAGGCAGGTGAATCGGGCAAAATGCCTGGCTTTCCGAGGAGCGAAACGGCCAGTTCGTTTGATGGTTATGGCAAGTTTGGCAGTATCCTAGGCACTGATAATGCTGTCAAGCATGCTTGCTGCACGTGCAACAGGCACGCAACGGATGAGAAAATGGACAACAAATGATCGACATCGAGAACGTCAGCAAGTGGTATGGCGAGTTCCAGGTGCTGCGCGACTGCAGCACGCAGGTGGCGCGCGGCGACGTGGTGGTGGTGTGCGGACCGTCAGGATCGGGCAAGTCGACCCTGATCAAGACCGTCAACGGCCTGGAACCCTTCCAGCAGGGCAGCGTGCGGGTCGACGGCATCGCCGTGGGCGACCCGAAGACCGATTTGCGCCGGCTGCGCGCCCACATCGGCATGGTGTTCCAGAACTTCGAGCTGTTTCCACACCTGTCCGTACGCGAAAATCTGACACTTGCGCAGATCAAGGTGCTCGGCCGCAGCAAGCTTGATGCCACCGAGCGCGGCCTGGCCTATCTCGACCGCGTCGGCCTGCTGGCGCACCAGGACAAGTACCCGAACCAGCTGTCGGGCGGCCAGCAGCAGCGGGTGGCGATCGCCCGGGCCCTGGCCATGGACCCGAAGGCGATGCTGTTCGACGAGCCGACTTCCGCGCTGGATCCGGAAATGGTGGGCGAGGTGCTCGACGTCATGGTCGGGCTGGCGCAGGAGGGCATGACGATGATGGTGGTGACCCATGAGATGGGCTTCGCGCGCAAGGTGGCGGACCGCATCGTGTTCATGGACGGGGGGCGGATCGTCGAGGACAGCCCCAAGGAAGAGTTCTTCAGCGCCCCGCGTTCCGGCCGGGCGCGCGAATTCCTGGACCGGATCATTCACTGAGCGGCCCCGGCGCCCGGGGCGCCGGCCTAGCCGTGGCCCTGGCTGTCGTCGCCCGCGAAATACTCGTACTGGTCGGTGACGACATAGGAGTGGCGCAGCTCGACCACTTCGTCGCGGAAGCTGAGCGCGCGGCGGATGACGTGCAGCAGCGGCGTGCCTTCGGCAATGCCAAGCAGCTGCGCCACCTCGGCATCGGCGCCGCAGGCGCGCAGGCGCTCTTCGGTACGCAGCACGCCGACGCCGAAGCAGTCCTGGTATAACTGGTAGAGGGTGGTGCGGCGCTCGCGTACCTGGGCTTCGCTCATGCCGGAAAAAAAGTGCTCCGGCAACAGGATGTCGTCGATGATCACGGTCCGTCCGCCCAGGCTGAGCCGGTTCACGATGCGGATCAGCTTTGCCCCTTTCTTGACGCCGAGCCGCGCGGCGCTGTCGGCATCGGCCTTCTCTTTCGTCAGGCTGATGAATTCCACCTTCGGATATTCCTTGCGGCCGTCCTGGGCGAAGACATGGAAGAAGCCGAACATGTAGCGGTCCTGGCTGTGCGAGGCGACGAAGGTGCCGCGTCCCTGGTGCCGGATCAGGATATTCTCGGCGGTCAGCTCGTCGACGGCCTTGCGCAGCGTGCCGACGCTGACGCCGAAGCGCTCGCACAGGCGCTTTTCGGCCGGGATGATCTCCCCCGGCTTCCATTCGCCGCCACGCAGCGATTCCAGGAGCTTGTGCTTGACCTCCCGGTACAGCGGGAGGCCCAGGGCGACATCCGATCGAAAAATTTGTTCCATATGGTGGCGACAGTAAGGTTCCAAGTGTGCGTATCATAGCGCATCCCGCCTGCCGGCGCCGCAAAATACATACAGATCACATGGTTGAATTTTGCGCCGCCATGGACTGGCACAGCCGGATCAGGCTGCTCATGCCGCCGGTGCGGTATTTGTCCTTGTGCACCAGGATGTGGAAGGCGCGGGTGAGCTGGAGATAAGGTGTGGGAATGCTCACCAGGTTGCCGCGCTCGACCGCGCCCACCAGGGCGATCTTCGGCAGGCAGGAAATCCCCATCCCGCTCTCGACGGCGCGCTTGATCGCCTCGGTGCCGCCCAGCTCCATCATGAGCCGGATGCCGCCAAGCTGGCTCATCAGCATCTGCTCCACCACCTCGCGGGTGCCGGAACCGCGCTCGCGCAGGATCCAGTCGGCCGCCCGCAAGGCCTCGATACCGGCGCCGCCCGGCTGGGCGATCGGGTGGCCGGGCGCCGCGCAGATCGCCAGTTCGTCCGGGCGCCAGAAGCCCGCCTCGATGTCCGGATGCAGGCAGGGGCCTTCGACGAAGCCGACATCGATCTCGAAATGCAGGATCGCGTTGATCACCTGTTGCGTATTGCCGACTTCGAGTTCGATGCGGCTGCCGGGCCGGCTGGCCCGGAAGGCCCCGAGAATCTGGGGCAGCAGGTAATTGCCGATGGTGGAACTGGCGCCCAGGCGCAGGTCCACCGCTCCACCGGCCTGGCGGAACAGGCCTTCCATCTCGCGCGCCCGCTCGACCATCTCGACCGCTTTCGGGTATAGCGCGCGCCCGTCCTCGTTCAGCGCCAGCCGCTTGCCGATACGGTCGAACAGGCGCGTGGCCAGCTGGTTTTCGAACTCGGCCAGGGCCATGCTGGCGGCCGATTGCGTGATGCCGACCACGGCCGCCGCCTGGGTCACATTCCCTTTCTGGGCCGTGGCCACGAAGACCTCGATTTGCCTCAGGCTCGTGCGCAGCATTTCCGTTCCCGCCCCTATATCAATTTAATTGATTAATTATATAAATATAACTCGTTTTTACTTATTAGTGCTCGGCGTTACCCTAGGCTTAATCATTCAACAGGGGAACAAAAATGAGCACGACACCCGGTACTCCGCTCCAGTTCGCCGGCGGCCTGGCCCTGGCGGGCGCCATCGCCGCCCTGGCGATGTGGGGCGCCGGCCTGCCGGCCATCCAGCAGATGGGCGTCAGCCCGCTGACCGCGGCCATCCTGATCGGCATCGTCGTCGGCAATACGGTGTTCGGGCGCATCGCCCCGCATTGCGCCAGCGGAGTCGACTTCAGCAAGGCGCGCCTGCTCCGCCTCGGCATCATCCTGTACGGCTTCCGCATCACCTTCCAGCAGATCGGCGAAATCGGCTGGGCCGGCGTGGTGATCGACATCCTGGTCATTGCCATCACCTTCACCCTCGCAGTACAGCTCGGCACCCGCATGTTCGGCCTGGACAAGCAGACCTCGATGCTGATCGGCGCCGGCAGCGCGATCTGCGGGGCGGCCGCGGTGATGGCGACCGAGCCCGTGGTGCGCGCCCATGCCCACAAGGTCTCGGTGGCGGTGGCCACCGTGGTCGTCTTCGGCACGCTCGGCATGTTCCTCTACCCGCTGATGTACCCCTACCTGCAGTTGTCCGAGCTGGGCTACGGCCTGTATGCCGGCTCCACCATCCACGAGGTGGCGCAGGTGGTGGTGGCCGGGAAGGCGGTCGGCGAGCAGGCCGCCTCGGCCGCCGTGATCGAGAAGATGCTGCGCGTGATGATGCTGGCGCCTTTCCTGGTGATCCTGAGCAGCCGTCTCGGCGCCGAGGAGGGGACGGGCGCAGGCACGGCCAAGGGCCGCATCACGATCCCCTGGTTCGCGCTGCTGTTCATCGTCGCCAGCGGCGTCAATTCCCTGGGCCTGCTGCCGCCGCAGCTGGTGCACTGGATCGTGCAGGTCGATACCGTCCTGCTGGCGATGGCAATGGGGGCGCTCGGACTGCGGACCCAGGCCTCGGCCATCCGCCAGGCGGGCCTGAAACCGATCCTGCTGGCCAGCGTGCTGTTCCTGTTCCTGGTGGTGGGCGGCTATGCGATCAACCTGGGCGTGACTTCCCTGATCTGACACGCGGGATTTTCTTTTTTTCTTCAATAAGTCATTTAGATGATGTGTTTGACAGTGATATTGGGCCACGCTAGCATCAAGTTGGGGTCCAGCTGAGCCGCGCACAACAAGACGGACAAGGTTCACCGGGCTGTCATTCCGCAGTCCGGCTTTATTCCCAGTGCCCGCCGCAGAGCGGATCGACAGATGGCCTACGCCGCACGAGGACAATCAATGCAGCGGTCTAGGAGGAGTTAAATGAGGAGCTCGCTTTTTCGCAGTCTGTATTTCCAGGTCATCGTGGCGCTCGTCGCCGGCATCGCGGTCGGGCATTACTATCCGGCCATCGCCACCGACCTCAAACCGCTCGGTGATGCCTTCATCAACAGCATCAAGATGGTCATCACCCCGGTCATCTTCTGCACCGTCGTGTGCGGGATTGCGGGCATGGAGAGCCTCAAGAAAGTGGGCAGCGTGGGCGGCAAGGCGCTGCTGTATTTCGAAGTCATCACGACGCTCGCCCTGATCATCGGCATGGTGATCGCGAACGTCATGCAGCCCGGCGCCGGCATCAATGCCGACGTCGCCTCGCTCGACCAGGGCGCGGTGGCCCAGATCGCCCAGAAGGCGCAGCCCCAGTCGACCGGCCAGTTCCTGGCGGCGATCATCCCGTCCTCGGTGGTCGATGCCTTTGCCAAGGGTAACCTGCTGCAGGTGCTGCTGTTCTCGATCCTGTTCGGCGTCAGCCTGTCGATCCTGGGCCAGCGCGGCGAAAAGGCGCGCGTCGTCATCGACGAATTCGGCAAGGTACTGCTCGGTATCGTCGGCCTGGTGATGAAGCTCGCCCCGCTCGGCGCCTTCGGCGCGATGGCATTCACGGTCGGCAAGTTCGGCATCGGCACCCTGCAGCAGCTGGCGCTGCTGATCGCCTGCTACTACGCGACCACCCTCATCTTCATCGTCTTCGTGCTGGGCTCGATCGCGCGCGCCGCCGGGGTCTCGCTGTGGAAGCTGGTCCGCTACCTGAAGGAAGAGATCTTCATCGTGCTGGGCACGGCCAGCACCGAGTCGGTGCTGCCGCAGATGATGACCAAGCTCGAAAAGCTCGGCATCGCGCGCTCGGTGGTGGGCATGGTGATCCCGACCGGCTACTCGTTCAACCTGGACGGCGCCGCGATCTACCTGACCATGACCTCGCTGTTCATCGCCCAGGCCCTGAACATCGACCTGAGCCTGTGGCAGCAGCTCGGCCTGCTGGCGATCCTGCTGGTGACCTCGAAGGGCGGCGCCGGCGTGGCGGGCGCGGCGCTGGTGGCGCTCGCGGCGACCCTGGCATCGATGCCGCTGATCCCCGTGGCCGGCATTGCGCTGGTGATCGGCATCGACCGCCTGATGAACGAGATCCGCGCCATCACCAACCTGATCGGCAACGCGGTGGCGGCGATCGTCGTGGCGCGCTGGGAAGGCGAGATGGACCTGGAACAGGCGCGCCGCGTGCTGGACGGGGAGCACGAGGCCGACGATGTGGCGGCGGTCGGCGATGCGGGCCTGGTGCCGTTGCCGGCGGCGGCGAAAATGGTGTAGCAGGCCGCGGCCTGAACTGGTTTTCCTTGTGATCTCCCGGTGCGGTTTCGCCGGGAGTTTTTTTTGCACTGGCGCTGTTCTCATTCCGTGTGGAAGTGCCGCCAGGGTCTATCCGACTGCTTTTTCCTTTAGCAGTAAGACCGTCGCACCAGGACTCGGTGTCCCCCTGCCGGTGCCGAAGTTCGCTGAGCATCAGTATG
>CAMPHU010000272.1 GCA_946886065.1 uncultured Massilia sp. | reverse complement strand
TGCTCAAGGAATGGCAGCGCGACGGCCTGCTGACCATGCCGGTCATCATGATGTCGGGCCACGCCACCATCGACACCGCCGTCGAGGCGACCCGCATCGGCGCCCTGAACTTCCTCGAAAAGCCGATCGCCCTGCAAAAATTGCTCAAGGCCGTGCAGCAGGGCCTGTCGCGCGCCCAGGAAGTGGCGCGCGCGCCGCTGGTGCCGCCGCGTCCGATTGCCCCGAATGTGCAGAGCATGCAGAGTGCGTCCGCCGAGCCGGCGTCCGCCGCGCCGATGTTCGCGCCGCCGGTGGCGCCGCCCAACGGTGCGCGCGTGGTGCATGCGATCTCGCACGGCGAAGGCACCGGCTACACCCTGTCCTTCGACCTGCCGCTGCGCGAAGCGCGCGACGCCTTCGAGCGCATGTATTTCGAGCACCACCTGGGCCGCGAGGGCGGCAGCATGACGCGCGTGGCCGAG
The DNA here is from genome assembly GCA_946886065.1 of uncultured Massilia sp. Next base: position 5,401 of record CAMPHU010000272.1, on the reverse strand, counting down.
AAGACCGGCCTGGAGCGCACCCACCTGTACCGCAAGCTCAAGCAGCTGGGCGTCGAGCCGGGCAAGCTGGCCAAGAAAGGGCAGTGAGGGGCAGTGTCGTCGACCCGCGCCAAAGTGGCCACCACGCTGGTCACCGGCGCCTCCGCCAGCGCGCGCGAGCAAGCCATCTCGGCGCTGCTCGATCTACCCGATTCGCATAGTTTCGCCGCGCCAGCCGGCGCGCTTTCCCCTTCCTCGTCGCCTTCTTCGCCAGGCCTGTCCCCGCCGGGCAGCGCTGGCGCGCGCCTGGACAGCGCGGTCATCCTCGAAGGCATGGCCGCGTCCAGCACGCCGCTGCTGTCGACGCCCTCTCTCCAGGTCGTGCGCATCGCCCCCGGGTGCCTGTGCTGCGACGGCAATCTCGTTTTGCGTGTAACATTGAATCGACTGCTGCGCCAGCGCCCACGGCGTCTGTACATCGGCCTGGCGCGCAGCGAACACCTTGATCAGTTGCGATCGTGGTTGCAAGACGCACCATACGATCAGCTGTTGGCGCTGAACCCGGACATCCAGACCTGAACGCCGGCCGGAACCCCCGGTGATCCGAAGTCTCTTGAAATCGGTTCAGCCAGCCCCACCTCTTAAGCGAAGTGAAGAGCCCGCCGCCCGCCGCCGCGCGGCAGGTTTCACAAACTCTGATCGAGAGAAGGAGTCATCATGAACATGATCTACAACAGCGAACAGTACAGCGTCGTCGAGTTCGGTGTCGACCGCGAACTCGAGGCCCTGCGCTTCGGCGGCTTCGAGATCGTCGACAAGGCCGGCCGGCGCGAAGCGTTCATCGGCGGCAAACTGGCTCAGTCCTTCCGGCGTGACGTGAACAACCTGATCGCCAGCGAACCGACCATGGAAGAAATCGACGACTTCCTGGGTTCCTACGATACCCTGATGAGCCAACCTGTCGTACTGCACTAAGTACTGCGCTACACCGGCATAGCCTGAGGGCGCCATCGAAGCTCCGAGCGATGGCGCCCTGGTCTGGGGGCGTGGTAAGCTGCGTCCCATGTGTCAGCTACTCGGAATGAACTGCAATGTCCCTACCGACATTGTCTTCTCCTTCACCGGCTTCGCCCACCGCGGCGGCCGCACCGATACCCACCATGACGGCTGGGGCATCGCTTTCTTCGAAGGCGCGGGTGTTCGCCACTTCGTCGATCACCAGGCCGCCATCGCCTCGCCGATCGCCGAACTGATCAAGCATTATCCGATCAAGTCCACCAACGTCATCGCCCATATCCGCAAGGCCACGCAAGGGCAGGTCGCGCTCGAGAACTGCCATCCCTTCGTGCGCGAGCTGTGGGGGCGCTACTGGGTGTTCGCCCATAACGGCGACCTCAAGGAATTCCAGCCCGCGCTGAATGGGCCGTTCAGGCCGGTCGGCAATACCGACAGCGAGCTGGCTTTCTGCTACCTGCTGCAATGCCTGCGCGAGGAATTCGGCGACCGGGCGCCGGAGCGCGCCGCCTTGCGCGCCGCCCTCGACCGCCTGGTGCCCACGATTGCCGCGCATGGCACCTTCAACATGATGCTGTCCGACGGCACGGCCCTGTTCACCCATTGTTCGACCAAGCTGTGCTACGTGGTGCGCAAGTATCCTTTCGTGACCGCCTGCCTCTCGGACGAAGACCTGTCGGTCGACTTCTCGCAGGTGACCACGCCCAACGACCGGGTCGCCATCATCGTGACGGAACCGCTGACCACCAACGAACAATGGACCCAGTTCGCGCCGGGCGAGCTGATGATGTTCGTGGACGGGCTGCCACAATAAATGGCACAAGCGATGCATAAAAAGCCAGGTTCTGACGATAAATTAATGTCTTAAAGCCACTAACGGTTGCGGATGCGGTAAAGTATCCCGATTCGCCGACAGAAAGAGACGAGATGACCGACTCCGCAAGCCTCGACCACGCGTCCCAGCCGCTGCGCATGCGCAATTTCTACCTCGCGCGCCAGCCGGTGTTGGACCGCAACCAGGCCTTGTACGGCTACGAATTGCTGTTCCGCGGCAGCGCCCAGGGCGCTGCGGACATCGATCCGGCCGCGATCGGATCGGGCCTGTCGGCCAGCGCCAGCGTCATCCACCATGCCTCCCAGCTCGGCCTGCCGCGCGCGATCGGCGACGCCACCGCCTTCCTGAACGTGGACAAGGAAGTCCTGATGAGCGACATGTTCGCCTTCCTGCCGCGCGAGCGCACGGTGCTGGAGATCGTGCGCTCGGTCGAGCCGGACGACGCGGTCATCGGGCGCATGACGGAACTGGCGTCGCACGGTTTCCGCTTCGCCGCCGAGGCCTCGGCCCACGGCGCCTCGCTGGCGCGCCTGCTGCCGGTGATCGATTTCGTCAAGATGGACCTGCGCGAGCTGCCGGTCGTGACCCTGCTGTCGCTGGCGCCGCGCCTGCGCACCACCGGCAAGCGCCTGGTGGCGGAAAAGGTCGAAACCCACACCGAATACCGTACCTGCCTGGACATCGGTTTCGACTACTTCCAGGGCTATTACTTCGCCAAGCCGACCGTCATGGCCGGCCGCAAGCTGTCGCCTTCGCAGACGACGGTGCTGGACCTGATGAACCTGGTGACCTCGGAGGCCGACAACAGCGAGATCGAGAAGGTGGTCAAGCGCGAGCTGACCCTGGGCCTGAACCTGCTGCGCCTGGTGAACACGCCGGCCGTGGGCGCCACCCGCCGCATCGAGTCGATCAGCCAGGCCCTGATCCTGCTGGGCCGCCGCCAGCTGCAGCGCTGGCTGCAGATCCTGCTGTACGCGGAGCCGGGCGTACGCGGCCACAGCCAGACCCCGCTCCTGATGCTGGCCACCACGCGCGCTCGCCTGATGGAACTGCTGGCCCAGCGCCTGCGCCCGGGCCAGCGCAATGTGGCCGACGTCGCCTTCACGGTCGGCATGATGTCGCTGATGGATACCTTGTTCTGCATCCCGATGCAGGACATCGTGGAACAGATTCCCGTGATCGACGAAGTGCGTCATGCGCTGCTGGTGCGCCAGGGCTTCTTCGGCGAGCTGCTGCGCCTGGCGGAGTCGATCGAGCAGATGGACGACGCCAACGATGCGGTGATGCCGGCGCTGCACGAGCTGGCGCTCGATGGCGACGACCTGGCGGAGCTCGAGGTGTCGGCGTTCGAGTGGAGCGATAAGGTGGTGCGGTACGCGATCTGAGCTAACACTGATCGTGCAAACTTGGGTCCCCGCCTTCGCGGGGATGACGGTCTTTAGGTTAGCGACGACGTTCGATCTCGCCACATCCCTTGCCACGTCATCCCCGCGAAGGCGGGGACCCAAGTTCAGCAGAACTGCCGCGCCGCGTTCAAAGAGCCTAGCCGGTTGCCCCCGATTTCGTCCACTGGCTGTGCAGCTCAGGATCGCTGCGCAGCTCCCACAAGCCCAGCACCACCGTCGCCAGCCCCGACACCAGCAGGCTGGTCGTCATCGTCCTGTCCGGAATGATGTCCAGCAGCCAGGGCGATACCGCCACCCAGGCCCCGACCACGACATTCAGCAGCACCGCCCACACATAGGTCTTGTACAGGTCGAAGGCCGCCAGCACGGCCATGATGATGCCGGCGATATAAGCGTTGATGGCCGGCAGGGATGAGGCTGGATAGTTGAATACCCAGGGCGAGACGATCAGCCAGACACCGATCAGGAGGATCACCTGATCCTGCCAGCGCTTCGCGGAATAGTGCAGTGCCATGTCCGTTCTCCTTTCCTTGGAAACGATGGAGTTGCACTGCCTTAGAAAACAAAAACGCCGCGAAGTTCGCGGCGTTCCCATGCATGCGCTGAAGGCCTAGAGGTTGGGCGCCAGGTAACGCTCCAGCTCGGCCTTGTCCATGCCGCGGCGGCGCGCCATGTCCTCGACCTGGTCGTCGCCGATCTTGCCGACCACGAAGTACTTCGAGTCCGGATGGGCGAAGTAGAAGCCCGACACGGCCGCGCCCGGATACATGGCGAAGGACTCGGTCAGCTGCATGCCGATCTCGTCCGCCTGCAGGGTGCGGAACACGTCCGCCTTGACCGTGTGCTCCGGGCAGGCCGGGTAGCCCGGCGCCGGGCGGATGCCGCGGTATTGCTCGGCGATCAGGGCCTCGTTGCTCAGGTCTTCGTCCGGCGCATAGCCCCACAGGTCGGTGCGCACGCGCTGGTGCATGTACTCGGCGAAGGCTTCGGCAAGGCGGTCGGCCAGGGCCTTGAGCATGATCGACGAGTAGTCGTCGTGCGCGGCTTCGAAGCGCTGCTCGTGCTTCTCGATGCCCAGGCCCGCGGTCACCGCGAACATGCCGATATAGTCCGCCACCCCCGAAGCCTTCGGTGCGATGAAGTCGGACAGGCACTGGTTCGGACGCTGCTGGCCGTCGACCACCGGCTTGACGCCCTGCTGGCGCAGGCCGTAATAAGTGAAGGCGACTTCGCTGCGCGATTCGTCGGTATAGATCTCGATGTCGTCGTCGTTGACGCTGTTGGCGGGCAGCAGGGCGATGGCGCCGTTGGCGCTCAGCCAGCGGCCGTCGACGATCTTCTTGAGCATCGCCCGGCCCTCTTCATACACCTTCGACGCGGCCTCGCCCACCACCTCGTCCGTGAGGATGGCGGGGAAGGGGCCGGCCAGGTCCCAGGTCTGGAAGAAGGGACCCCAGTCGATGTAGCGTGCGATCAGGCCCAGGTCGACGTTCTTGAACACGCGGCGGCCGACGAACTTCGGCTTGACCGGCGCATAGGCCAGGCGCGCCTTGTTGGCGCGCGCCTGTTCGATCGACAGCAGCGGCAGGGCCTTCTTGCCGGCGTGCTGGATGCGGATGCGCTCGTAGTCCTGGGCCAGTTCGATCACGTAGGCGTCGCGCGTGTCTTCGGTGACCAGCGCCTGGCCGACCGAGACCGAACGCGAGGCGTCCGGCACGTAGACCACCGGACCTTCGTAATGGGGCGCGATCTTGACCGCGGTGTGGGCGCGGCTGGTGGTCGCGCCGCCGATCAGGAGGGGGGTCTTGCGCTCGCGGAACCACGGGTCGCGCTGCATCTCGCGCGCCACGTGGGCCATCTCTTCCAGCGAGGGCGTGATCAGGCCGGACAGGCCGACGATGTCGGCATTCTCTTCCTTGGCCTTGGCCAGGATCTCGGACGCCGGGACCATCACGCCCATGTTCACGATCTCGAAGTTATTGCACTGCAGGACCACCGAAACGATGTTCTTGCCGATGTCGTGCACGTCGCCCTTGACGGTGGCGATCACCATCTTGCCCTTCGGTTTGGCGACGATGCCGGTACGGCGCTCTTCCTCGGCCTTTTCCTCTTCGATGAAAGGCACCAGGTGGGCAACGGCCTGCTTCATCACGCGCGCCGATTTCAC
>CAMPHU010000271.1 GCA_946886065.1 uncultured Massilia sp. | reverse complement strand
TGGCGATGCGGAACAGCAGGGAATAGCCGATCTGGCCGGCCGCGCCGGTGACGGCAACGCGCATTGGGTTTTTAGCCATGATGAATCTCCAAAGTGGGAATGAAAACGGTCGGTGCCCGGGTCGATGCCGAGGATACGCCTGTCAGGGAAAACTGCAATGATACCAAAAGCGCCATCCTCGATCCGGCCCGTGAGACAGGTGTCGCGCGCGTACCATAAGAGCAAGAACGGACGCCTGGTCGACCGCGAGTGTACTCCTCTGCCGTTCCATCAGTCAATTCATATCATATGTCTTATATAAGACACATGTGTGAGGGGCTTCCGCACTGGACGGTGTTGCACTTTTGTGGTGAAATCGTGGTCTATGAACCCCGTCCCGACCAACCAGGCCAGCGATCCCGCCGGCAGCGCATCGCCTTCGTTCCGGCCGCTGTACCAGCAGATCAAGGCCCTGATCACCCAAAGCCTGCAATCGGGCGAGTGGAAACCGGGCGAGCTGATGCCCAGCGAAGTCGAGCTGGCGGGGCGCTTCAAGGTCAGCCAAGGCACGGTGCGCAAGGCCATCGACGAGCTGGCGGCCGAGAACCTGGTGGTGCGCCGCCAGGGCAAGGGCACCTTCGTCGCCACCCACGCCGAGGAGCGCGCCCACTTCCGCTTCCTGCGCCTGATGCCCGACGAGGGCGTCCCCCACCATCCCGAAAGCCGCTTCGTCGAAGTCAAGCGCATCCGTGCGCCGGCCGAGGTCGCGCGCCTGCTGGAACTCAAGTCGGGCGATGCGGTCGTGTATATCAAGCGGATCCAGTCCTTCGAGGGCGAGCCGACCATCCTGGAAGAGCTGTGGCTGCCGGGCCAGCTGTTCAAGGGGCTGAGCGCGGAGCGGCTGGCGGAATACAAGGGGCCGATGTACGGCCTGTTCGAGTCCGAGTTCGGCACCCGCATGATCCGCGCGAGCGAAAAGATCCGCGCGGTGGCCGCCGACGCCTCGGCCAGCGAGTTCCTGAAGGTGGCCGAAGGCACGCCGCTGCTGTGCGCGGAGCGGGTCTCGTTTACCTATGGCGACAAGGCCGTCGAGCTGCGGCGCGGGCTGTACTCGACCGCGCAGCACCACTACCTGAACGAGCTGTCGTGACGGTGTAAAGACACACGCCAACCGGGTTTCGCCCCTCTGGACGAGCCCGGTTGGCTTTGCAGCAATCCTGAGCGGGCTGCTGCAACGATCGCTTGATGCGATTAAAATATGTTGGTTTTGGGTAAGCGACGGACATTGACCCGGTTCGACGCAAGGTGTCCCGCAATGCTGCACAGCAGCGTGTTGGACCCGGTCACAAAATCGGTGAAAATGAAGGGTTCACTAAAAATTTGTCGTCATAAGGGAGGTGTTGTATGTCCGAAGCCGTGAGAGAAGCTGCAAAAAAAGGGCGGCCGGAGTTCCGCAATATTGGCATTGGTGATATTACTGGCAAATATCGCATGCCGCCGTCGGCCATCGTGTCGATCCTGCACCGCATCAGCGGCGCCGGGTTGTTCCTGATGCTGCCGTTCCTGCTGTACCTGCTGCAGGAAAGCCTGCTGTCGGAGACCTCGTTCGAGCACTTCCGCGGCATCATGAGCAACGTGTTCGTCAAGATCATCCTGCTGGGCCTGTCCTGGGCCTACCTGCACCACTTCACCGCCGGCGTTCGCCACCTGTTCATGGACAACCACCTGGCCCTGGACAAGGACGCTGCGCAAAAGACCGCACGCTGGGTGCTGGTCGTGAGCCTGGCCCTGACCGCGCTGGTCGGCCTGAAACTGTTCGGAGTGTTTTAAACCATGGCAACCAAGAATAATATCGGCCCGCGCCGCCTCGTCGTCGGCGCCCACTACGGCGTCAAGGACTGGCTGGCGCAGCGCGTCACCGCCATCGTCATGGCCGTCTACACCGTCATCCTGCTGGTCATGTTCCTGACCGGCCAGAATTTCACCTATGAAGGCTGGGCTGGCCTGTTCGCGACGCAGTGGTTCAAGCTGTTCTCGCTGGTCACCCTGTTCGGCCTGTTCTACCACGCTTGGGTCGGCATCCGTGACATCTGGATGGACTACATCAAGCCGGCAGGCGTGCGCCTGCTTCTGCAGTTGGCGACGATTCTCTGGCTGATCGCCTGCGCCGCCTGGACCGTGCAAATTCTCTGGAGCGTGTAATCGTGGCAGCAATCAAACCTGCAATCCCTACCCGTCGTTTCGACGCGGTCATCGTTGGCGCCGGCGGTTCCGGCATGCGCGCATCGCTGCAACTGGCCGAAGCCGGCCTGAACGTGGCGGTGCTGTCGAAAGTGTTCCCGACCCGTTCGCACACCGTGGCGGCCCAGGGCGGCATCGGCGCCTCGCTCGGCAACATGAGCGAAGACGACTGGTACTGGCACATGTTCGACACCGTCAAGGGCGGCGACTACCTCGGCGACCAGGATGCGATCGAATTCATGTGCCGCGAAGCACCGAAGGTCGTATACGAGCTCGAACACTTCGGCATGCCTTTCGACCGTAACCCGGACGGCACCATCTACCAGCGTCCGTTCGGCGGCCACACCGCGAACTTCGGCGAGAAGCCGGTCCAGCGCGCCTGCGCGGCGGCCGACCGTACCGGCCACGCCCTGCTGCACACCCTGTACCAGCGCAACGTCCGTGCGCGCACCCACTTCTTCGTCGAGTGGATGGCCCTCGACCTGATCCGCGACGCCGAAGGCGACGTGGTCGGCGTGCTGGCCCTGGAAATGGAAACCGGCGACACGATGATCCTGGAAGCGAAGACCACCATCTTCGCCACCGGCGGCGCAGGCCGCATCTTCGCCGCATCGACCAACGCCTTCATCAACACCGGCGACGGCATGGGCATGGCGGCGCGCGCCGGCCTGCCGCTGCAGGACATGGAGTTCTGGCAGTTCCACCCGACCGGCGTGGCCGGCGCGGGCGTGCTCATCACCGAGGGCGTGCGCGGCGAGGGCGGTATCCTGATCAACTCGAACGGCGAACGCTTCATGGAGCGCTACGCGCCGACCCTGAAGGACCTGGCGCCGCGCGACTTCGTCTCGCGCTCGATGGACCAGGAAATCAAGGAAGGCCGCGGCTGCGGTCCGAACAAGGACCACGTCCTGCTGGACCTGCGTCACATCGGCGCCGACACCATCAAGAAGCGCCTGCCTTCGATCCTGGAAATCGGCCACAAGTTCGCCAACGTCGACGCCACCAAGGAACCGATCCCGGTCGTTCCGACCATCCACTACCAGATGGGCGGCATCCCGACCAACATCCACGGCCAGGTCGTGGCGCCTGACGGCACCGGCGGCCAGAAGATCGTCAATGGCCTGTACGCGATCGGCGAATGCGCCTGCGTCTCGGTCCACGGCGCCAACCGCCTGGGCACCAACTCGCTGCTCGACCTGGTGGTCTTCGGCCGTGCGGCCGGCAACCACGTCGTCGCCTCGAACCTGAAGCAGAAGCTGAACAAGCCGCTGCCGAAGGACGCCGCCGACTTCGCGCTGGACCGCCTGAACCGCCTCGAGACCTCGACCGGCGGCGAGAAGGTCCAGCACGTGGCCAACGACATCCGCGCCGCCATGCAGAAGTACTGCGGCGTGTTCCGTACCGACGCACTGCTGAACCAGGGCGTCGAGGAAATCATGAAGCTGGACGAGCGCCGCAAGCACGTGTCCTTCCAGGACAAGTCGAAGGTGTTCAACACCGCGCGCGTCGAAGCGCTCGAGCTGGACAACCTGATCGAGACCGCGAAGGCGACCATCGTCTCGGCAGCGGCGCGCAAGGAATCGCGCGGCGCCCACGCCCACAGCGACTACGAGAAGCGCGACGACGAGAACTGGATGAAGCACACCCTGTGGTTCTCGGAGAACAACCGCCTCGAGTACAAGGCTGTGGTCACCAAGCCGCTGACCGTCGAGACCTTCAAGCCGAAGGCACGTACTTTCTAATATTGACGAAACCGGGGCAGGGCCCCGGTTTAGAAGACAGGTAAAAACATGGCACGCACCGTCCAACTGAAGATTTACCGCTACGATCCGGACAAGGATACGAAGCCTTACATGCAAGACGTGACCGTCGAGCTGCAAGACACCGACAAGATGCTGCTGGACGTCCTGCAGCGCATCAAGTCCGACGTCGATGACTCGCTGGCCCTGCGCCGCTCCTGCCGCGAAGGCGTGTGCGGTTCGGACGCAATGAACATCAACGGCAAGAACGGCCTGGCCTGCACCACCAACCTGAACGAACTGAGCCAGCCGATCGTGCTGCGCCCGCTGCCGGGCCTGCCGGTCATCCGCGACCTGATCGTGGACATGACCCAGTTCTTCAAGCAGTACCACTCGATCAAGCCTTACCTGATCAACGAGTCGATCAAGCCGGAGAAAGAACGCCTGCAATCGCCGGAAGAGCGCGAAGAGCTCGACGGCCTGTACGAGTGCATCCTGTGCGCCTGCTGCTCGACTTCCTGCCCGTCGTTCTGGTGGAACCCGGACAAGTTCGTCGGCCCGGCCGGCCTGCTGCAGGCCTACCGCTTCATCGCCGACTCGCGCGACGAAGCCACCGCCGAGCGCCTGGACAACCTGGAAGACCCGTACCGCCTGTTCCGCTGCCACTCGATCATGAATTGCACGGACGTGTGCCCGAAGGGCCTGAATCCGAACAAGGCGATCGGCAAGATCAAGGAATTGCTGGTCCGCCGCGCGATCTAAGCCGCCATTTCGTCGTTCCCGCCTTTGCGGGAACGACGAATGATGTAGGTGCAAATGCGGCCAAATTTGCCGCAAATACAGTAAAAGTACCGTACTGCCAATCCCGGGCAGCCGGAGTATAGTGTTGACCCAACAACGGACTCTAGTGTGAAAACGCATCAATCCGACCCAGCCAACCGTGCCCGCCTGCGTTGGCGCGCGCGCCGGGGCTTGCTCGAGAACGACCTGATCCTCACGCGCTTCCTGGACGCACACGAAGTGGACCTGAGCGACGAGGAGGTCGATGCGCTGACCCGCTTGCTGGACCTGGCGGACAACCCGCTGATGGATCTGCTGCTGGGGCGCGCCGAGCCCGAAGGCGAGGTCGACCTGCCGCATGTGCGCGCCTTGCTGGCGCGCTTGCGGCAAGCGTGAGCGGAACCGAGGTTTCGTTTTAATTTTGTAGACTCCACTCCCATAGAAGGAAGTGCCATGAACATCTCTGATACCAAAGCCACCCTGTCGTTCTCGGACGGCAGCCCGTCGGTCGACATGCCGATCTACAAGGGCACCATCGGCCCGGACGTCATCGACATCCGCAAGCTGTACGGCCAGACCGGCAAGTTCACCTACGATCCTGGCTTCATGTCGACCGCCTCGTGCAACTCGAGCATCACCTACATCGACGGTGACAAGGGCGAGCTGCTGTACCGCGGCTACCCGATCGAGCAACTGGCCGTCAACTGCGACTTCCTCGAAACCTGCTACCTGCTGCTGAACGGCGAACTGCCGAACGCGGAGCAGAAGAAGACCTTCACCGACACCGTGACCAAGCACACCATGGTGCACGAGCAGATGCAGTTCTTCTTCCGCGGCTTCCGCCGCGACGCCCACCCGATGTCGGTCCTGGTCGGCACGGTCGGCGCGCTGGCCTCGTTCTACCACGACTCGCTGGACATCAACGACGCCAAGCAGCGTGAAATCTCGGCCATCCGCCTGATCGCCAAGCTGCCGACCCTGGTCGCCATGGCCTACAAGTACTCGATCGGCCAGCCCTTCATGTACCCGCGCAACGACCTGTCGTACAGCGCGAACTTCATGCACATGATGTTCGCCAACCCGTGCGAAGAGTACAAGGTCAACGACGTGCTGGTGCGCGCCCTGGACCGCATCCTGATCCTGCACGCGGACCACGAGCAGAACGCATCGACCTCGACCGTCCGCCTGGCCGGTTCGTCGGGCGCCAA
>CAMPHU010000270.1 GCA_946886065.1 uncultured Massilia sp. | reverse complement strand
CGCTCTCCTGCGAGCGGCGATTGGCATTTTCAACACTCAACGGTGACAGCGCCAATTCTTTTGCGTAGTGACTGCGTCAAGCGCTAGTGGTTTGCAAAGAAACTTGGGTCGCCGCCTTCGCGGGGATGACGAGCTTTAGCAGCAGGCCAAAAATATTTTTCGATCCCTGTCGAATCCCTCCCACCCCGTTCGTCGTACGATAAACGGCAGCAAACCGCCGCCCCTGTCGATCACAACAACCTGGAGGACAGCATGCGTTTCATGATTCTGTTGAAAGCCGACCAGCACAGCGAAGCCGGCCACATGCCCAGCGAGCAGCTGCTGGCCGAGATGGGCCGTTTTAACGACGAACTGATCAAGGCAGGCGTGATGGTCTCCGGCGAAGGCCTGCACCCGTCCTCGCGCGGCGCGCGGGTGCATTTTTCGAAAGCCGGCGGCGTGCAGGTGGAGAACGGTCCCTTCCCGGAAACGAAGCAGCTGGTCGCCGGTTTCTGGATCTGGCGCGTGGCCTCGCGCGAGGAAGCCATCGAATGGGTCAAGAAGGTTCCGATGCCGATGGAAGGCGGCGAGGCCGAGATCGAGATCCGCCAGCTCTTCGAAATGGAGGATTTCGGCGACAACATGACGCCCGAACTGCGCGAGCAGGAAGCGCGCCAGCGCGCCGCCCTGGCGCAATGAGGGGCCGCCGCCGGTCCTAGGACTGGTCGGGTCGGCTGAGCCCGTACGGGCCCGCGAGCTCCAGCGGCACCTCGAAGGCCGCGGCCGGCAGGCCTGCGCACCAGCGCTTCCACATCGCCCGCAGCGCATATTCCACACTGTCGGCGATCCGGTCCACGGCGCCCGGAGACCACTGCGGGGAAGTAGCTCGCAACCTGGCGCGCAATGCCGCGAGCGAGGCCGGGTCCCTGCATGCCGCGACACCTTTGCTGACGAAATCCTCGGCGTCATGGGCGATGAATTGCGGCGCGCCGTTCGCCGCCAGGTGCGACGCCGTCTGGCGGCCGGGCATGGTCGCACCGGCCAGGGTCAGGGTCGGGACACCCATGTACAAGCCGCACGCTGTGGTGGTGCCGCCGGAATAAGGGAAAGTGTCGAGGCAGATGTCGATCTGGCTGTACAGTTCCAGGTAGGTGCGCATGCCGGTCAGCGCCTGGAAGCGGACCCTGCCCGGGCCGATGCCTTCCTCCTCCAGCCAGGCCGCCAGGTGTTCATAACCGCCGCCTTGGGGCATGCCGCCCATCAGCATCCGCGCATCCGGCACCGCGCGCAGCACCTTCGCCCACAGGGCGATGACTTCGCGCGTGATCTTGCTGATCCGGTTGAAGCTGGCGAAGGTCGGGTAGCCGTTCCGCAGCATCGGCAGGGGCGCGACCTCCGGGGCTTCCGTGGTGGGCAAAAATGCCATCTTCATGGGCAGCAGGGCCAGCTTCTCGGTGAACTGGGCGTCGAGCTCCCCCGGCGGAAGGAGGAAGCGGTCGCTGATGTAGTAGTCCATCCTGGCCAGGCCCGTGGTGCCCGGGTAGCCGACCCAGCTCGCCTGCACGGGCGCCGGCTTGCACGCGAACACAGGCAGGCGGTTGTGCGACGTGTGGCCGGACAGGTCGATCAGGATGTCGATGCCGTCGGCGCGGACCAGCGTGTCCAGCGCCGCGTCGTCGAGCGCGGCCACGTCGCGCCACTGCGCCATGTGGCCGCGCAGGCGCGCGGTGGCGTCGTCGTGGACCGGGAAGTTGTAGTACCCATGCAGCGCCAGGCCGGGCCGTCCGGCCAGGCGGGCAAACAGCGGCTCGACGAAGCTGGCGACCGCGTGGCGGCGGAAGTCGCCCGACACGATGCCGATGCGCAGGCGCCGCTCCGGTTCGGGCGGGTTATCCCAGCTGCGTGCAGGCGTCACGCGCGACTCGAGCTGCTGTCCGTAGCGGCGGTGCTCCTCGAACAGCTCCCCGGGCGTCACGCTCTCCATGTGGCTCATGCAGAACAACATGTTGGTGCGCACGTCGGCATTGTCCGGATCGCGCTTCAGCAGGCGGCGGTATGCCGCCAGCGCTTCGGCCGAGCGGCCGCGCCGGTCGAGGACCAGTGCCAGCGAGTGCCAGGCGTCGAGATAGTCCGGGTCCAGGCGCACGGCGGCTTCGGCATTGGCCAGGGCGTCGGCCAGGCGGCCCAGTTCCATCACCACTCCCGACAGGTGGTTGTGGGCAGGGGCGCTGTTCGGCCGCAGCGCGATGGCGCGCCGCAGCACGCTTTCGGCTTCGCCCAGCAGGCTGAGGCGCTTGAGTACGATGCCCAGGTTGGTGAGCGACTCGGCATCGTCGGGCTCGTAGGCCACTGCCTTGCGCATCGCCTCCAGCGCCGCCACGGCGGCCCGGTTCTTGTAAAGGACCGCGCCGAGCAGCTTCCAGCCGAAGGGATGCTGGGGGAAGCGTTCGGCGAGGTCACGCGCTGCATGGGCGGCGTCGTCGAAACGACCGCGCGCATACAGGTCGGCGGCGGCGTCGATCTCCTGCGCCTGCGGTTTGCCGGAACTGGCCAGCTGCTGCTCGAAGGCGACCAGCGCCGCGTCCTGCAGGCCCTGGCGCCGGGCCAGGTCGATCAGCTCGCGCGCGGTGGCGAACTGGCGCGCCTCCATCAGCACGTCAATGTAGCCGATCCAGTAGCGTTCTTCATGAGGAGCGTTCTGCACCGCCTCGGCGAAGTGCGGGATCGCATCCGGCAGCCGTCCTTCCTGGAGTTCCAGCCAGCCCAGGCCGAAATGCGCGCCCGCGTGGCCGGGCTGGAGTTCGAGCACGGCGCGGTACAGCGCCCCCGCCTGTTCCAGCTGCCCGGCTTCCGCTTCGCGCAGCGCGGCCTGCATCGCTTCTTCTGTCAGTGCCTGGATGGCCTCGCTGGGCGGTGGGGGCGGTTGATTCATCAAGCGAAGGACGGGGTGGGTCAGGAGCGCTCGCGCTCGACGCGGTTCACGCCGGCGACCCGGCGCAGGTTGCGGATCAGCTGCGCCAGGTGGACCCGGTCCTTGACCTGGATCGTGAAGCGCAGCTGGGTCATGCTGTGTTCGTCATCCTCGTCCATGCCCACATAGGTGATGTTGGCGTCGGACTCGCCGATCTCGGCGGCCACGCGGGCCAGGATGCCTTTTTCGTTGTTGATCAGGAGGCGGATGCGGCAGTCGAAGCGGCGGTTCAGCTCCTCGCCCCATTGCACGGCGATCCAGCGGTCCGGCTCCTTGGCGCGCACGCGCTTGGCCGGCAGGCACTCGCAGGTGTGCACGACCAGGCCCTGGTCGCGGCGCAGCTGGCCGATGATCTGGTCGCCCGGGATCGGCAGGCAGCACGGCGCCAGCTGCACCGCGACGCCTTCGCTGCCGTAGATCGTGACCGGGTCGATGTCGCTCGCCGGGGCCGGCTGGCTGGTCGGCATCAGGTCCGGGTCGCCTTCCATCAGGCCGAAGATATGGCGCGCGACCAGCGCCGCCATGCGCTTGCCGATGCCGATGTCGGCGTACAGCTCGTCCATCGACTTGGCCGAGGATTCGGCCAGCAGTTTTTCGACGGTGGCCGGGGCCAGCTCGGGGCGGATGTTGCGCAGCGCCAGGGCGCCGGCCAGCAGCTCCTGGCCCAGTTCCACCGATTCGTTGACGTTGACCGTGCGCAGGTAATGGCGGATCGCCGAGCGCGCCTTGCCGGTGCGGACGAAACTGAGCCAGGTCGGGCTCGGGCGCGATTCCGGATCGGTGACGATCTCGACGATGTCGCCGTTGTGCAGCTCGGTGCGCAGGTGCTGTTCTTCGTTGTTGATCTTGACCGAGACCGTGTGGTCGCCGATGCCGGTGTGGATCGAGTAGGCGAAGTCGAGCGCCGTGGCGCCGCGCGGCAGGGCGATGATCTTCGACTTGGGCGTGAACACGTAGACCGAATCCGGGAACAGGTCGACCTTGACGTGCTCCAGGAATTCGGCCGAGTCGCCGGTCTGCTGCTGGATGTCGAGCAGCGACTGCAGCCAGGCGTGGGTGCGCTGCTGCAGGTCGGACATGTTGGAGTCGCCGGTCTTGTACAGCCAGTGCGCCGCCACGCCGCTTTCCGCGGTGCGGTGCATTTCCTGGGTGCGGATCTGGAATTCGACCGGGGTGCCGTAGGGGCCGATCAGGGTGGTATGAAGTGACTGATACCCGTTGATCTTGCGGATCGCGATGTAGTCCTTGAACTTGCCCGGCATCGGCTTGTACAGCGCGTGCAGGGTACCGAGGGCCACATAACAGTTGGGCACGGTGTCGACCACCACGCGGAAGCCGTACACGTCCAGCACCTGCGAGAAGGACAGGTGCTTGTTGCGCATCTTTTTATAGATGCCGTACAGGGTCTTTTCGCGGCCGTAGACCTCGGCCTCGATGCCGCCGGTCGCCAGCTGGTTCTTGACCGCCTCGAGGATCTTCTTGACCACTTCGCGGCGGTTGCCGCGCGCCGCCTTGATCGCCTTGGACAGGGTCTGGTAGCGCAGCGGGTAGAGGTGCGCGAAGGACAGGTCCTGCAGCTCGCGGTAGATGTTGTTCAGGCCGAGGCGGTGGGCGATCGGCACGTAGACTTCCATGGTCTCGCTGGCGATGCGGCGCTTCTTGGCCGGGATCATCACGCCGAGGGTGCGCATATTGTGCAGGCGGTCGGCGAGCTTGATCAGGATCACGCGCACGTCGGAGGCCATGGCCAGCAGCATCTTGCGGAAGTTTTCCGCCTGCGCCTCGACCAGGCTCTGGAATTCGATCTTTTCCAGTTTCGACAGGCCGTCGACGAGGTTGGCGACCTGGGCGCCGAAGCGCTCCACGAGGTCGTCCTTCTTGACGTCCTGGTCTTCGATCACGTCGTGGAGGAGGGCGGCCATGATGGCCTGGGCGTCGAGCTTCCACTCGGCGCAGATCTCGGCGACGGCGATCGGATGGGAAATATAGGGCTCGCCCGACTTGCGAACCTGGCCCAGATGCATCTCGTCGGAGAAGCGGTAGGCTTCCTTGACCTTCTTGAGTTCAGCGGGGGTGAGGTAGTCGGACAGCTTGTTGATCAGCTGCGTGACGGAGGCCACGCCGGGAGCGGGGGCCTCGATCGGGTCCTGCGGGCGGTTGTCCGGGCGTTTGGCCCGGCCGCCGGTGTTGCCTGGATGAGTCGAATCCGGATAAGGCAAATTCATACTTTATATCGTCAAGCCGCAGTGTGATATTACAGAATAGCAGAATAACGGATTGACCAACCCAGGCAATGCCTGTTCTTACATCGGAACCTTTTTCAGCATTTCCAGGCCGACCTTGCCTGCAGCGATTTCACGCAGGGCGACGACGGTCGGCTTGTCCTTGGCGTCGACCTTCGGGGTGTGGCCCTGCAGCAACTGACGAGCGCGGTAGGTAGCAGCCAGGGTCAGCTGGAAGCGGTTCGGGACGTTCTTGAGGCAGTCTTCGATGGTGATACGGGCCATGGTGTGCTCCTAATAGCAATCTAAATAGCAAACCGCGCGGGCGGGCCGCTTACGGTTGTGGTTGTTGCGCGTGGATTCCCAGCTGGGCAAACAGCGTAGCGTTGCGGGCCGCCTGCTGGGCGAACCGGCAACGTGTCGCTTTGACAATCGCCTGCAGTTCCGCGAGGGCGACGTTGAACTCTTCGTTGATGATAGCATATTCGAACTCCGGAGCGTGAGCCATCTCACCCCCGGCCGCCAGCAGGCGGCGGGTGATGATGTGGGGCTCGTCGGTCCCGCGCTTGTGCAGGCGTTCCTCCAGGGCTTCGATCGACGGCGGCAGGATGAAGATGCCGGCCGCGTCGGGGAACTGCTTCTTGACCTGGCGCGCGCCCTGCCAGTCGATTTCCAGCAGGATGTCGGTGCCGGTCTTCATTTCCTGTTCCACGGTCAGGCGGCTGGTGCCGTAGTAATTGCCGTGCACCTCGGCCCATTCCAGGAATTCGCCGCGCTCGGCGCGGTTGACGAAATCCTCGGCGGTCGTGAAATAGTATTCGCGGCCGTCCTGCTCGCC
>CAMPHU010000269.1 GCA_946886065.1 uncultured Massilia sp. | reverse complement strand
ATCTTCGTGGTCTTCCCGTCGGGTCTCGTGCTGTACTGGGTGGTCAACAACATCCTGTCGATCGCCCAGCAGTGGGTCATCACCAAGAAGTTCGAATCGGGCGCGGCCAAGTAAGTCCTCCCGCTTCCGCCCGAAAGCCCGCGCCTCGCGCGGGCTTTTTACTTTTCGCGTCCCTGTCGCGGCGCGCCGTATCCCTTACAATCGCCCCATGAAACTCGACACCTCCCCCATCGCCGCCATCGCCACCGCCCCCGGCCGCGGCGGCATCGGCGTCGTGCGCGCCTCCGGCAAGTCGCTGGCCCGGCTGATCGACGCCTTGTTCCCCGGCGCCAAACTGGCCCCGCGCCACGCCACCTACATCCCCGTCAGGGCCACGGACGGCAGCGTCATCGACCAGGGCATCGCCCTCTACTTCAAGGGCCCGCATTCCTACACCGGCGAAGACGTGCTCGAACTGCAGGGCCACGGCGGCCCCATCGTGCTGCAGATGCTCCTGCAGCGCGTGCTGGAAGCCGGCGCCGAACATGGCGTGAGGCTGGCCGAACCCGGCGAATTCACCCGCCGCGCCTTCCTGAACGACAAGCTCGACCTGGCCCAGGCCGAAGCCGTGGCCGACCTGATCGACGCCTCCACCGAAGCCGCCGCCAAGTCGGCCTCGCAGTCGCTGTCCGGCGCCTTCTCCCAGGTGGTGCACAAGCTGGTCGACCAGACCATTAACCTGCGCATGCTGGTCGAAGCCACCCTCGACTTCCCGGAAGAAGAAATCGACTTCCTCGAAAAGTCGAACGCGCGCGGCCAGCTGGCCGGCATCATCGAGTCGCTGGAAAACGTGTTCCGCCAGGCGGCGCAAGGCGCGCTGCTGCGCGAAGGCCTGAACGTGGTGCTGGTGGGGCAGCCGAACGTCGGCAAGTCCTCGCTGCTGAATGCCCTGGCCGGCGCCGACGTGGCCATCGTCACCCCGATCGCCGGCACCACGCGCGACAAGGTGAGCGAAACCATCCAGATCGAAGGCATCCCGCTGAACATCATCGACACCGCCGGCATCCGTGCGCTCGACGAAGGCGTGGATGTGGTGGAAGCCATCGGCATCGAACGCACCTGGGGCGAAGTCGGCAAGGCCGACGTGATCCTGCACCTGCTCGACGCCAGCCTGGGGCCGAGCAAGGCCGACGAGGAAATCGTCGCCGCCTTCCCGCAGGGCGTGCCGGTGGTGCGGATCTGGAACAAGATCGACCTGTCGGGCCA
This sequence comes from uncultured Massilia sp., assembly GCA_946886065.1. The sequence continues at coordinate 4,789 of CAMPHU010000269.1, read as the reverse complement.
CAAGCCTTCGAAGGAAGACGGCCAGGACGCCACCCACCTCTACCTGTCGGCCCACGAAAAGCTCGGCATCGAGCTGCTGCGCGCCGAGCTGCTGCGCATCGCCGGCTGGCAGCAGACCGGCGAGTCGCTGTATCTGGCCCGCGAACGCCACCTGATCGCGCTGCGCGCCGCGCGCGAGCACCTGGAATTCGCGCGCCAGCACGCGATGCAGGACGACCAGTCGCTCGACCTGTTCGCCGAGGAGCTGCGCCTGGCCCAGGACCAGCTCTCGAGCATTACCGGTCAATTTACGCCGGACGACCTGCTGGGGGTGATCTTCAGCCGCTTCTGTATTGGCAAATGAGCGGCAAATGAGCGCTTGCGCATGCTAGGCTTGCCGGCAAGGAGAGTCACCACGATGCAGCAGTCCACCCGCCGAACCGTTTTCCGCCTCGCCGGCATGCTGGCCCTTTCCAGCCTGCTGGCCTCCTGCGCCAACCTGGCCGGCCCGCGCGAGGTCGAGCTGCCCCTGCACAAGCTCCAGGCCGGCCTGGAGCGCCGCTTCCCGCTCGACAGCCGCATGCTCGACATGCTCAACGTGCGCTTTTCGCGCCCCTTGCTATCGGTCGAGCCCGAGACCGACCGCGTGGCCCTGGCGCTCGACGCCTCGGTCAGCCCGCCTTTCATGAGCCAGACCTGGAACGGCAGCCTGGGCTTCTCCGGCCGCCTGTATGTCGACCCCGGCCGCTCGGCGGTGATGATGGCCGAGCCGCGCGTGGACCGCCTCGATTTCGGCGCCGGCAGCGGCCTGGCCGAACGCCAGATGGCCAAGGTTGCCAATGGCATGATCGGCATGCTGGCGCGCGATATTCCCGTCTATTCCTTCAATACGGACGACCTGCGCTATGCCGGCGTACAGTTCATGCCGACCCGCATCCGCACCACGCGGCGCGGCCTGCTCGTCACCCTGGAACCGGTGCGTTAGGGAACTGTTGCGGTGATGCTTCAAATCAAGCCTGTCGATAAGTACAGGATTGCGCGGGCATGGCATTGGGAGCACACTGTATTGCGCTGATTGAGCTTTCTCATGCACACGGTATTCCACTGAAGTAATCTTTTCCTAGACTTCAGGCAGCCGTGTTAGGGGGTGGATCTTGGAAACGACACACGAGAGTTTTCTGGACAACGGGCTGCCCGCCGAGAGGCCCGTTGCGGCCGTGGCGAGCCCTTTGCCTGCCCGTCAGAGCCTCCCGCCCAAGGGATCGTGCTGGTATTGCGAGAAGCCGCTCGACAGCGTCCGCCGTTTCTGCGGCAAGACCTGCGCCGATTCCTTCGACGAGGAAGCGGAATACACACGCTGAGCGGCTGAGCGGACCCTGGTCCGCGTCTCAGCTCCCGCCTTTTTCTTCCAGTACCGCGAGCGCGCGCTCGAAATCGAAGCTGCCGACGGCGGCATCGAGCCGGCGCATGCGCTCGGCGCCGAGCGCGGCGAGGAAGGCGGCATGGCGCGTTTCCAGCAGGGCGGGCGCGGTGCCGTCGCCGATGTCGAGCATGGCGCGCAGGCAGGCCAGTTCGCCGCTGCTGGCCACGCCGCCGTCCGCGGCGTCCTGCGGTGAGGACAGCACCGCATCCAGCTGGGCCAGCACGCGCGCCAGCTCCGCGTCCAGGCTGTCGAGCAGATGGGAGGCGGCGCAGCCTTGCGCGCGCAGGGCGAGTTCGACCTCGAGCGCCAGCTGGCGCAAGCTGCGCGCCTCGATCATCGCCGCGGCGCCCTTGAGGGTGTGGACGACGCGCTGCGCCAGCGCCGGCTCGCGATCCGCCATCGCCTGGCGCAGGCGGGCCACCGTGTCGCGGTAGTCGGTGCGGAAGCGCCCGAGCACCCGCTGGTGCATGGCGTGGTCGCCCATGACCCGGTCGAGCCCAACCGCCAGGTCGATCGCCTGGTGGCTGGCCTGCCGCGGGCCGCTTGGATTCATCAGCGGGTGGTGAAGGACCAGTCGCGGGTCACCGGGGTGCCGTTGACGGTGCCGGAGAAGCTCACGTCATAAGTCGTGGCGGCGCGCAGCGGCTGCAGGGGCACAATGGCCGCCGCGGTCTTGGTGGTGCCGGTCGGGTCGACCCGCAGGGTCGTCAGGTTGGCGCCGCCGCGCGGACGCACGGTGAAGCTGCTCACCGTGACCGCCGCGTCGAGGTTGGCGTGCACGCTGATCGGGTAGCCGACTTCGTTCTGGTTCGGGACCGGGTCCGGTTCCTCGGTGTTGCTGAAGAAGTTCGGCGTCACCTGGGTCTGGCCGTTATACGGCCAGGTCGCCACCGTGCCGCGCGTGATGCCGGCGCCGAAGCCGTTGCGCGAGGCGAGGTCCGCGGTGAAATAATTGAAACCGTTCGAGGCGGTGGCCGCGCCGGTGCCGATTTCCTTGAACATCGGCTCGAACATCACGAAGCGGTGATAGATCGCGGTGACCAGTTCTTCGGCCATGTAGAAGCCCGAGTTGTTGGTGGTGCCCGAGATGATCTCGCCATAGGCATAGCCGCCGCTCAGGGTGTAGCCGGCCGCGTTCAGGCGGTCGCCCAGGGTGACGCCGGTGAAGCCCTGGCGGCCTGCCACCTGGTCGTGCGTCATGGTGTTGTTGACACGCTGGTATTCCGAGTGGCCGAGCGCCGCCACGTTGATCTGGGCATTCTCGGTCAGGGTCGGTACGCCTGCCTGGCCGCGGCGGTAGTTGATCCAGTTGCGGCCGTCCACGGCGATGTTGCCGGTAAGCGTAGGCGCTCCGGTACCCGCCACGGGCGGCGGGTTGTTCGCGGGAGGCGTGGACGATGTCGGGGTGGCGCCGTCGCTGCCGCCGCCGCCGCACGCGGCCAGGGCCATGGCGGTACCGAGTGCTGCAATGATCGACTGCCAGCGAGGCGTATAGCTCATGTTACAACTCCTGTCAATACATAAGAACGAAGGCGACATTCTAGGGCAAAATCGACTTTTGTGATGGGATTGGGGTGACTCCACCACAATCTTATTTTGCGCCCTGTAGAATAAGGCATCGATTCTCTTGCCGAGTAACTAACTTGAACCCGACCCGCCAGCGCCTTGCGCGCGCCAAGTTCGCCCTGCCCAGTTTTGTCACCCTCTTGTCGATCGCCTGCGGTTTCGGCAGCATCGTGATCTCGGTCGACAATGCGCATGTGGGCAACCCGGGCGATTACCGCCTGGCCGCGATCCTGCTGGTGCTGGCCGGCGTGTTCGACGCCCTGGACGGCTTCGTGGCGCGCGCCACCAATACCCAGTCCAGCTTCGGCGTGCAGCTCGATTCGATCGCCGACGTGATGAACTTCGGCTGCGCCCCCGGCCTGCTGTTGTATTGCTATGGCTTTGCCCAGATGAGCGTGGACCATCCGACCCTGGTGCGCATGGGCGGCCTGGCCTGCTTCGTGTTCGTGACCTGCGGCGCGCTGCGCCTGGCGCGTTTCAATATCAGCCACGGCCGCACCGATCCGCGTTATTTCGTCGGCATGCCGATCACCGCCGGCGCGGCTTGCGTGGCCTCGGTGGTCGTGGCCTGGCCGGCGCCGGCCACCTCGATGGCCCAGGCCTTCATGATCGCGGGCCTGATGGTGGCGGTGGGCGCGCTGATGGTGTCGACCATCCGCTTCCCCAGCTCCAAGCACCCGCGCGGCAAGGTGATGATCGGCCTGCTGGCCGTGTGCGCGGTGCTGCTGGCGCTGCTGCAGACGCGCTTCTTCGTGCTGTTCTTCCTGCTTTACGTGAGCGCCACGCTGCTGCTGAACATCGCATGGAAGACCGGCTGGAGCGGCGTCGCGCCGCCGCGGGTCTACGAGGACTAGGCTCACGCAAACTTGTCGAGCATGGCCGCCAGGTGGGCGGCCCGCCGGCGCGCGTCCTCCAGGTCGGCGGCCTCGCCTGTCTGGGTGAGGATGGAGGCGGTCAGGAGCTGCACGAAGGAGCGGTCCAGGGCCTTGCGCGCCGCCGCCATCTGCTGGGCGACCGCGTCGCAGTCCTCGGGTTCGTCGGCCAGCGCGATCAGCTTCTGCACGCCGCGCAGCTGGCCCTCGATGCGGGCCAGGCGGTTGAGCAGGTCTTTCTTCTGCTGGGCGCTCAGGGCCCGGCCTTCCACGATCTTCAGCTGGGCGTCGGCCATGTCAGGCCACCTCGTGTCCGCGCGCCGCGCGCAGGATGCGGAACCAGTCCTCGCGCGCCAGGGTAAAGCCGGCGCCGGCCACGGCCACCCCGATCGCTTCCAGGCGCCCGGTGCCGGTCAGCGGGATGGGGCGGCTCGGGAGCTGCATGATCCAGGCGAAGACCACGCTGGCGAAGGGGCGCTGCAGGCGGTCGGCGATCTCCTTGATCACCAGGCGCAGGTTCTCGGCGCCGGCGTCGCCCGCATTGAACAGGCGCCCGCCGCCCAGCGGCGACCAGGCCATCGGCGCGACGCCCAGGTCCTGCAGGCCGTCGAAGGTTTCGTCGAACATCGGCGCGGTGCTCAGCGGCGAGAACTCGACCTGGTTGGTGGCCAGCGCGATGCGGCGGTTCAGGCATTCGAACTGGTGGCGCGTGAAGTTCGACACGCCGAAGTGCAGCACCTTGCCGCTTTGCCTGAGGCGGGTGAAGGCTTCGGCGATCTCGTCGAAGTCCATCAGCGGGTCCGGGCGGTGGATCAGCAGCAGGTCGAGGCGGTCGGTGTGCAGCTGGCGCAGGGATTCCTCGGCGGACGCGATGATGTGCGGGGCCGTGGTGTCGTAGTGCTGGATCGTGTGTTCGGGTCGCGCGGGCGAGATCAGCTTGATGCCGCAC
>CAMPHU010000268.1 GCA_946886065.1 uncultured Massilia sp. | reverse complement strand
CGAGGAAGAAGGTGCCGCCGTGGGCCAGTTCGACCTTGCCCTTGGTCTGCTTGGCGGCGCCGGTGAAGGCGCCTTTCTCGTAGCCGAACAGCTCGCTCTCGAGCAGGTTCTCGGGGATGGCGGCGCAGTTGATCGCCATGAAGCGCTCCTTGGCGCGCGGCGACAGCTGGTGCACGGCGCGCGCCAGCACTTCCTTGCCGGTGCCCGACTCGCCCAGCAGCATCACCGAGGCCGAGGTCGGGGCGACCTTCTCGATGTTGCGGCAGACCTTGAGCATGCCGGGGTCGCGCGAGATCACGCCGCCCATGGGCGAATCGGCCTGGTTCTGCTGCATGCGGCGGTTTTCCTGCTGCAGATTGTGCAGGAAGAAGGCGCGCTGGATCACCAGGTTCAGCACTTCGGGGTCGACCGGCTTCTGGTGGAAGTCGTAGGCGCCCAGGCCGATCGCCTTGACCGCGTTGCTGTGGTCCTGGTTGCCGGTCAGGACGATGACGCGCGTGTCCGGCGCCAGCGCCAGGATCTGCTGCAGGGTGGCCAGGCCTTCGGTGGAACCGTCCGGATCGGGCGGCAGGCCCAGGTCCATGGTCACCACCGCCGGCTCGTGGCGGCGGATCTGGGCCAGGGCCGCCTCGCGGTCGCCGGCGACGGCCACGTCGTAGGCGTCCAGGCTCCATTTGAGCTGCTTCTGCAGCCCGGGGTCATCTTCGATGATGAGAAGTTTGGGTTTATTCTGTGTCACGTTGTCCTCGAAAATGGTCTCTTCAGGCGGCCGATCTTGTGTCCTTTGGGACTTCTTGTGTCTGCTGCTGCGGGTTGTGCTGTGCCTCTTGCTGATACAGCGGCAGCACCACGCGGAAGGTGGTGCCGTGGCCCGGCGTGCTGCTCACTTCCAGGCTGCCGCCCAGTTCATTGATGTATTCGCGGCTCTCGAACACGCCGATGCCCATGCCGGCCGACTTGGTCGAGTCGAAGGGCTTGAACAGGCGCTCGCGGATGAATTCCTCGCTCATGCCTTCGCCGGTGTCGATGATCTCGACGATGCCGCCCGCGGCGCCCTGCGCCACGCGCACCGTCACGCTGCCGGTGCGCGGCGTGGCCTCGATCGCGTTCTGGATCAGGTGGCCCACCACGCGCTCCAGGCGCTCGCGCTCGGCCAGCACGCGCAGGCCCCTGGCCTCGATGCGCAGCTGCGGATGCGGCTCGAAGGCGCCCTTCAGCGCCACCGCCTGGCGCACCACTTCCTCGATCGCCAGCAGGACCGGCTTTTCCTGGTTGGTGGTGCGGCTGAGCTTTTGCAGCAGCAGCTTCATCTTCTGCACCGACAGGTCGATGGTTTCCAGCATGTCGGCCTGGAATTCGGGATTGTCCTTGTGGCGCGCGGCGTTGGCGTTCATCAGCGACAGCTGGGCCACCAGGTTCTTCAGGTCGTGCACCACGAAGGTCGACATGCGGTTGAAGGATTCGAACTGGCGCGCCACCGTCAAGGCGTTGGCCGCATCCTGCTGGGCCAGCTGGCTGGCGGCCTGGCTGCCGGCGATCTCGAGCAGGTCGATCACTTCCCAGTTCAATTCGATCGGGCTGCGCGAGGTCTGCAGCAGCACGAAGCCGAACAGGCGCCCGTGCAGGATCAGCGGCACCACCAGCCAGGCGCGCGGATAGGCGGCCAGCCATTCCGGCAGCACCAGGGCGTCGTACTTGTCGGGCGTGTGCGCGAATTCCTGCACATCGATCACCCACTGGCTCGATTCGAGGAACTGGCAGAAGGCCGAATCGGCCGGCTCGGCGCTGCTCGCGGCCGGCGCCTGCCAGTGGGCGGCCGGCTCGAAGCGGCCCGATTCGCGGCGCTGCCACAAGACCCCGCCCGGGCTTTCGACCAGCGCGGCGACCGCCTCGATCACGCGCTCGCCCAGGCCCGGACCGGGTTCGGACAAGGTGCGGGTGAAGCGCAGCCATTCTTCGCGGTAGTCGTAGTTATAGCTGTAGAAATGCTTGCTGATGAAGACTTTCAGGCGGGCGCGGAAGGAGCCCGAGAACAGCACCCCGACCAGCACCACCAGGGCCACGAACAGGAAGGCCACCTGCATCACCGCGCCCCAGCTGCCGCCGAAGAAGCGCAGGTAGTAGCCGGCCGAGCCCATCGCCAGCAGGTAGATGGCCGAGCCGAACAGCGCGGCCGAGTGGAACATGGCGCGCCGCGACACCGCCAGCGGCGATTCCCACAGCTTGCTGCGGCCCAGGGCCACCACCAGCAGCGGCACGCTGAGCGCATTGACGATGCCGCGCGCGGCCCAGATATCCGGGTCGATCTCGCGGAACAGCATGGCGTGGCTGAACAGGTAGAAATCGTAGGCGAACATGGCGCCGATGCCCAGGCAGGCGAACTTCACCGCCCAGCGCTCCTGCAGCGAACGGCTGCGGTAGACCTGCTCGACCAGCAGCATGCCGGCGATCGCCAGGCCGACGCGCAGGGTTACCGGAACCAGGCCCAGGCCGCTGTGGGCCAGGTCCCAGTGCCCCAGCACCGCCATGCCGAACAGCACGGTGTAGCCCAGCGCGGCCACGGCCGTACCCTTGCGCAGGCGCAGCGGCAGGCGGCTGTGGGGATCGCGCACGCGCCCGGCCAGCAGGGCCAGGAACAGCATCCAGGCGGCATTGCGCAGGATGCCGGCGGCGTCCGAGGCCACCGACCACAATTCGCCGCGCCAGGCGGACAGGGCCAGCAGGCCGGCCCACAGGCTGGTGAGCAGGCAAGCGGCGGCCAGGGCCAGGCCGTGGGGCCGCGCGCGCCAGCCGGCCAGCATGGGCACGCCAAGGACGAAGAAGCACACGGCCGCCAGAGCGTGGCTGTAAACGGCGATGCTGGTCAGGGAGTTGGCATCCATCTTCAAGCGTTGGCGGTCGGGTGGACGTTCGGGAGGTGGATCCGGCGGCCTGGTGCGACAGGCCGCCGGACGGGATCAACGGCCGCTGCGGAACAGCACGACCTTGAGCGTATTGATCAGGATCAGGATGTCCAGGAACAGACTGTTGTTCTTGACATAGTACAGGTCGTACTGGAGCTTCTGCAATGCGTCCTCGGCCGAGGAACCGTAGCCGTAGCGCACCTGGGCCCAGCCGGTGATGCCCGGCTTGACGCTGTGGCGCACGTTGTAATACGGAACCACCTCGATCAGCTGCTCGACGAAGTACGGGCGCTCCGGACGCGGGCCGACGAAGGACATCTCGCCGGTGAACACGTTGAGGATCTGGGGAAGCTCGTCGATACGGGTCTTGCGCATGAAGTTGCCGACGCGGGTGATGCGCGGATCGTTCTGGGCGGCCCACTGCGGCTTGCCGTTCTTCTCGGCGTCGGCGCGCATCGAGCGGAACTTGTGCACGCGGAAGGTGCGGCCATCCTTGCCGACCCGTTCCTGCGAGTAGAACACCGGGCCGCGGTCTTCCAGCCACACGGCCACGGCCGCGGCCAGCATCAGCGGGAAGGTCATCGCCAGGATCAGCACGCTGCACACCAGGTCGAAGCTGCGCTTCATGAAGGTGCGCACGAAGCTCTGGTCGAAGCCGCCGCCGAACACCAGCCACGAAGGCTGGAGCGAGTCGACGCGGATCTGGCAGGTCTCGCGCTCGAAGAAGGTGGCGGCGTCGGTGACCTTGATGCCCTGCAGCTTGCAGTCGAGCAGTTCCTTGATCGGGAAGCCGCCGCGGCGGTTCTGCACCGAGACCACGATCTCTTCGACGTTGTACTGGCGCGCCAGCTTGACCAGGGAGTCGCCGTCGCGCATCTTGAGCAGGCTCGAGGACGGCACGCACAGCTCCTCGCTCGGGCCGGGCAGGAAGCCGGCGATGTCGTACTTGTGGTAGCGCGACTTGCTGGTGGCCAGCTCGCTGCATTCCTTGGCCAGCGGGCCGCCGCCCAGGAACATGATGCGCGACTGCAGGAAGCGCGCTTCCGAGGTCTTGAAGAACACCATGCGCGCCAGGAAGATGCCGATCCCGGACAGGGCGAACACCAGCACCATGGTGCCGCGGCCCAGGTAGAGCTCGGGCGCCACGTAGAACACCAGGGCCAGGATCATGAAGCCCATCACGAAGGACGGCATCAGCTTCATGAAGAAGGGATGGCGCAGGCCTTCGTCGTAGTCGAGCTGGTACATCCCCATCGCGCCCATGCTGAAGATGATCGCGGCCGTGAAGGCGACGGCGGATGTGAAGAAGTGGTCGAAGTGATAGGCCACAGCGGCGTCGCCGTACTCGAGCATCCGCACCGCCGCGCCGACGTAGGCGGCGCCCAGCACCACCAGCACCTCGACGAACAGGAGCAGGAACACGATCTTCGACACATAGTGGTTAGAGATCCTAAACACGGTAGCCTCCGAGCTTGTTATTACTTTTCTGGATATGCATGGGTGTCCCGGTTACTGCGGCAGGTTGCGGACATACCAGTCCATGGCCTGCTTCAAGCCTTCGCCGATGCGGTGCGTGGGCTGGTAGCCCAGCAGCGCCGCGGCCTTCGAAATATCCGCCTGCGAGTGGCGCACGTCGCCGCCGCGGAACTCGCCATACTGCGGCTGGTGCCCGGCCACGTGCGGAAAGCGCTCGGCCAGCAGCGCGCGCATCATCTCCACCAGCTGGTTGAGGGTGGTGCGTTCGCCCAGGGCCACGTTGTAGACCTGGTTGGCCGCTTCCTTGCCGGCCAGCGCCGACAGGATATTGGCCTGGACCACGTTCTCGATGTAGCAGAAATCGCGGCTGGTCTCGCCGTCGCCGTTGATGCGCAGCGGCTGGTTGAGGATCAGGGCCTTCACCCACAGCGGGATCACGGCGGCGTAGGCGCCGTTCGGATCCTGGCGCGGACCGAACACGTTGAAGTAGCGCAGGCCGATCGACTCGGTCCCGTAGCTGCGGCCGAACACATCGGCGTAGAGCTCGTTGACGTACTTGGTCACCGCGTAGGGCGAGAGCGGCTTGCCGATGCGGTCCTCGACCTTGGGCAGGGCCGGATGGTCGCCGTAGGTCGAGCTGGACGCGGCATAGACGAAGCGCCTGGCGCCGGCATCGCGCGCGGCGACCAGCATGTTGAGGAAGCCGTCGATGTTGACCGCATTGGTGGTCAGCGGGTCGTTGAGCGAGCGCGGCACCGAGCCGAGCGCGGCCTGGTGCAGCACGAAGTCCGCGCCGTCGGCGGCGCGCGCGCAGTCGGCGCGCTCGCGGATGTCGCCTTCGATGAAGCTGAAGTTGGTCCAGGCGGCCTCGCCGACCGCGGCTCGCACCTGCTCCAGGTTGTGGCGGTGCCCGGTCGCGAAGTTATCGAGGCCGGTGACGCGCTGGTTCAGCTTGAGCAGGGCCTCGACCAGGTTCGAACCGATGAACCCTGCCGCACCGGTGACTAACCAGTGGTAGCTGTGCTGGGCGAGGTGCTGCTGAACTTCCTGAAACTTATTCACGTGTGGGACACTTTCTGATTGACGCCTGGATCGCAGGCGACAGGACCGGCGCGGCCGCCGCCGGCTACGCGGCGGCCATGGTACGGACTGGCTGGTTTACATGCGCCAGACGCAGTAGCCGGCTTCGCGCAGCGCCTTCGCATCGAATTGCGCCTTGACGTCGATGAAGCAGCCGCCCTCGTTGAGCTTGGACTGGAAGTCGGTCAGCGACAGGGCCAGGACTTCCTTGTGCGGCACCGCGACCACCACGGCGTCGGCCTTCGGCAGGCTGTCCCAGCTCTCCAGCTTGATGCCGTATTCGTGCTCGGATTCGGCCGAATCGGCCACCGGGTCGTAGACGTGCACGTCCACGCCATAGCTCTGCAGCTCATGGACGATGTCGGCCACCTTCGAGTTGCGCAGGTCGGGGCAGTTTTCCTTGAAGGTCAGGCCGACCACGTTGACCTTCGAGCCCTTGACGTGGAAGCCCGAGGAGATCATCGACTTGACGGTCTTTTCCGCCACGTACTTGGCCATGCCGTCGTTGATGCGGCGGCCCGCCAGGATCACCTGCGGGTGGTAGCCGATCATCTCGGCCTTGTGGGTCAGGTAGTAGGGGTCGACGCCGATGCAGTGGCCGCCCACCA
>CAMPHU010000267.1 GCA_946886065.1 uncultured Massilia sp. | reverse complement strand
GCCAGCAGCTGCATCAGGTTGTCGTTCAGGCGGCGCGTCTGGTACAGCATCTGCGCCATCTGCGGGTAAGCCTTTTCGGTATCGGGCGAGGCCGCGTCGAGCAGGCGCTCGAGCGTGCCGGACAAGACACTGATCGAGTTCTTCATGTCGTGCGCGGTGGACGCGAGAAACATGAACAGCTCGTTTGAATGTTGTGTTTCTTCCATTCCTGCAGCCCAAGAAAAGTTACCAGCAGTAAATTATACCTCCGTAAAGTTGACAATTCCGCGCGCGGAGTTTTCTATTGCGACAAAGCAACGAAATGTTGATCAGTCTTCAACTCAGTCGCCGACTGCGCGCGGAGCGTAGCTGTTGCGGCGGGCGCGCAGGACGAAGCGTGCCGGGTCGAGCGCATCGACCAGGGCCATTTCGAGCGGCAGGGGTTCGCCTTCCAGCTGGGCAGCCAGCAGTTCGGCCGCCAGCGGCGCCCAGATCAGGCCGCGCGAGGCATAGCCCAGCAGCGAGTACAGGCCGGGATGGCGCGGCACGTCGCGCAGGCGCTCGGTGCTGCCGGCGGCCTCGAAATCCGGCAGGCGGCCGACCAGCGGCAGGCGGTCCGGGGCCACGCAGCGGAAGCCCACGCGGCCGGCCAGCGGCGCATCCAGGGCCGCCCGCGGGTCGGACACCAGGGCGCGCATGCGGTCCAGGTTCTCCTCGTGGCTGGCCGCGCGCAGCTGCGGGTCGCCATCGGGGTCGTAGGTCGCGCCGGCGCAGACGATGCCGTTCGCAGCCGGCGTGAGGTAGGCTTCGCGGCACAGCACCACGGGCAGCGCCGGCGCCTGGCCGGCGTCGAGATGGCTCACCTGGCCGCGCAGCAGCGAGATCGGCAGCGCCGCCGCCTGCGGCAGCTGGAGCGCGCCGGCGCCGTTGGCCAGCACCACGGTGGGCGCCCGGCCCAGCTCCACGCCGTCCTTCCCGCGCGCGATCCATGCCTCGCCGGCGCGTTCGAGCGTCACGCTGCCCACGCCGAAGCGCTGGGTCAGGCGCCCGTTGCAGGCGGCCAGCATGGTCTCGCAGACGCTGCCCGGCCGCGCCCATCCGCCCTGCGGGAACAGCCAGCCGCCATCCGGCGCGGGCAGTCCGAGCAGGCGTACGGCTTCCTCCGGCTCCAGCCAGCGCGCGAATTCGGGCGGCAGGAGGCCTTCGGCCGCGATCGCGCGCGACACGGCGGCATGTTCGGGATCGCGCGCCAGCTGCAGCACGCCGCAGGCCTGCCCTTCGATCGCAGCGCCGATGCCGCCCAGCTGCTGCCACAGGCGCAGCGCGTACAGGTAGGCGGCGCGGGTCAGGCGCGTCGGGATATTGTCGTCGCGCGAGAGCAGCGGCATGAAGATGCCGGCCAGGTTGCCCGAGGCTTCCATCGCCGGGCGCGCATGGCGTTCCAGCAGCGTCACCTGCCAGCCGCGCGCGCACAGGCGGTAGGCGGCGCCCGATCCCGCCAGCCCGGCGCCGATCACCAGTGCGCGGCGCTCGGGCGTGGGCGTCGCCGGCAGGCGCGGCTTGCGGCTTGCGAACACGGCCTGGTCGCCGTCGAATACGAAGCCCTGCTGCCGGAGCGCGCTGCGCTGCTCCCCGTCCAGGCCGGAAGCGGCAAGGCGTGCACCGAGCGCGGTGAGCCGCGCCAGCGGACGCGCGAACGCGGCGCCAGGCATGGTCACGCGATGCAGGCGGATGGCGTCCAGGCTGGCCGACAGCTGGGCCAGGGCCGCATCCAGCGGCGCCGCCAGCAAGTCCAGGCTCAGGCCGGGTTCGTCCTGCGGGACGCGGTGAAAGCCCGGCATCAGGCCGTCGGCCAGGGCCACCACGTGCAGCCTGGCCGGCCGCTGCGGATCGGCGCGCCAGGCATCGAACAGCGCGCGCACGGCGGCGCCGTCGCCATAGGCGGCATCGAAGACGGTGTAGCGTTCGCGCCCGCGCCAGTGATCGTGCAGCTTCACCTCAGCGCCCGGTCCTGCAGAAGCAGCGCGGATCGTGGTCGTCCACCATGCCGATCCCCTGCATGTAGGCGTAGATGATGGTCGAGCCGACGAACTTGAAGCCGCGCTTGCCCAGGTCTTTCGAGATGCGGTCCGACAGCTCGGTGCGCGCGGGACGCTGGCCGTCGGCGAAGTCGTTGACGATGGGCTGGCCGCCGACGAAGCCCCACAGGTAGCTGTCGAGGCTCAAGCCCTGCTCGCGCATGGCGAGATAAGCCCTGGCGTTGGTGATCGCCGCCGCCACCTTGAGGCGGTTGCGCACGATCCCGGGATTGGCCAGCAGCTCGGCCACCTTGTCGTCGCCGTAGGCGGCAATCTTGACGGCGTCCCAGTTGTCGAAGGCCGCGCGGTAGTTGTCGCGCTTGTTCAGGATGGTCTCCCACGACAGTCCGGCCTGGGCGCCCTCGAGGTTGAGCATCTCGAACAAGGTGGTCTCGTCGTGCAGGGGCACGCCCCACTCGTGGTCGTGGTAGGCGAGGTAGCGGGGGTTGGCCGGATTGGCCCAGGAGCAGCGGATTGTGGTCATTGCGCAAGTATATGTGAGGCCCATGCATGCGTGTTGCGGCTTGCAGCGGCCAAGCAAGCGAGCATGCCTGGCGAAGATGCGCTAACCGGACTTGCCAACAGTCTGCCTGTTTTTGAAGGGGATAAGCCTAGGCGCATCGATGAATTCACAATTGATGAATCCCACCATTTATAGCTTTCGAGAATTAAATTTCTTTAAATAAATTCTTATACATACACTAAATATTTTGGCCTAGAGAAACATTTATTCCAATAAGAAAGAATATGGGAGCGACTTGTATAGATTATTTTCTCTGTCGTTTTCTATATTGAAATTTTCTATATTCATTGGTCTGACCACATGTGCGACAGATAACAACATCTGCTAACAAATCCTGTTATGTCATCCAAATGTAAGCAACTTCCTCTAAGGTCGCTTCAACACTGGGCGGAATGGCTTCGAGACACCTTAATGTCCAGCAGCAAATTATGCACAATGATTATTATCAAGCGGACTGTCTCATATGCACACAGAATGATGTTGTTAACTTTATATTTCCGTTTCCTCATCAACTATAAAGATGGTATATTTTTTATGACAATAGTTTGTAGATTCTTTCGGTCCTCCAATGTGTGAAATGTTATTTGTGACGCCGTTACATTCGCCCGGCGTAGTGCTTTCCGTCACTGGTTTGGACCTAAGAACATAGCCCGATTCATCCTGCTTAAACATACTAATACTTGCGCGGGGGCCGACGTGGGCAATGCATTTCGTGGTGACACGTTCATCTGTGCGAACGTGGATGTCGACGTGGATGACCTGATGTTGATTGCCAAGATGCGGGTCGTGCTCGCGCTGGCGACTTTGCTGACCATCATGGTGGATCCAGTTGATCTGGGCAAGCCGCCTCCGGTCACCATGCTGGTCCTTTCCGGCTATGCCCTTCACAGTCTTGCCATTCTGATGCTCTGGCAAAGCCGACGGGCGGTTCACCATCCGAGGCTGATCCACTGGCTCGACGTATGCTGGTTCACCCTGCTGCTGGCGCTCACCGGCCCGCTTGCCGGTATCTTCCTCCTGTTTTTCTTTGCTATCGCTACGGCGGCATTTCGCTGGGGTTACGACGAGGGTGCCCGCGTCACGCTTGCCTGTACCTTTCTTTACCTGCTGTCCTGCACTGGCTGGGCCGATCAGTCCCAGCTGGCCAATGTGCTGCTGCGCGCCGCCTTCCTGCTCGCCTTGGGACGGATGGTGTCCCACTGGGGCGGCGCCCTGCTCGACAGCCGGCGCCGGATCGCGCTCCTGCGCGATGTCAGCCGGATGTCGAACCCGCGCTTCGGCGTCGACCACACGATCGGTTCCGTGCTCGAGCAGACACGCGGCTTTTTCGACGCGACCAGTTGCCTGATGCTGATCCGCGACCGGGACATGGGGACCTGGCGCTTGCGCGCCACGGGCGGCGCCAGGGGATTGTCGGCCTCCGGCCAGGAGCTGGACGAACAGATGGCGAGCCTGCTCGCCAGCGTGGCGCCGCGTTCCACCACTGTTTACCAGTCCGCATGGAACCACTTCGCCCAATGGGGAGAAAGCCTCCATTCGCGTGACGAGGGCGCGGGCAAATGGCAGCGTATGCCGGCCGAGGCCGGCCGCCAGTTGGCCGACCTGATCGGCGCGCGCAGCTTCATCTGCGCTCCCATTCCTTTGCGCGACGGCGAAGGCAGGCTCTTCGTCCTGTCTTCGAGGCGCGACCTGCGTACGGCCGACGCGGCCTTCCTTGCGCAGATCGCGGCCCAGGCTTTCCCCGTGATCGAGAACATTGCGCTGCTGGACCGCATGGCGTCCGAGGCCGGCCGGCGCGAACGCCAGAAGTTTTCGAATGACCTGCACGACAGCACCGTGCAGCCGTACATCGGCCTGTCGTACGCCTTGCAGGCGCTGCTGCGCGAGACCGGCCAGGACAACCCCGTGTCCCCGCAGCTGCGCCGGGTCGCCGAGATGGCGGATAACGTCGTGCGCGACCTGCGCCGCTTCGCCAGCGTCACGCGCAGCGCCCCGGTCTCCGGCGAATCCGCCTTCCTGCAAGCCCTGCGCTCCCAGGCGGACCATTTCAAGACCTACCACAACCTCGACATCGACCTGAGCGGCGACGAGGTGCTCGACATCAACGACCGACTCGGAGCCGAAGTCGTCCAGCTGGTGCGCGAAGGGATCAGCAACATCCGGCGCCATACGGCCGCCACCCGCGCCGCCGTCAGGCTGCGCCGCTCCAATGGCTGGCTGCAAATCCGTATCGAGAACGAATGCCCGTCCGGCCCGGCGGCCCCGTTCACGCCGCGCTCGATCACGGAGCGCGCGGCTGCGCTTGGCGGCTTCGCCTACGTCGGCAGTTCGGACAATGCCACCGCGGTCCATGTCGATATTCCACTCTGACCAACGATGACACTCCCCCCACCCCGCGACCGCATTTCGATCCTTCTCGTCGACGACCACAGGACCTTGCTGTGGGGCCTGGAACGCCTGATCGAAAGCGAACGCAACGGCATGCGCGTGCTGGCGTGCGCCACCAATCGCGAGGAAGCGCTCGAACTCGCGGCCCGGCTGTCGCCCGACGTCATCCTGCTCGACCTCGACCTGGACGGTGACTGCTCGCTCGACTTCCTTCCCGCCCTGCTCTTGAGCGGGGTTTCGCGCGCACTCGTGTTCACGGGCATGCGCGACCAGGCCACGCTCGACCGCGCCGTGCTGGCCGGAGCGCGCGGCGTGCTGCGCAAGGACGCGCCGGCCGAGGTGGTCCTGCGCGCCATCGAAAAGGTGCATCAAGGTGAAATGTGGCTGGCGCACGACATGATGGCGCGCATCTTCGGGGAACTGACCCGGCCGCGCACGCCGCCGCCGCCCGATCCGCACATGCAGAAACTCGATTCGCTGACGGCAAAGGAACGCAAGGTCGTCGATGCGATCGTGGGCGGGCACGGCTTGACCAACAAGGCGCTGGCCGAGAGCCTGTTCATCTCCGAGCACACGCTGCGCAATTACCTGGTCACCATCTACAAGAAGCTGGGCGTGGCGAACCGGCTCGAACTCTACGTCTTCGCCGCCAAGCACGGCAAGCTTGCCCGCTCGTCCTGAGCCCTCGCCGTTTGTCCTTCCGCAGCCGTGACTTTTGTCACGGATCCTCCCCTGAAAAAAAGCGCATAAGTACTACCCCGAAAGGGGCGGATGTTGGATGTCGCGCCGTCAGAAAAAACCTACAGTTACTACATCAGCGCTGACGTTGAGGCCTGAAGAAATCCGAACGATGTGCGGCAGAAAAAGGAAGGACAGACATGTGCTTTCTCGATCATCTACCGCCAGCGCTCACCGATTTCCTACAGGCCGGGACCGGCAGTTCGCAGTATGAACATGCATTGGTCTGGTCGCTCGTGGCTGTCATCTGCATCCTCGTGTGCATCACCTTGATGTAGGACGGCTCGGCGGCTCGACAAGGCGCTGAGGCTGCAACTAACCAACCCTCCACTACTGACGGACAACCTGGGAGAAATATCATGGAAATGATCAAGAACTT
>CAMPHU010000266.1 GCA_946886065.1 uncultured Massilia sp. | reverse complement strand
TTCGCGCAGCAGGTCGTTCGGGAACTCGATGTCGGCCTTGTCGATCTCGTCGATCAGCAGCACCACCGGCTCCGGCGCCGTGAAGGCTTGCCACAGCACGCCCTTGACGATGTAGTTGTGGATGTCGCGCACGCGCTCGTCGCCGAGCTGGGAATCGCGCAGGCGCGAGACGGCGTCGTATTCGTACAGGCCCTGCTGCGCCTTGGTGGTCGACTTCACGTGCCACTGCAGCAGCGGCATGTCGAGGGCGGCCGCGACTTCCTCGGCCAGCATGGTCTTGCCGGTGCCGGGTTCGCCCTTGATCAGGAGCGGGCGGCCGAGCGTCAGCGCGGCGTTGACGGCCAGTTTCAGGTCGGCGGTGGCGACGTAGTTGTCGCTGCCTTCGAAGCGTTGGGAAGCTTGCATCGCGGGTGACAAAATAGAATGAAATGACATCGAGTATATGCCAGAACCTAGCCCGTTACCGTACGCACGGTTTGTAGACTGGTGCCAACTCTTCGGATAGAATCGACAGGTTGGTGGACCATTTGCTAACTTTTTGTGCGTTTGCGGTATTCGAATTACAACTAACGAGCCACACCATGAAAAACTTTGTAGCAGTATTGGTGCTGGCCGCGTGCGCCAGCACCGCGGCAGCAGCGGACGTCGTCGGAGACCCGAAGTCCGCACGCAGCAAAATCGAAATGTGCATCGGCTGCCACGGCATCCCCGGCGGCTACAAGACCGCCTTCCCCGAGGTGTACCAGGTTCCGAAGATCGGCGGCCAGTCCGCCAAGTACATCGAATCCGCCCTGAAGGCCTACCGCAAGGGCGACCGCAAGCATCCTTCGATGACCGGCATCGCCTCGTCCATGAGCGACCAGGACATCGCCGACGTGGCGGCCTACTACGCCCAGCAGACCGAAGCCACCAAGCGATAAGGACAGCCATGAAAAAACTGATTTCCGCGCTGATCGTTGGCGCCTTCTGCATGAGCGCCGCCTCGGCGGCCGACGTCGCCAAGGGCGAGAACCTGGCCAAGAAGTACAACTGCGCCGCCTGCCATGGCGCCGATTACAACAAGCCGATCGACCCGACCTATCCGAAGCTGGCCGGCCAGCACGCGGACTACCTGGCCCACGCCCTGCGCGCCTACAAGCGCGGCAACGGCACCAACGGCCGCGTCAACCCGATCATGGCGGCCCAGGTGCAGCCGCTGTCGAACCAGGACATGGCCGACATCGGCGCCTACCTGGCCAGCCTGCCGTCGCAGCTGGTGACGAGCAAATAAGCCGGCGGTTCCGGCTGCTGCAATGCGGACCCCTCCACTGGAGGGGTTTTTCGTTTTTACGCTCCATTCGTCCGGGATACAGCCCATGAAGCGCCTGCCTTCGATCCATCTCCTCGTCGTGGCGGTGCTGGCCGTCTTCGCCGCCCTGGCCTTTTTTGCGCCGGTACAGGTGGCGGAAACCCTCTTCACCCTGGACCGCAAGCTTTCAGGACTGGAGCGCAAGGAGCTTGTGCTGCCCGGCGGGGAGCGCATCGTCTACCTGGAGGGCGGGAAGGGCGAACCCTTGCTGCTGCTGCACGGCTTCCGCGGCAACAAGGACCACTTCACGCGCGCGGCGCGTTTCCTCGGCGGGCACTACCGAATCATCGCGCCCGACTTGCTTGGCTTCGGCGAATCCGATCATCCGACGGGCGCCGACTACACGCCGGCGGGGCAGGCGCGCAGGATGCATGCGTTCTTGCGGCAGCTGGGCGTCGACGGCGTTCACCTGGGCGGCAGCTCGATGGGCGGGCAGATCGCATTGCACTATGCCGCGCTGTATCCGGACCAGACGCGCAGCCTGTGGCTGCTGGCGCCGAACGGCGTGCCGGGGGCCGAGCCGGGCGAACTGGCCAGGACCATGGCGGCGGGCGGCCCCAATGTGCTGATGGCCAGCAACGAGGAGGAGTTCGGGCGCCTGTTCGAGGTGGTGATGGCGGATCCGCCCTTCATGCCGGGCTTCGTCAGGAATGTGATTGCCCGGGAGCCGCTGCGGTATCAAGCGCTGCATCAGCGGATCTTCGCCGACGTCAACGGCAGCCCGGCGCCGGGCGAAGCGAAGGCGCCGGCGCTGGTGGTGTGGGGGGCGCAGGACCGCGTGCTGCATGTGTCGGGAGCGGCGGCGCTTGGTCGCTTGCTGCCGCGGGCGCAGGTGATCGTCATGCCTGGGGTGGGGCATTTGCCGATGCTGGAGCGGGACCGGCAGGTGGCGGAGGACTACCTGGCGTTCCGGCGGAGGCTGGCCGGACGCTGAGCTGGTAACATACGGGCCCTTTGCTGCGGGCGGTTCGTCAGTGCGTGCAAACTTGGGCCCCCGCCTCGCGGGGTTGACGGTTTTACAGCTAACCACTAGCGTTCAATCCGTCATCCCCGCGAAGGCGGGGACCCAAGTTTGTTCGTAAACCGCCAGCCCCCGAACCCTGGAGTCCCCGTGCTATCCCCCACCCACCTCAAAACCAACCTGCTCAGCGGCCTCACCGTCGCCCTGGCCCTGGTCCCCGAAGCCATCGCCTTCGCCCTGGTCGCCCAGGTCTCCCCGCTCACCGGCCTGTACGCCGCCGTGCTGGTCGCCCTGATCACCTCCGCCTTCGGCGGCCGTCCCGGCATGATCTCCGCCGCCGCCGGCTCGCTGGCCGTGGTGATGACCGCGCTGGTGGTCCAGCACGGTGCCCAATACCTGTTCGCGGCCGTGGTCCTGATGGGCGTGCTGCAGCTGCTGTTCGCCGCCGCCCGCCTCGGCAAGTTCATCCGCATGGTGCCGCATCCGGTCATGCTCGGGTTCGTCAACGGCCTGGCGCTGGTGATCTTCATCGCCCAGTTCGGCCACTTCAAGACCCCCGGCCCGGACGGCGCGCCGCAGTGGATGGAAGGCGCCGCCCTGGCCGCCATGCTCGGCGTGGTGGCGGTGACCATGGCCGTGATCTACCTGACCCCGCGCGTCACCAAGGCCGTGCCGGCCACCCTGGTCGGCATCCTGGCCGCCACCGCCGGCTGCGCGCTGCTCGGCATCGAGACCAAGACCGTGGGCGACCTGGGCTCCATTGCCGGCGGCCTGCCGTCCTTCGCGCTGCCGGAAGTGCCGTTCACGCTCGAGACCCTGCGCATCGTCTTCCCCTACGCGCTGGTGATGGCCGGCGTCGGCCTGATCGAATCGCTCCTGACCCTGACCCTGATCGACGAGATCACCGATACCCGCGGCCAGCCGAACCGCGAATGCCTGGCGCTGGGCGCGTCCAACGTGGTCACCGGCCTGTTCGGCGGCATGGGCGGCTGCGCCCTGATCGGCCAGAGCATGATCAACGTGAACAGCGGCGCCACCGGGCGCCTGTCGGGCATCATGGCCTCGCTGTTCCTGCTGTCCTTCATCCTGGTGGGCTCCAGCTGGATCGAGCAGATCCCGCTGGCCGCCCTGATCGGCGTGATGTTCGTGGTGTGCGAGAAGACCTTCGAATGGAGCACCTTCCGCCTGTTCGGCAAGGTGCCGCGCGCCGATGCGCTGGTGATCGTGCTGGTGGCCGGCGTCACGCTGGCCTTCGACCTGGCGGTGGCGGTGCTGGCCGGCGTGATCGTCTCGGCCCTGGTGTTCGCCTGGCAACACGCCAAGCAGGTGAGGGCGGGCGCCGTTGTCGATGCCCAGGGGTGGAAGGTCTATGAGCTGGAGGGCACGCTGTTCTTCGCGTCGGTGAGCAACTTCCAGCAGCTGTTCACGCCCAGGGACGACCCGCAGGACGTGGTCATCGAATTCCGCCGCGCGCGCGTGGCCGACCACTCGGCCATCCAGGCCATCGACGCGCTGGCCGAGCGTTACCGCCAGTTGGGCAAGCGCCTGCACCTGCGCCACCTGAGCCCGGACTGCCGGGAACTGCTGGACAAGGCCCGCGAGATGGTCGAGGTGAACGTGCTGGAGGATCCGCGCTACCACGTCGCGGACGACAAGCTGGGCTAAGACGGCGTCAGGCGAAGGCGCGCCGGCGCACGCACTCGATGTAGGCCTCGGTGTCCGGCGGCACGCCCTTGCGCTGCGAAGCCCAGATCATCTCGCCCAGGCATTCCATGATCTCGTGGTGGGCGTCGTGCTCGCCGCGCTTGGCCACCAGGGCGTCGTGCGCGGCCTTGATGCCGCGCGGCTGGTCGATCGAGACTTGCTCGACAATCGACAGGTGCATCGACAGGTGCAGGAAGGGATTCGGCTTGCCGCCCTCGACCGAATAGTCGCGCGCGATCGCTTCCTCCACATCCTGCAGCTCGGCGTGGTATTCGGGATGCTGGGCGATCCAGTCGGCCGCGATGGCGTCCATCGGGGTCAGGATCTCGCCCTTGCGGTGCTTGCGCAAGGCCTCGCAAAAGAAGCGGCGCACGTCGTGCGAAGACGGGGTGAACATGGCTGGGAAGGTGCAAAAAGGAAGAGAGCCGGCATTGTAGCGCGATGCCGGCCCGTCCGTGCGGCGCCTAGTTGGCGGCAGTCCTGTCGCTGGTCTTGTCGGATGAGCAATCCAGCAGCGCTTGCGCCTTCGCGGCCTCCAGGCGGGCACTGGCGCCATCGAAGCCGAGCCGCTCGACGATGTGCCTGCGGGCCAGGCAGACCTGGTGCCTGGCCCGCAGGCGGTCGCCGCGTGCTTCTTCCAGCAAGTCTTCCTCGTCCATCTTGCCGAGATAGTAACGGGCGATCGGGCCGGGCCATTCGTCCGTTTCGCGCGCGAACACCGTTTCCAGCTCGCGCTTGCCGAGTTCGGCCTGGCCGCTGCGCACCCGCGCCCCATACAGCCACAAGGCGTGATAGCGCGCGCTTGGGAGGGCGTCGAGCGCCTTGCGCAGCCGCTGCGCCGCTTCGGCGTAGCGGCCTTCGCGCATCAGCTGGCGCCCGGTCAGGCCATTCGCCTCCGGATTGCCGCCGCGGGCGGCGCGCTCCAGCCAGGCCTTGCCTTTGGCGGCGTCGGGCTGCTTGCCGTCCAGGTAGGCGTTCGCCAGGAACATCTGGGCGTCGGCATTGCCGAGGTCCGCTTCGTTCTGGATCCAGGGCTCGATCCGGCGCCGCTGGCCGAGCGGTTCGCCGCCGATATAGGAGAGATAGAGGCGTTGCTGGCTCATGGCGAACAGCACCCGGTGGGCGCGCAGGAAATCGGCGCCCAGGATCACGTCGATCTTGAGGCGGTTCGTGTCGATGACGCCGATTTCGGCCTGGCGGATGGTTTCGGCGCCGATCTGCAGCGTGTCGAACATCGCGGCCCAGTGCGCCACGCGCGCGGTCCCGATCCCGGTGACGTCGCCCAGGCGTTCCACGCCGGGCGCATCGAGCTTCAGGCCGGCGCGCCTGGCGGCGTCGAGGGAGACCGAGGTGCGCGATGCGCCGCTGTCGATGATGGCCCTCAGCTTCTGCCCGTTCAGGAGCACGGTGAATTCGGGATTCGGGCTGTCCGAGGAGCTGGGCTCGAACGGGAGCACGACCGCATTCTCGTCCCAGTACGCAAGGAAGCGGTCCTGGCAGTTGGAGGGACGGAAAAACTTGATTTCCTTGGTCGGCAGCGAAAACTCGAGATCGGCTTGCAGCAGGAAGGGGGCGCCGGCAAGGCCATCGAAGCTGGGCGGCGTGGCGGTATCGCCGATCACCCGCAGCTCAGTGCGTTTCATGTCTGCCGGTCCGGTGGCGAACTCGTCGACACGCGCGGTATAGATGCGGCTGAGACCACCGACTCCATAGGCCGTCGCCTTCGCATAGCGCAGGCGCAATCCGTGCCGCTCGGCGCCGGTGCGGGTCAGCATGGTCTCGAAGGCGCCGGTATCGACCAGCAGGGTGGCCGGCTTGCCGTTGATCCGGCCTTGCGTGGTGATGCCCAGGCCGGGGCCACTGTAGGCAAGGGGCAGGGTGTCGACGTTGACGTAGAGGCAGGGCTCGGAAGCGGGCTGTTGCGCCAACGCGCCGAGGGGCAGCAGAACCAGGCCCGGGACCAGGAAGGCGAGGGTACGCAGGAAGGAAGAGGTCATCCCGCGATTGTACTAGACGGTAGTTGCCTTTATGTAAATTCCATCCGCATGATCGCGGGTTTGGTCCTTCAGGGCGCGCCG
>CAMPHU010000265.1 GCA_946886065.1 uncultured Massilia sp. | reverse complement strand
GCGCACCACGCTGCATCGCCGCCCTTGGCGACAGCCTTGCCCGGCGAGGCGCACCATGCGCTGTCGCCGCCCCTGGACGCCGCCTTGCCAGGCGAAGCACACCATGCGCTGTCTGCACCCTTGACCAGGGACTTGCCCGGCGAGGCGCACCAGGCCTCCCGGCCCATGGCCGGGGCGCCGAATTCGGCGGCGTACAGTTCGCGCATGCGCTCGCCGGCGCGCACCTGCTCGCCTTCGACGGCCTGCTCGCCGATGCCGACATAGGGATAGTGGTGCAGGAAGTAGCCGAACACCGCTTCGCAGTCGCGCGCGTACTTCATGGTGTCGAGGATGTGGTAATGCCAGAAGGTGTCGACGTCGACCGTCGGCGAGGCCTGGTCGTCCGGGTACTTCTTCATCAGGAACAGGAAGCGCCGGTATTCCGCTTCGACAGCATTGGCGCGTACTTCGGACCAGCCTTCGCCGGATTCCACGTGCATCAGTTTCATCTTGATCGGTGTGAGGTCAAGTGCTTCAAAAGCTGCAAATTCAGTTTTCGTCGACATTGTGTTCACCTCTGTTGTCAGTATTGTGATGGTGCTTACTGCTGGGTCCCTGTTTTGGTTGAAGCGGGTAAGGCCTTGGTCCTCCTGCATGAATGGATGGGGAAACAAGACGGATGAGGTCTTGCGCGTTGACAGCGATAACCATTTTCCTGCGGATAGTCAGGGAAACTGTTGAGCTTCCTCAAGCATTGATTGATGTGATTTTTCAACCACAACTTCCCAACGGAAATGTGTGGGAGTCAGGCGGCGACTGCGACCGCGGCGGCGCGCTTGCTTTCCTGTGCGGGCGCGATGGGCCCGGTGACAGGGATGGTGACGACGATCGTGGTCCCGCTTTCCGGGCCGCTGCTGACCGAGAACGAGCCGCCCAGGATGCCGACCCTTTCCTCGATGCCGACCAGGCCGAAGGAACCGTTGCGGTTGCGGCTGCCGGGCTGCATGCCGACGCCGTTGTCGCGGATGGTCATGGTGAGCATGTCGGCGTGCTGGCGCAGGTCGATCCAGACGCGGGTGGCGTGCGCGTGGCGCGCCACGTTGTTGAGCGATTCCTGCAGGATGCGGAAGAAGGCGGTGGCGCAGTGGTCGTCGATGCGGTAGTCGCCGTCGTCGTCCACCAGTTCGCACTGGATGCCGGTGCGGCGCGCGAAGTCCGCCACCTGCCAATCGACCGCGGCGCTCAGGCCGAGGTCGAGCACGTTGGGGCGCAGGTCATTGATGATCTGGCGCACGCTGCGGATGGTGACGTCGATCTGGCGCACGGTGGCGTCGGCGCGCGCATGCAGGCGCTTGTGGCCGCCGCGGGTGCGGTTGGCCAGGAACTCGGCCTCGATCTTGAGCGCCAGCAGGCTCTGGGCCAGGTCGTCGTGGATCTCGCGCGCGATGCGCTTGCGTTCGCCTTCCTTGATCTGTTCCGCGTGCGCGGCCAGCAGGCGCAGCTTCTCGTGGCTGGCCTGCAGCTTGGCCTGGCTGGCGCGCAGCTCGCGCGTCATGTCCTCCGCCATGCGCAGGGCGTTGCGGCGCGAGAAGGCCATGGTCTGGAACAGCGCGTACAGCAGGGCCGTGCTCATGCCGCCGGCAAAGGCCGCCAGCCATGGGTAGTAGATGTCGAAGCTGGTGTACAGCGCGGAGCGGGCGATGCTGAAGTCGGCCCGCCACAGGCGCTGGTTGAACTCGATCGGCAGGCTGGCCGAGAACACGCTGGCGTCGTCCGGCGGCAGCGCCGGATGCGGATGCCTCGGCGTGGCCAGGCTGTCGTAGAGGATGGCGCGCGGCGGCGCTTCGCCCGGCTCGGGCGGCACCTCGGTAAGGTCGGTCACCACCAGGCGCGTGCCCTTGACGGGGAATTCGTCCAGGATGCCGCCCATCAGCCGGGCCACGCTGAAGCCGATGCCGGCCGAGCCCATGTAGGCCAGGCGCCGTTCGGCCACGGTGCTGGTCGGCATGCCGATGCGGTAGACCGGCATGCGCAGCGCCTGGCTGCTCTGGTTCGGCCCCGGCTGGAGCGCAATGCGCGTGCCCGAGGCGCTCAGGATGTTCGCATCGCGCGCGTGGCCCAGGACCTGGCGCGTGTAGCCGCGCGCCTCCAGGTCCATGCCGAGCTTCTCGAGCGAAGGGCGGGAGCGCGGTTCGATGTAGACCAGGACGGTATAGCTGTCGCGGCCGGGCAGGGGAACGAGCGGCGGAGCGTCGCCCTGGATGCCGAGCAGGCGCATGCGTCCGCGCAGCTCGCGGTCGAGCTCGACCAAACCCTCGGCATGCACCGTGCGCGCATAGTTGATCACCTCGATCCCGGGGAAGTTGTTTTCGATGTCGAGCTGCTCGACGTACTGGCGGAACTCGTCGGCGCTGGTGTACTCGGTGGCGCGGAACAAGCCCGCCGTCCCGCGCAGCACGTCGCTGTAGCTCTTGATGCGGGCGTCGATGGTGTATTGGGCCGAGCGCGCCATGTTGCGGAAGCGCATGCTGGCGTCGCTCTCGATGGCCTCGGAGGTGGCCAGGTGCGCCCCGGCGCCCACGACCAGCGACAGCAGCGCTCCCGTTAGCAGGGTTGCCGGGTTGGCGAACATCCCGGCGGGGTGGCGGTCTGGCATCATCGTCTTGGTCCTGGAGCGAAACACGCGTTCCGCAGATAGTGCGGTGCGTCAATATTGTTACGCTAAGCAATGTTCTCAGGCCTGATACCTATCAAAATCGACGGGTTTTGCAGAAAAACAACATGTGTTGTCTGTATTGCACGGGCGTGCGGTGGTATAGGAGCGATTTCGCACGGGCGGACTATGCAGGGAGGGCAAAAAAAAGACCGCCGTGGCGGTCTTTTTACAGAAGCTGATCCTTACTTGGCCCAGCTGTCCTTGAGCGTCGTCACGCGGTTGAACACCGGCTTGCCCGGCTTCGAATCCACGCGGTCGGCGACGAAGTAGCCGTGGCGCTCGAACTGGAAGCGCTGGTCGGCCACCGCATCCTTCAGGCCCGGTTCCAGGTAGGCGGTGATGGTCTCGAGGGCGTTCGGGTTCAGCACGGCCTTGAAGTCCTTGCCGCCGGCGTCCGGCTGCGGCTCCAGGAACAGGCGGTCGTACAGGCGCACTTCGGCCTCGAGCGCGCTGGCGGCGCTGACCCAGGTGATGTTGCCCTTGACCTTGTAGTTGTCCGCGCCCGGCGTGCCGGACTTGGAATCCTCGAAGTACTTCACGTGGACGGCCGTCACGTTGCCGTCCGCGTCCTTGTCGTAGCCGGTGCACTCGACCACGTAGCCGTACTTCAGGCGCACGCGCGCGCCCGGCTGGTCGCCCACCGGGGGCGTGAAGCGGAAATAGCCCTTGGTCGGCACTTCCATGAAGTCCTCGCGCTCGATCCACAGTTCGCGGGTGAACGGGAAGCTGCGCACGCCCCATTCCGGGTGGTGCGGGTGGACCGGCGAGGTGCACGCGTGGGCTTCGCCTTCGGGGAAGTTGTCGACGATGAGCTTGAGCGGACGCAGCACGGCGATGGCGCGCGGCGCCTTCGGATCCAGGTCGTCGCGCAGCGCGCCTTCCAGGATGCTCATGTCGATCCAGCCGTCGGCCTTGGAGACGCCGATGCGCTCGCAGAACAGCTGGATCGATTCCGGCGTGTAGCCGCGGCGGCGCAGGCCGACGATGGTCGGCATGCGCGGGTCGTCCCAGCCGGTGACGATGCCGTCGTCCACCAGCGAGCGCAGCTTGCGCTTGGAGGTGACCACATAGGTCAGGTTCAGGCGCGCGAATTCGTACTGGCGCGGCACCGGCTTCCGGAAGAAGCCGCCTTCGGCCAGGGTCTCGACCAGCCAGTCGTAGAACGGGCGGTGGTCGGTGAACTCCAGCGTGCACAGCGAATGGGTGATGTTCTCCAGCGCGTCCGAGATCGGGTGCGTGTAGTCGTACATCGGGTAGATGCACCACTTGTCGCCGGTGCGGTGGTGATGCGCATGGCGGATGCGGTACAGGGCCGGGTCGCGGTTGGTCATGATCGGCGACGCCATGGCGTCCTCGCTCATCTTGGCGCGCAGGATGTGCTCGCCGTCCTTGTACTTGCCGGCCTTCATGTCGCGGAAGAGCTGCAGCGACTCTTCCGCCGGGCGGTCGCGGAAGGGCGAGTTGGTGCCCGGCGTACCGAAGTTGCCGCGGTTCTTCGCCATCTCTTCGGCGCTCTGGCTGTCGACATAGGCCTTGCCGGCCTTGATCAGGTACTCGGCCATCTCGTACAGCTTGTCGAAGTAGTCCGACGCGTAGTACAGGTGCTCCTTGCCTTCCTGCTCCCAGGAGAAGCCGAGCCACTTGACGCTGTCCATGATGGTGTCGACGTATTCCTGCTCTTCCTTCTCCGGATTGGTGTCGTCGAAGCGCAGGTGGCACAGGCCCGCGTAGTCGCGCGCCAGGCCGAAGTTCAGGCAGATCGACTTGGCGTGGCCCACGTGCAGGTAGCCGTTGGGCTCCGGCGGGAAGCGCGTGATCACGGGCGGCAGGCCCTCGCGCGCGTGGGCGCCGGTCGCCAGGTCGTTTTCGACGATGGCGCGCACAAAGTTCGACGACAGCGGATTTCCTGCCGCCGCTGGGGTATTCTTGTCGTTACTCATGAAAAATGGTGTTGGATAGGTAAGTTCGGGGCATTTTACCGTAGACGGGGCCGCTCCGGTCCCCTATGTGGTGGAGCGCACCGTCAGGATGGCCCCCAATGCTCATACTTGGGGACAGCTCAACCCCTTGCAAGGTCGAACCCATGAAAACCCTCGCCACCCATCCGGACCTGGTGCGCGCCTGGCTGTTCGCGCTCGCCGGCCTGCCCATGCCCGCGCTGCCGGCGCCTGTCCCTCCATCGCGGCCCGTGCCGCCGCCGCATCGGCATTGACACTTCGTTGTCAGCCTGGCAAGCCTGACAGCTTATCCTTTTATATAGGATAATCTCCCTTTTGCCGATTGCCGGAGAGCCCCAGTGGAAAATTTATACGCGATCCTCGGCGTCGCGCCGAACGCCAGCGACGACGAGATCAAGAAGGTCTACCGTTCGCTGGCCATGCGCTATCACCCGGACCGCAACCAGGCGCCGGGCGCGGAGGCGCGTTTCAAGGCCGTGACGAAGGCCTACGAGATCCTGTCCGATCCCGCCAGGCGGGAGGAATACAACCAGAGCGTCAACCACCGCATCGTGCTCGATGCCGAGGCCGAAGCCTTCGAATTGTGGCGCTCGCTGTTCGCGCTGAACGGCGTCAATCTCCAGGCCTGAGGCGGCCGTTACCGAATCAACAGGATAGAACAATGAAACACGTACATCCCGAATTCTCGTTCCAGTCGCGTGAGCTGGAAGGCCAGATCGAGGGCACCCTGGGCGACCCGCCCAACCGCAAGAACTACGACATGATGGTCGGCGCCCTGGTGTCCGAATACGCCGGCGGCTCGGGCCTGGACGACGTCAACCTGATGGCCTTCGCCCTGGTCGACCGCATCCGCTTCACCGACCCGAAAGGCCTGATGCGCGAGGCCGCCGACTACGAGGGCGGCGACCCGGCGCGCGTGTTCGCGATGGCCGAATGCGACGGCGACGGCGGCGCGGCCATGTATGAAGCGATGACGTCCAACCATCCGGAACTGGCGCGCCAGGCCATCATCACCGCCTTCCTGTACAAGAACCAGGGCCGCTGGGACGACGTCGACCAGTCGCTCGACCAGCTGGCCGAGGGCGAGGAGGACGACGAGGGCGACGAGATGGACAGCACCGCCGCGTCAGACGACTTCACCCAGCTGTTCGACCAGGAAGGAGGGGACCGCGAATGAGCGACGAAGCCAAGCAAGGCAGCAACCTCCCCGCGCTGGCCAGGCAGGTCGGCGAGCTGGTGCTGGCCGGATCGCTCGAGCACGCCGAAGAGGTGTTCTCGAAAGCGGCCGACGAGCACGGCGACTACGCCGTGGCCCAGGTGCTGCAGGACCTGCCGCCGCAGGTCACCGCGCTGCACCTGTCGGGCTTCGACGGCGCCAAGACCTCGCTGGCGACCATGCTGGTGCCGCCCAAGGCCTGGGCCGACAGCCTGGCCTACATCGCCGCCACCTG
>CAMPHU010000264.1 GCA_946886065.1 uncultured Massilia sp. | reverse complement strand
TCGTTAGACCTCAGCAGCCAAGGAAGATTCAACACTCAACGGTGACAGCGCCTTTATTTTTGACAGATGTGGATCGCCTGCCACACCGCGGCGGCAGGAGAGGAAAGGCAGCCCCCTGGCCGCGAGAGTTGGTCACACAGCAAGGTATAATTCGGCGCGTGAATAAACTCGAAGCCTTCGGATACATCGCGGCGCAGGCTGTCCGCGGTGAGATCACCTTCCCCACCAGCGTCAATGCCGTGCTGCGCCTGCAGCTCGCCCTCGACGACCCCGATTGCCATGTGGAAGAGGCGATCCGCCTCGTGCTGTCCGAACCGCAGCTGGCCGCGCGCACCGTCGCCATGGCCAACACGGCTGCGTTCGGCGGCAACAGCGGCGTGCCGGTGACCAATGTGCGCGCCGCCGTGACCCGCATCGGCTACCGCCGCCTGCAGGCCCTGGTGGCGAGCCTGGTGGTGCGCCAGTTCGGCAGCCGCATCAAGGACCGGGCCCTGCGCGCCAAGGCCGGGCAGCTGTGGGAGCATTCGGCCCATGTCGCCTCGCTCGCCTACGCGCTCGCGCGCCGCGTCACCTACGTCAACCCGGACACCGCCATGTTCGCCGGCATCGTGCACGAGGTGGGCGGCTTCTACCTGCTCTCGCGCGCCGACGAATTTCCCGGCCTGCTCGACGACGATGTCGAGAACTGGGGCGAGCTGTGCGAAGACGTGGTGAGCACCGAAGTGATGAAGAAGCTCAACATTCCCACGGTGGTGGCCGAGGCCATCGCCGACATGCGCGGCGGCTGGCTCAACATGCCCCCCGGCAGCCTGCTCGATACCCTGTTGCTGGCTAATCAATATGCGCCGGTGCAATCCCCTCTCGGCAACAAGCCATTGCCGCTGCCGGCCCATGCCGAAAGCGCCATCGACTTCGTGCTCGACGAAGACACCCTGCGCCAGATCCAGGACGAGGCCGCCGAGATGGCGGCGGCGATGGGCGACGCGGTGCTCGTTTAAGCCTTTTTATTCCCAGTTGACGATGCCGGCCTGTCCGGCCTGCGTGCGCGCCGCCACTGTGCGGTCGCGCAGCGTGCGCACGACTGCGCGCACGGCGGCCTGGCGCATCACCTCGGGCAGGGCCGCGATGGCGAACTGGCGCCGCGCCGGGATCGGCAGCGGCAGCACCTTCACGTCGCCGGGCTCCGGAAAGATCGACAGGCGCGGCAGGATCGAATAGCCCATGCCGCGCCCGACCATGGCGGCGATGCTGGTGTCGTTGGCCAGGGTGCGTGCGGCCTGGGCCGTGAAGCCGGCGTCGCGGCAGCGCGCCAGGATCGCCGCGGCGCCCGAGCAACCGAGCTGGATGAAGGGCAGGGCGCCGAGCTCCGGCCAGCCCTGGCGGCTGTCCACGGGCAGGGCGGCCGGCACCACCATCACGTAGTCGTCGAACAGATAGGGACGCGCCTCCAGCCCGCCTTCGAGGGGCAGCTGGGCGATGCCGATTTCCGCGCGGCCGGCGCGCAGGGCGGCGCCGACGTCGCCGCGCTCTTCGCAGCTGTCGTCGATGTCCACATGCAGGCCCGGGTGAGCCCGGGCGAGGGCCTCGACGGCATGCGGCAGCAGGTGCGTGCCGACGCTGCGGAAGCAGGCGATGCGCACCGTGCCTCGCATGCCAGACGCGCCGCGCATCGAGGCCAGCAAGTCGGCCTCCAGGCGCAGCATCTGGCGCGCCGTCGCCAGCGCCTGCTTGCCGGCTTCGGTCGGCGCCGAGCCGGTGCGCCCGCGCAGCAGCAGGGCCGTGCCCAGTTCCCCTTCGAGTTCCGCGAGCGCATGGCTGATGCGCGACTGGGTGCAGCCGAGCAGGGCCGCGGCGGCGCTGAAACTGCCGCTGTCGGCAACGGCGACGAACATCCTGAGTTGGCTGAGCTTCATGGGGCCATCGAAATCCTTCATGTCGAAGCGGCAATTATCTGCCATCCCGGTTGCCCGTGCCGAGACAGGGCGCGAAGATGCGCGGCTTAACCACCATGAAAGGACACCATATGCAGCAATTACCCGCCAAGGCCGCCCTGATCAGCATCGACGTGCAGCAGGCCTTCGACCACCCCAGCTGGGGCCGGCGCAACAATCCCGAGGCCGAGCGCAATATCGGCGCGCTGCTGGACGGATGGCGCGCGACCGGGCGCCCGCTGTTCCACATCCAGCACCGCTCGCCGCGCCCGGCCAGCCTGTTCCATCCGGACCAGCCAACCTACCGCCACAAGCCGGAAGGCCAGCCGCTGCCGGGCGAGACCGTGATTTTCAAGCGTGTGAACTCGTCCTTCATCGGCACCGACCTGGAAGCGCGCCTGCGCGCAGCGGGCATCGAGGTGCTGGTGATCGTAGGATTGACGACCGACCATTGTGTGTCGACGACGACGCGCATGGCAGGGAATTTCGGATTCGAGACGTATTTCGTGGGCGACGCCACCGCCACCTTCGAGCGCACCGGCCCGGACGGCCGCCATTACACGGCCGGGCAGATGCACGACACGGCGCTGGCCAGCCTGCATGGCGAGTTCGCCACGGTGGTGACGACCCGCGAGGTGCTGGAGGCGCTTGGCGCCTGAAGCATCAGGCCAGCTGGCGTGCGCGGTGGCGGCTCAGCATCAGCAGCGACAGGCCGACGCCGGCCAGCGCCAGCGCGGCCGCCACCCACTGCGGCGAGGAATAGGAGTAGCCCAGGGTCAGCGGAATGCCGCCCAGGAAAGCGCCGGTGGCGTTGCCGATGTTGAAGCCCGACTGGCCGAGCGAGGAGCCGAGCATCTCCGCTTCGCGCGAATGGTCGATCAGCAGCATCTGGATCGGCGGACCGAGCGCCAGCGCGTTGGCGCCGGTGGCGAAGGCGAGCACCAGCATCATCGGCTGCGAATCGGCCAGCAGGCCATTGCACAGCAACAGGGCCGTCATCGACACGAGCAGGATCAGGATCGCGGGCAAGGGATGGAAGCGGTCCGCCAGGCGGCCGCCCACCAGCACGCCGGCGGTCATGCCGACGCCGACCACGGTCATGATCATCGGGATCGTAGTGGGCTGGAACAGGGTGACGTCGGTGAGCAGCGGCGTGATGTAGCTGAACCAGGCGAAGAAGCCGCCGGTGCCGATCGCGGTGATGCCCAGCGCCAGCCACAGGCCGCCGCTGCGGAAGATGCGCAGGTCCTGGATGAAGCCGGCGCGCTGCTTGGCTTCGATGTGCGGCACCAGCCGGCGCAGGCTGACCACGGTGGCGCAGCCGATGGCGGCCACGATCAGGAACACCAGGCGCCAGTCGACCGTGTGGCCGAGCCAGGTGCCGATCGGTACGCCGATCACGTTGGCCACGGTCAGGCCCGCGAACATGGTGGCCATGGCGGCCGCCACCTTGCCCTCGTCGGCCAGGCGGCTCGCCACCACCGCGCCGACGCCGAAGAAGGCGCCGTGCGGCAGGCCGGCGAGGAAGCGCGACAGCATCATCACGTGGAAGTTCGGCGCGAAGGCCGACATGGCGTTAAAGACGGTGAACATCAGCATGAACCAGACCAGCACGCTGCGCGGCGGACGGTTGGCGAACAGGCTGACCAGGGTGGGGGCGCCGACCACCACGCCCAGCGCGTAGGCGGTGATCAGGTAGCCGGCCTCGGGGATGGTGATGCCGAGGCCGGTGGCGATGTCGGGCAGGATGCCCATCATGACGAATTCCGTCATGCCGATGCCGAAGCCGCCCAGCGCGAGCGGGATGAGACTTTTCTTGATCACGATTGTTCTTCTGGATGAGGGCTGTAAGGACACGGCCGGTCGATGCGCGCCGGCTGTGGGACCGGCCACTATACCGGGCTGGTCCGGATGCGTCCGCTTTCGAGTCGTGATGACGGGTATAGGCGAGGCTTATCCGGCGTCTTCGCGGGGCCAGCCGATGCGGCCGTGGCCGGCGTCGTCCAGGCGCGCGCGCAATGCCGGAGCGGCATCCGCGGGCAGACTGAAGGCGAAGCTGACGTCGTCGCCATGCAGGACCTCGCCCAGGCTGGCGCCGGCGGCGTCGAGTTCGCGCCGCACCAGGCCTTCGAAGGCATAGGGCGCCGTGCAGCGCAGGTGGGCGAGCTTGATGATGGGGACTTTCCGGGCCTGCAGCAGGGCCTGGGCCACGCTGTCGGTGTAGGCGCGTACCAGTCCGCCGGCGCCAAGCTTGACGCCGCCGAAGTAGCGCACCACGGTGGCCAGCACGCCTTCGAGGTCCTGGTGGCGCAGCACGTCGAGCATGGGCCGGCCGGCAGTGCCGCTCGGTTCGCCGTCGTCGACCGCGGCCGACTGGCCGCCGGCCAGCAGGGCCCAGCACACATGGGCCGCACCGGGATGGTCGGCGCGCAGGGCGGCGACGATCTGCTGGGCGCCGGCGCGGTCCGCCATCGGCTGCACGCAGGCGATGAAGCGGCTTTTCTTGATGATCAGTTCGTGGTGAACGGCGCTGGCGATCGTCTGGGCCATGGATTGCGGACGTGGAAACAACAACGCCAACCCGAAGGCTGGCGTTGTTGTTGAATCTTTGGTAGGCCGTGCTGGGCTCGAACCAGCGACCAACGGATTAAAAGTCCGCTGCTCTACCAACTGAGCTAACGACCCGAAGAAGCCAAGATTATAGCCGGACCCTTGCGAATTTCCAAGAACTTCCTGCAAGACTATGCATTGGCGGGGGCGCAAGACGAGAAAACTCAGGTTTCGACGTGCTTGTCTTCTTCTTGCGCCTGGTGCATCGCTTCCGGTTCGAGCTTCTCCGCTTCGACGTTCAGGCGCACGAACAGTCCCCAGCTCGCCAGCAGGGCAGCTGCCGCGACGCCGATCGACGCAACGTGCGGCAGCAGTTCCGGTCTGGTATGTACGAACTGGAACACGCCTACCAGGCATTCGACCCCGAGCGACACCACCACCACCACCAGGAAGCGCGACAGGAAGCGGCGCAGGCGGGTTGGCGAACTGACGTGCACTTCGCGCTGCACCTCTTCCTCCAGCACGGTCTGGCCCAGTTCGAAGGCGGCGACCGCGATGGTCAGCAGGCCCACGCATTCCAGGATGAGCTGGAAGCGCGCTTGCACCGACGCGTGGCTGTCGCCAAACAGGGCCGACCAGATTTCGACGGCGGCGAGGACGATCAGGGAAAAGCCGCAAACGAAAAAGAGCAGGGCGACGAAAATATAGCCGGCGGAACCTATTTTTTGCAGGTATTTCATCGGAGACCTCGCTGCGGGAATTGCAGGGACTGTAGCACTCCCGCACTATCTCTTCTGTTCGGCAAGGCACGGCGGACGGCGCTGGACCAATGAGACTGCGCAGCGCATTGCCCGGGCAACTCCCGGGAGGATCGGAAAACAAAAAAGCCCACGAACCGAAGTTCGTGGGCTTCCTGTGTATTCGTGGTAGGCCGTGCTGGGCTCGAACCAGCGACCAACGGATTAAAAGTCCGCTGCTCTACCAACTGAGCTAACGACCCGAAAGAGGCAGCATTATAGCCGGTGATTCCGGATTGCGCCAGAGGCAAGTGAACATTCGTTCAAGACAGCGCCGACGTCACCTTCAGCACTTCGTCCGCCGTGGTCACCCCTTCGACCACCTTCATGGCCCCCGCGATGCGCAGCGGCTTCATGCCGTCGGCGATGCTCTGGCGGCGCAGGGACTGCAGCTCGCCCGACTCGCGCACCAGCTTCCCGAAGCCTTCGCTCACGCTCAGGAGTTCGTAGATGCCGGTCCGCCCGCGATACCCGGTCTGCCTGCACTCGGGACAACCAATCGGGCGATACACGGTCGCCGGCTTGGCGATATCCCAGTTCCCCGCGATGCTCTGCCACACCTCGTCGCTCAGCTCCCCGCCGGGCGCCTTGCACGAAGGGCAGAGGGTGCGCACCAGCCGTTGGGCCATCACGCCGATCAAGGTCGCCTCCAGCAGATAATCCGGCACGCCCAGTTCCAGCAGGCGCACGACGGCCGCCGGCGCATCGTTGGTGTGCAAGGTCGAGAACACCAGATGCCCCGTCAGCGCCGCCTGGATCGCCATCTCGGCCGTTTCCAGGTCGCGGATCTCGCCCACCATGATGATGTCCGGATCCTGGCGCATCAGCGCGCGCACGCCGTCCGCAAACGACAAATCGAT
>CAMPHU010000263.1 GCA_946886065.1 uncultured Massilia sp. | reverse complement strand
CTCACACTGCCTCCTTCACTACGCGTTGAACGAAAATCCCCGGAGTCACTACCGTCTCCGGATCGATTTCCCCGAGGGCTACCACCTCGGCCACCTGGGCTATCGTCACCTTGGCCGCCATGGCCATGATCGGTCCGAAGTTGCGTGCGGTCTTGCGGTAGACCAGATTGCCCCAACGGTCGCCGCGCAGTGCCTTGATTAGCGCGAAATCGGCATGGATCGGCGTCTCGAACACATACTGCCGGCCGTCGATCAAACGCGTTTCCTTGCCTTCGGCAAGCAAGGTGCCAAAGCCTGTGGGCGTAAAGAAGCCACCGATCCCGGCCCCGGCCGCGCGGATTCGTTCCGCCAGATTGCCCTGAGGGGTCAATTCCAGCTCGATTTC
Source organism: uncultured Massilia sp. (assembly GCA_946886065.1). The sequence goes on along the minus strand of CAMPHU010000263.1, from coordinate 5,805 downwards.
ACCCGCACGATACAGCGCGTCGAAATGATGCGAGTCCGCCTGACGCGGAAACGAGCAGACCATCTTGCGCACGCGGCGCGCCTTGATCAGGGCGGCCAGCCCGGTCTCGCCATTGCCGGCATTATTGTTCACGATGGTAAGCTCGCGGGCACCCTGCGCCAGCAATGCGTCGATCAGCGCCGACGGCATGCCGGCATTGCCGAAACCGCCGATCATGATGGTCGCGCCGTCCGGAATATCTGCGACCGCCCGCTCGAGCGAGGCGCATGTTTTGTCGATCATGGACTGGTTCCCCCGGTATGCCTCGGCACGCTCTTACGGCTCCGGCATCGATTATTTAATGATTTGCTTTTGTTTTTCCTGCGAGACTAGTTGGGCGCGACTGCTGAAGTCAGCCCGGTCCCGTTGTAAACCGGACTCACTTCTGGGAAAGCACCCACCCGACCAGGGTTTTCGCTTCCGCTTCGCTGAGCTGCGGGTTGGCCGGCATGGGAATCGGCCCCCACGCGCCGGCGCCGCCCTTCATGACCTTGGTCACCAGCTTCGCCTCTGCATCCGTCTGTCCGGCATACCGTTGCGCGATGTCCTTGAGCGCGGGTCCCACCTTCTTACTGGCCACCGCATGGCAAGCCATGCAGTTCTTCTCTTGCGCCAGTCCGGCATTCGCCATCGCGCCATGCGGCATGAGCGCCAGCAGCGCCGCTGCGCCAATAACAGACTGTTGAATCCTCATTTTTTCCTCACTTATCATTCATGTCGCCAGGCGCGTCAGCCGTTCAGGGATTGTTCTCGCCATTCGTACGGAAGACCAACGTAGTTTTCCGCGATGGTTACCTGGCCGGCGTGCGAGCCGACAAGATAATCAAGCTCGGCCATCCGGATACGTTGGGCGAACGCATCATCGTCCAGCTTGTGCAGAAGGCTCGTCATCCACCAGGAAAAGCGCTCGGCTTTCCACACGCGGCGCAAGCACAGTTCCGAGTAGCGGGCGGGAGCGTCAATCTCGCCATCGTGGTAGCGCTGGCGCAGCAGGTGGTACAACGTATGGACATCGCTCGCCGCCAGGTTCAATCCTTTCGCGCCAGTCGGGGGAACGATGTGGGCGGCATCGCCGACCAGGAACAGCTGCCCGTACTGCATTGGCTCGACCACGAAGCTGCGCAAAGGCGCGATGCTTTTCTCGATCGATGGTCCGGTCACCAGCCGCTCGGCCACATCCTGAGGAAGCCTCGCGCGAAGCTCGTTCCAGAACCGCTCGTCCGACCAATCCTCCACCTTGTCATTCAGCGGGCACTGGACGTAATAACGGCTCAGTGTGTCGCTGCGCATGCTGCACAGCGCGAAGCCACGTTCGTGGTTGGCATAGATGAGCTCCGACGCGACCGGCGGTGTGCGGGACAGGACACCGAGCCAGCCGAAAGGATAGATGCGCTCGAAGCACTCGATGCGGTCGGACGGGATGGAACGGCGCGACACCCCGTGGAACCCGTCACAGCCGGCGATGTAATCACAAGAGATTTCACAGCGTTCTCCGTCCTTGACGAAGCTGACCCGGGGCGCAGCACTTTCCACATCGTGCAACTCGACGTCCTGCGCTTCATACACCGTCTGGGCGCCACTCAGCGCACGTGCGGCCATGAGATCGCGCGTGACCTCGGTCTGGCCATAGACCATGACGCTCTTTCCGCCGGTGAGTCCTTTCAGGTCGATTCGCTGGCTCTTGCCGCCGTAGGCGAGCGTGAAGCCGTCATGCACATGTCCTTCGCGATCCATGCGTTCGCCGGCTCCAGCCTCGCGCAGGAGGTCGGTCATGCCCTGCTCCAGCACACCGGCCCTGATTCGGCCAAGCACGTACTCCGGCGTGCGCACCTCCAGGATGATGTTGTCGATGCCGTGCTTGTGCAACAGCTGCCCGAGCAGCAGGCCGGAGGGACCTGCCCCAATGATTGCTACCTGGGTTTTCATACTCCGCCTCCCAATGCTTCACACCAAGCCAGAGGTGGGGCGTCAGCCGGACGCACCACCCGTTGATCGATCGTGCCAAACGGCGAATCGCCGTTCGATGCCAGTGCCCGCATGCGTACCCGGTCGCCGAAGCGCATGAAGCCGGTTCGTGCTTTGCCGTGATCGATGATTTCGATCACGCGCCGTTCAGCGATGCAGGCGGAACCCGCGGCGCGGTCGGCATTCGACACGGTGCCCGAGCCGATGATGGCGCCGGCGCTCAGGCGGCGCGTGCGCGCGGCATGGGCGATCAACTCGCCAAAGCCGAAATTCATTTCGCGCCCGTTCGGGCGTCCGAAGGGCTCGCCGTTCCACTCCACCTCGAGATCGAGATGCACGCGCCCGTCACGCCAATGCGGCCCCAGCTCGTCCGGGGTAATTGCGAGGGGTGCGAAGCTGGTCGAGGGCTTAGCCTGCAGGAAACCAAATCCGCTTTTCATCTCGCGCGGACCGAGCGCGCGCAAGCTCCAGTCGTTGACCTGGACGAGCAGCCGGATCCGGTCGAGCGCGGCCTCGGGCGAGACACCCATCGTTACGCTGTCGACGACGACTCCGAACTCGCCCTCGAAATCGATGCCCAGCTCCTCGTCCGGCATCGGCACAGGGTCGAGAGGTCCGAGGAAGTCATCGGATGCGCCCTGGTACATCACCGGGATGGTGTCGAAATCGGGGATCGGCGCGGTATTGAAGGCACGCTCCATCAGGCGCCCGTGGTTCAGAAAAGCAGACGCGTCGCACCACTGGAAGCTGCGTGGCAGGGGTGCCATGCAGCGCTCAGGCTCGAACGCCACGACACCCCGGGCGTCGCCGGCGTTCAGTGCTTCCGACAAACGCTGGAGTTGGGGCGCAATGCGCTCCCATTGCTGGAGCGCCTGCAGCAGGTTCGGCGCCAGTGCCGAGCCATCGAGCGCACGTGTCTGATCGCGCGAGACTATCATCAGGCAGCCGTCGGGGGTGCCGTTGCGGTAGGTAGCAAGCTTCATTCGGTCCCTCAGCTACGCGGCAGCGCCAGCAGCGCGTCATCCACGATCGCCACTGCCCGCGTCCAGCCTGCGGACCCGGCGCGCACCTTGTGCGGGAAGCAGCTGATAAAAAATCCGTGGGCCGGCAAGGCTTCCAGATTGTGCAGCTTTTCGAGATGGCAGTAGCCGATGTCGCGGCCCGCCTTGTGCCCTTCCCAGATCAGGGACATGTCGCCGGTCTCTGCGATCTTCTTTGCGGTGTATGAAAACGGCGCATCCCAGCTCCAGGCGTCGGTACCGGTCAGGCGCACGCCTCTTTCGAGCAGGTACATGGTGGCCTCGTAACCCATTCCGCAGCCTGCCTGGACGAAGTCGCTGTGGCCATAGCGGCTGCCGGCACGGGTGTTCACCACCACGATGTCGAGCGGCCGCAACGCATGGCCGATTCGCTTCAGTTCGGCTTCCACATCCGCCGCCGTGGCGACATAGCCGTCGGGGAAATGGCGGAAGTCGAGCTTGACCCCCGGCTGGAAACACCATTCGAGCGGCACCTCGTCGATGGTGATCGAGCGCTTCTTTTCCCCTGTCTTGGCGTCCATCGTCGAATGGAAGTGATAGGGAGCGTCCAGGTGGGTGCCGCTATGGGTGGTCATGGTGACCCACTCGGCGGCGGCGGCCTCGCCATCCGGGTAGTCCTCAACGGTGGTACCGGGGATCATGGCCATGAACTCGTGCAGTGTGTCCGCATGCTTCTGGTAGGTGATCTTGGGCGCCAGCGGAGGCGGATCGGACAGCACCTCATTCTCGAGGTAGATGGACAGGTCGATAAATTGGCGGCTCATGTCGGCTTCCTCAGATAGGTGCGGCCAGGGCCATCAGCGTCTCGCGCATGATCTGCGCATGCTCTTCCCGGTCGCCGCCATGGATCTCGATCTCGCCGAGACGGCCGGAGTTCTGAACCACCATGCGGCAGCGTTCCCAGCGGCGTGCCTGGTAGGCTTCCAGCGCGGCGTCGATGCCGGACCGGCCCAGTTCCTCCGCCAGCACGATGGCGTCCTCGATGCCGATGCAGGCGCCGGAAGCCATATGCGGGGTGGTGGCATGCACGGTATCACCGATCAGCACCACGCGTCCGCGGTACCATGGCGCGGGCACCAGCAGGCTTTCCAGCGGGCGGTAGACGATCTGCGCATGCTCGTCGAGCTGGTCCTTCACCTGCTGCATGAGCGGCGCCGGGAAGCGCACCAGCAGGCCTTTGAGCGTCTCCAGGAAGCTCGCCGGCTCGATGAAATCGTTGTCTGGCCGGTCTTCGGTCACGAACAGGTACATCTGCTCGCGCGACACCGGATTCAGGCCGGTCTTGACCTTGGCGCCCATCCACATCATGGTGCCCGTTACTTCTGCGGGGCGTGGCAGTACGGCACGCCAGACACCTTGTCCGCTGTACTTGGGCTTGGGTGCGTCCGGGAACAGGGTTTCGCGTACCTTCGAGTACAGGCCGTCGGCACCGATCACCAGGTCGTATCGCCCCTGACTGCCGTCGCTGAGGCTCACGTCGACGCCGTCCGCGTCCTGCTCGATGCGTGAGAAGGTGCAACCCAGCCGTACATTGACGCCTGCTGCGCGAGTCGCCTCGGCCAGGATCCGCGCCAGCGTCGGACGCATGATGGCGCCATTGCCCGGAACATCCGGCCCGGCGATGCGCGGAGTCGGGAGGCTGGCCACTTTCTGCCCCGTCGGAATGAACACGTCCACGCCGTCAGAGGCGGCGCCCTGCGCCAGGAAAGCTTCAAGGATGCCTAACCGGCGGAACGCCCGCAAGGTAGCGCCCCCAAGGCTGATGCCGGCGCCATACGAGCGCCAACCGGGATCGATCTCGACCAAGTCGACCTCCACGCCCTGGCGGCGCAGTTCGATGGCCGCGGCCATGCCCGAGAATCCCCCGCCGATAATGAGTACCTTGCTAGCCTTCGATGTCATGCTGTGTCTCCTCCTCGCCATCGCGGCGAATATGAATGTTTTGTCCTTGCGTAAATACGAGCGCGGCGGGCGTCAACGACTGGCCCAGGCAGGGCCCCAGCGTGCACGCGCCGCTAGCGATATCGAACTGGGCGCCATGGGCCGCGCAGACGATACGGCTGTGGTCCCGGTTCAGGTACGCGTCCTTGCGCCAGGCCATCGGGGTGCCGCCGTGATGTGGGCATGCATCAAGCCAGCCGTACACCGCTCCCCCGTGCCGTACCAGGAGCACGGTGTCGCGACCCTCGCGCCACGGGTCGAAGCCGCGCGACTGGCCTTCGGCCAATTCCGCGGCCGGACACAGGAAAGCGAGGTCCGCTCCCATGCATCCGCCTTAGTGGCGTTCGCCGGCGCCGGCTGCACCCGGCGGCGGACCGCCCGGCGCCCATTTGTCGCGCTGCTGGAACAGGAACAGCTGGGAAGCGTCGGCGCTCATCGGCACAGCGCGCGCCACCCATTCCTGATCGTGCAGGTCCATGTCGGCGTCGTACTCAACGTGGCAGCCGAGCGGGCTGTTGAAGTACCAGAACCAATTGGAGCCCATCTTGTGGCGCCCGGGTCCCCAGAAGGACTGGTAGCCTTTGTTCACGAAACGCGTGCCGGCCTGCATTACCTCGGTCGGACCTCCCATATGGAAGGTGAAGTGCTCGCAACCCTTCATGAACGGCGGGGTCTGGATCAGGAACAGCGTATGGTGGTCGGCGGTGCCGGCCGGCTTCAGGAAGGGGCCGGCGCCCAGCAGGCGGTCGGTACAGGTGAAGCCGAGGCGCTCGACGTAGAAGGACTCCGCTTTGGCAGCATCAGGCACGAAATAGACGAC